>DATFBW010000382.1:0-8982 GCA_035253645.1 Gemmatimonadaceae bacterium | reverse complement strand
CCGTGTCGGAATATGTTAGGCTGCCTAACCCTTGATTGGCGACGTACAGCGCTGCAAGCGCAAACGCGGCACGCCAGGCGCGGCTCGAGAGCCACTTCTCGTCGTCCAGCACCGACCGCAGCACATCGCGCGATAGGAAGACACCCAGCGCGCCGACCAGCATGACGAGCGCGAGCGCAGCCGCGTTGACGGGCAACACAAAGTGCCACAGCATCAGCGCGAGGATCACCACGCCGAAGCCGATCCAGAACGCTGTGAAGCAGTCGTCCAGCGAGACTTTCGTTAGGCCGAATGCGCGGCGCACGAGCAAGCCGATTCCCACGAAGGCAGCCGCCACCAGCAGCTGGGTGAGTAGCACGCATAGGACGCCAAGGGGATACGCCGCGACGAACATTACGAGTCCTCGGAACAGAGCGCCGCAAATCTATACGCGCCCCACGCCTAACCAATAATTTGATTAGCGACATGACGGCCAAACCCATCGAGAATAGGCCAGCAGCGCGCATAACGTGGCGTGATGCGCTCTTAATCGCCGTGTTTTTCGGCCTCGCTGCGGGGGTCATCGACGTCGGCATCGCACTTTTCCGCGGCCTGATCCTCGGCCGCTTTATGTGGTTGAGCAGAGACCTGGTGTGGATGACGCCTTTGGCGGCCGTGCTCTTTCTGCTGATCCCAGGGATCTTGCTGGCCGTGCTCGCAGCTTGGCGACGGTCGTTGCCGATCGCCTGGATCGTTGGCCCCCTCGTGTTCTATGCGACGTTCGCATTGTTCCTCAACACACCGCGCATCGCCCATTACGCGATGGCGCTGGTTGCCGCAGGTGTGGCTGTACGTCTTGCCGCGCACGCGCGGCACTCACCTAACGCTTGGCTTCGCGTGGCCCGGCGCGGAGCGCTGGCTTTGGCTGCCATGGTCGTCGTGATCGGGGCGGCCGAGCGTTCGTGGCGTTGGGCCACGGAACGCACTGCCCTCGCGAGACTCGGCGCTGCCGCGCCGGACGCGCCTAACGTCCTTCTCGTTATATTGGACACTGTGCGCCGGTCGAACATGAGTCTGTACGGGTACGCGCGACCGACGACGCCTAACCTGAACGCGCGCGCCAGCGAAGGCGCCGTCTTCGATTTCGCGTTGAGCACGGCGCCATGGACGCTGCCCTCACATGCCACCGTCTTCACAGGTGTCTATCCCGACAGCACCACAGGCGATTGGAACCGCTCCTTCGACACCAGGCATCGTACGCTGGCGGAGGCATTCAGAGATCGCGGCTATGTCACTGGAGGATTCGTCGACAATCTGCTGTACACGTCGTACGAATCTGGACTTAATGACGGCTTTGTCCATTACGCGGACTATCCCATCACCTTCCCGCTGGTCTTGCGACACTTCGTCCTGGGTCGCACGGCGTTCGTGAACATGTTTCTCATGAGCCGTTCGCTGGGCGACGTGGCGCGTGCCCTTGGCAACTTCAACTTTCAACGCGCACGAGAAGCTGCCGATGAGCCGCCGGATGCTGCGCGCCGCAGCAAGCAATTCCTCGAATGGGAAGCGGAGCGAGGCAAGCGTCCTTTTTTTGCGTTCATCAACTTTTTCGAGGCGCATGGACTCTTCAAACCAACGCCTGGCGAGGATTCGCTGTTCCCGGGCGGAAAGCGGAGCGATTACTACGACGCGGCGATCTCTCGTCTCGATCGCGTGCTCGAGGGGATTCTCGACTCGTTGCAACAACGCGGCGTATTGGACAACACGATCGTTGTCGTCACATCGGATCATGGGGAGCACTTGGGAGAACATGGACTCGAGGGTCACGCGAACAGCTTGTACCTAGATGTTCTGCGCGTTCCTCTGTACATCCGCTATCCGCGCGCGGTGCCAGCTCAACGCATCACGGAGCCGGTTACACTTCGCGATCTCGCGGCGACAATCCTGGATCTCGCCGGGGCGCGTGAGGGGAGCGGAATCCCTGGCAGCACGCTGGCGTATTTATGGGGAAAGTCCCCGCGCCCGCCCGCGAGCCCGCTTTTCGCGACTCTGACTCAGGGTATTAATGTCCCACCCTCGTCACGCAACGCGAACGGTCCGCTCGCATCGCTATTGGACAGCCGATTCCACTTGATCCGTGGTCCCGGTGAAAGCGAAGAGCTGTTCGCGTATCGCACGGACACGCTCGAAGAAACCAACCTCATAGCGTCCGGCAGTCTGGCCGACGAAACCCAGCACTTGCGTGAGACGTTGCTGGAATTGATCGGTGCGGCGCACACCGGCACAAACGGCTCAAAGGAGCCTAACGCGCGCTAGCCGCCCACCTGCGAAAGCGCGCGTAGACCGCCGACCTTCATCTGCAGGAGCTGGTGTTCCCGCGGCTTGTCGGCGAGCGCCTGTCGGAACAGGTCGCCCAGCGGCTCGCCGCGTCGCAGCGGTTCACGCAGATTGACTTCGTGGTCCCCGTAGAGACACGTGCGCAGGCGCCCATCGGCCGTTAGGCGCACACGGTTGCATGAGCCGCAGTACGTATGGGTCATCGGCGTGATGACCCCGACGGTTCCCTGAGCCCCGTGCAAACGGAAGTATTTGGCTGGGCCATTTCCTCGGGCCGGCCCACCGTCGGGAGCGAGTGCGCCCAGCGATTGCAGGCGGTCGAGAATCTCCTCGCTCGAGACGACATGATCCCACGTCAGGTCGCGCAGATCGCCCACCGGCATGAGCTCGATGAAACGCACATGCCAGGGATGTTCGAGCGTCAGGCGTGCGAAGTCGGTCACCTCGTCATCGTTGATGCCGCGCAGCACGACCATGTTCAGCTTGATAGGGTCGAGCCCCGCTTCTTGCGCGGCCACCGCCGCGGCCCGCGGTGCGAAGGCGAGGTTTCTGCGCGCGAGCGCCGCGATGCGTTCCGGGCGCAGCGAGTCGGCGCTCATGTTGACGCGATCGAGGCCCGCGTCACACAGCGGCCGGGCCAGCTCGGGGAGCCTAACGCCGTTTGTGGAGAGGGAGATATCCTCGATCTCGGGAACGGATCGGAGCATACGCACGAGCGTGACGAGGTCGGGCCGGATCGTGGGCTCGCCGCCGGTGATGCGCAGACGGCGCAATCCCAGGGGCGCGAGCTGCCTAACGATTTCCGTGATCTCCTCGTACGTCAGGATCTCGGCCTTCGGGAGCCATGGCAGACCGTCGACCGGCATGCAATAGACGCAGCGGAAGTTGCAGCGGTCGGTGATCGAGATCCGCAGATACTCGATGCGCCGTCCGAATTGGTCGGTCAGCGTCGTCGACATTAGCCGATGACCTCCGACGTCACATGCGTGCCGCGGTTGTCCACCCACGCGCGCGTTCCGTCGGCATAATGCTCCCGCTTCCAGATAGGCACGCGCACCTTGAGCTCTTCAATCACGTATTGGCACCCGTGCAGAGCGGCCGCGCGATGCGGATGCGATACGACAATCGCCACGCTGACGTCACCTAACGAGAGTTCCCCGAGCCGGTGTTCTATCGCCACCGCACACGGAACGTCGCTGTGCCGCGAGGCTTCGCCCGCGATCGCCAGGAGCTCGCGTTCTGCCATTTCCTCGTATGCAGAATACTCGATGCCGGTCACAGGACGTCCTTCATTGACGTCGCGCACCGTGCCAAGAAATGCCGCGATCGCGCCAATTTGGTGCGACGCCACGCGGCCGATCAGCCGTGTGATGTCGATCGGCTCCCGGACGAGCGCAACGTGGATCATCCGCCCGCCACCGGTGGGATAAGAGCCACCTCGTCGCCCTGCTTGAGCGGCCGGTCGAGCGGCGCGTATTCGGCATTCACAGCAACCAATGGCTGAGGTGGCAAGCTCTGCGCCCCAGGCAGTGCTCGCACATACTCGAGTGCATCCCGCACGATCGCGTTGTCAGGCAAGGACACGTCCAGCGAGCGTGTACCGAGCGCATCGGCGTACGACGCAAAGAGGTGAAGGGCTACGCGCATGAAGTGATAATATCGACTAAGTGCGAGCCAAGGACATCACCTGGCGCGGTTACGCTGGTTGCGCTGCTCCGGAGTCAACCTGCGTCAACCCGCGGCCACAAAAGCAGTTCCAAAAAAGAAAGCCTCGCTCGTAGCGAGGCCGATCGTCAATTAACTCTTCGCGGCTAGTCGTTCGGACCTTCTGGAAGCGGCTCCAGATCGGCGACCATTGCACGCAACTCTTTCGATGGCTTGAACACAGGCACCGGTCGCGCGGAAACTTCTACAGGAGAACCGGTGCGCGGATTGCGCGCCATGCGCGTTTTGCGATGCCGGATTTTGAACGTGCCAAAGCCGCGCACTTCGATATTTCGCTGTTGCTGGAGTGCTTCTTTGATTGCGTCGAGAAACGCGTCAACGACACGGGCACAATCTTTTTTGGAGATCATTGGCCCAGCCGTTTGAGCAATCTGAGCCGTTACGTGTTCGACCAAATCGGCTTTAGTCATCGTCGCGGTGGGGCGGGAACTGAGTTCCCTTGAGGCAGGCTGGCCCGTCGAACATAGACCCTTAAGTATTGTGTGTCAAGCGTTTGCGCCACTGGGGCCTGTCACACAAAGGGCAGAAAAGCAGCAGCGCGGCTAACGCGGAGTCCGCCAAGACGGACGGTAATGGGTCGAGTGTTTATTCAAAGAAAGCACGCAGTATCCGCGCTCGTCCGGCGTTCTCCGCGTGAGTCGACGCTGCTTGTTGGCTTATTCGGATTTCCGCACGGCCGCCATGAACTGGCGGAAGAGGGGGCGGGCGTCGTGTGGCCCAGGAGCCGCCTCGGGGTGGTACTGAACGCCGAAAACCGGTAACTCGCGGTGCTTGATCCCCTCGATCGTGCCGTCGTTCAGGTTGACGTGTGTGACCTCGAGGGCAGGAGCACCGGGCACGCCACGTTCGTCGCCGGAGACGGCAAATCCGTGGTTTTGCGAGGTGATCAGCACTCGCCCCGTCTCGACGTCGCGAACAGGGTGATTTCCCCCTCGGTGGCCATACGGGAGCTTTTCTGTGGAGCCGCCGAACGTGAGACCCAGGATTTGGTGCCCGAGGCAGATGCCGAAGATTGGAACTTGAGCATCGGCGAGGTGCCGCATGGTGCCCGGTGCATACGTAACAGCGGCGGGGTCTCCAGGCCCGTTGGAAAAGAAGACGCCGTCGGGTTGACGCTCCAGGACTTCGTCTGCCGGCGTCTTGGACGGGACGACGGTGACGCGACAGTCGTTGTCTTCGAAGAGTCGCAGGATGTTGCGCTTGATCCCATAGTCGTACGCGACGATGTGGGATTTCGCGTTAGGCGATCCGTATTCATACGACTTCGTGGTCGACACGACCGACGCCAGGTCCAGACCGATCATGCTCGGACAGGCCTCGAGTGCTGCCCGCGCGGCTTCTGTGATGTCATTCCCCGGGGCCAGCACTCCATTCACGACGCCGTCGCTCCGTAACCGGCGCGTCAGCTGTCGCGTGTCTACGCCTTCCAGGATCGGCACACCGGCGCGTTCGAGCCAGGCTGCTAGATCGCCATCGGCGCGCCGATTCGAATACGTGCGCGAAAGCTCACGAACTACGACGCCGGCTATCTGCGGCTGGTCGGACTCCGCGTCTTCTGCGTTGACGCCGTAATTGCCGATCATCGGCGCGGTCATTACGACGATCTGGCCGCGATACGACGGATCTGTAAAGACTTCCTGATATCCCGTTAGGTTCGTGGTGAACACGACCTCGGCGACCGAGAGCGCCTGATCAGGACTGCTGCTGTGCGAGAGCCAGCCACGAAAAAGGGTTCCATCCTCGAGGAGGAGGAACCCTGGCTCGCGTGCCTTCGCGATCATCCTTACTTCGGCCGCTCCACCGGACCTTTCGCAGCAGGAGTATCAGGCCGCGCATCCTGCTTGTTAGGCGCCGAGAGTGGAACGGGCGGCTGCGACTTGGGAACGGTAGGCGCCGAGGCAGGACCGGGAAGTTGATCCAGCACTGAGCGAGGAGCCGCAGTCCGCGAAGACATGACCTGCAGAAGGAACGCGAGCGCCAGGAAGACCCCGCCGCACCACCACGTGGCTTTCGTCAGCAGGTTGCCTGCCTGACGAGAGCCGATGAAGGCATCAGCGGCGGTAGTGACACCACCGAAGCTCGCTGCGAGTCCCCCACCCTTTCCGGCCTGGAGAAGGATGGCGGTGACAAGAAGCAGGCTGTCGATGATGAGGAGAACCAGCAATAACGTGTACATGCAGAGACCAAAAGCCGTTGAAACGAAGCGCTAACGAAGCGCAAGCAAGTGCAACAAAATCGCGGACTTACAGCCTGGAATCAAGTGCTCGCGATGCTCGTCCAAGCGACAGCGTCCAGACTTGCGCCACCTACGAGCAAGCCGTCCACATCTCGCGCCGCGAGGAGAGATGCCGCGTTGCCCCTGTTGACGCTGCCGCCATAGATGACCGGAGTATGTTTAGCCCGGTCGCCGAGCCTTTCAGCCAGATATCGGCGGATAACGGCGTGCATTGCGCTCGCGTCCTCCGGCGTCGCGTTCTTGCCGGTGCCGATTGCCCAGACCGGTTCGTAAGCGATCGCCATGTCGAGGGCATGAGCCGCGTCCACCGGCGCCAGCCCGGCCGCGAGCTGACGCAGAACGACTTCTTCGGTCGCACCACGCTCCCGCTCCGCGAGAGTCTCGCCGACGCATAACATCGGCGTTAGGCGCGCGCGCAGCGCCGCTGCGACCTTCTTCCCGGTTTCTTCGTCCGTCTCACCGAAGACATGACGCCGTTCGGAGTGGCCCACGAGCGCAACATACGCCCCGGCATCGCGCGCGATCGATGCCGAAATCTCCCCGGTAAATGCCCCTTTGTCTTCCCAGTGAATGTTCTGCACGCCTATGAGGATCTCGCTGCGCTCTCGTAAAGCATCGTGCACGGCGCTGATTGTTGCTGCCGGCGGGAAGAATATGAGAGTCCGATCGCTATGTCGCGGAAAGTGTGCGAGGAACGTGCGCATGAACTCACGACCATCCGTCGGTCCGTGATGCATCTTCCAGTTGGCCGCGAACACCGGCCTCCGCAGGCGGTTCATTTGTTTGTGAGCGCCGCGACGCCCGGCAGCGTTTTGCCTTCGAGAAATTCGAGCGCTGCGCCACCACCGGTGGACACGTGGCTCATCTGGTCGGCGAGGCCGGCCTCTTCGACGGCGGCCGCAGAGTCGCCGCCCCCCACGATGGTCGTGCATCCACCCTTCGTGGCGTTCGCCATCGCTTGCGCAATGCCGCGCGTGCCCTGATCGAATGGTGGCGTTTCGAAGACTCCCATCGGACCATTCCACACCACTGTTTTCGCTGTATTGATCGCACGCGTGTACGAAGCGATGCTGTCGGGACCAATGTCGAACATCGCCTCGTCAGCCGCTATCGCATCGCGTTTCACGACGTGCGCCGCGTTAGGCGCTTCCAGCGACGGCGCCACCACGCAATCGTGCGGCATCGTCACGCGCATCCGCGCCCGCTCCAACAGCTCGGCAGCGAGCGCGATGCGGTCTTCTTCCACGAGCGACTTCCCCGTTTCCAATCCCATCGCTCGATAGAATGTGCATGCCATGGCTCCGCCAATAAGGAGCCCATCCACCTTCGGCAGGAGCGCTTCTATTACGTCGATCTTGCCTGAAATCTTTGCCCCGCCAAGGATCGCGATAAATGGACGTTGTGGTGCTGCGAGGGCGTTGCCGAGGTACTCGAGCTCCCGTTCCATAAGAAGGCCGGCCACCGCAGGCGCGAGGAACTGGGCCACACCGACCGTGGAGCTATGCGCGCGGTGCGCCGCGCCGAACGCATCGTTCACGAAAAAATCTCCGAGCTGCGCAAACTGACGCGCCAGCTCGAGGTCGTTCTCCTCTTCGCCCGGGTGAAAGCGCGTGTTCTCCATCAGGGAGAATTCGCTTTCTCCTAACGCTTTCGTAGCGGCGACGGCATCGGCCCCGATGGATTCACCGTGAAACACGACGCGGCGAGGTGTCAGTTGCTTCAATCGTTCGGCGACAGGTTTCAGCGAGTATTTAGCATCGGGCTTCCCCTTAGGGCGGCCGAGGTGCGACAGGAGCACCACCCGCGCACCCAGGTCTGCCAAGGTGTCGAGGGTGGGCAGGGCCGCGCGTATCCGCGTGTCGTCACTTACGCTTTGCTCTTCAAGGGGAACGTTGAAATCCACCCTAACGAGCGCGCGTTTGCCGCGTACCTGGTCGGCTGGCAGGTCGCGGATTGTCAGCTTGTTCAACGTCACAAACTGGAACCGATGAACCGGATGAGATCCAGGCAGCGGTTGGCATATCCCCACTCGTTGTCGTACCAACCGGAGACTTTGATAAGCGTGTTGTCGACCACGTTCGTGCTCTTGCCATCGATGATGCACGAATGCGGGTTGCCGATGTAATCGGACGAGACCAGTTCTTCCTCGGTGTACGCCAGGATGCCATTCAGATCGCCCGCGGCAGCCGCCTGCATCGCGCCGTTCACGTCGGCAATCGTTACTGGGCGCTCGACCTCGACAGTCAGCTCTGTGAGCGACACATCTGGCGTGGGAACGCGGATCGCGATGCCATCGATCTTCCCCTTCACTTCAGGGATCACGAGCGAAGTGGCTTTGGCCGCCCCCGTTGTCGTCGGGATAATCGACAGCGCTGCTGCACGCGCGCGTCGCAGATCTTTGTGCGGCAAATCGAGGATTTGCTGGTCGTTCGTGTACGAATGGATCGTGACCATCGTGCCGTGTCGAAAGCCAAATGCCTCGCGGATGACTTTCACCATCGGCACGAGGCAGTTCGTCGTGCAGGACGCGTTGGAGACGATGTGATGCGCCGCGGGGTCGTATTTCTTGTCGTTCACCCCCATAACGATGGTGATGTGCTCACCTTTGGCGGGCGCGGAGATGATCACTTTGCGAGCGCCCGCGTCGATGTGCTTTTGTGCGTCAGCGACGTTGGTGAAGCGGCCCGTGGCCTCGAGGACGATGT
>DATFBW010000381.1:0-4411 GCA_035253645.1 Gemmatimonadaceae bacterium | reverse complement strand
GGCGCAACTGCGCGTCGCAATGGGCGCGCGCGTAGCGAGATCGACAGTACGCTGCCCTGTCGCAGCGCTCCGCCGCCTAACGAGCTTTATGCCTTCGTGGCGTGAATTGTAACGAGCTCGACCACTCGCATCCGACGGGTGCGCGCCGGGAGCTTGAGGATGACCTGTTCGCCGACCGACTTCCCCGTTAGGGCGCGGCCGATGGGGGATGCCATGGTCACATGACCTTCTTCGAAATCCTCGGAATCTCCGAATACCAAGTGATAGGTCTCGAGAGTCCGCGTATCCTCGCACTCGACAACCACCTTGGAGCCGAGGCCGGCCTTGTCGGTCGGAATCTGACCAATGTCGATGTGTGAAAGTTTGCTCAGCCGCTGGCGTAGGTGACCAAGCCGCGCCTGAACGAACTGCTGCCGCTCGAGCGCGGCTTTGTACTCGCTATTCTCGCGCAAGTCGCCGAGCTCCACGGCTTTCCTGATCTCGGCGGGGAGGACGACATTCAGCTCATGCTGCAGCCGCTCCACTTCCTGTCCGAGCTTCTCCTTTAGTTTCTCGATCATCGTCGGGGCAGGCGGTGGATAAAATCGAGCGCCCGGCCGGTTGATGGGCCGGGCGCAATGGACTGGTAAGGTAACGAGTGAGACTGGAAGGCGGCAACGACAGGACCAAGGAGCGTGGAGCGAGGAAAGTGGAGCGAGGCGCGAGGAGCGAGGGACCGGCCTCCTTACTCCCCGCTCCCTGCTCCTCGCTCCGGTACAACTTGCGGTGATCAGAATTGAGCATCATGGCGACGTCACGCGGCTGCAGCTCTCAACGTGGGCCGGACGCTCACTCGGCTATACGGTAAGCGTCTATCGCGTCGGGGATATCTTGATCGACTCCGGCTTCCCGCGCGTCGCCTCGAAGCTGGCCGACTGGGTGATGCAAGCGGGGATCCGCGGCGCGATCGTCACGCACTGGCACGAGGATCATGCCGGCGGGGCAAGCGAGTTTGCGCGACGCGGGCTTCCCATCGATCTCCATCCCGAAACCGAACGGCGCCTGCGCACGCCACCTCCAATGGAGCTGTATCGCCTGATTACATGGGGGCCGTTCCGCCGCCTCACCTCTCCGATCTTGCAGCACGTGCCTAACGGATTGGAGATCCTGCCGATGCCGGGACATTCGCCGGATCATCGCGTCGTCTGGGTGCCGGAGACGCGCACGTTGTTCGCAGGCGATCTTTTCCTCGGCGTCAAAGTGCGCGTGGCACACGACGACGAAGACTTCACGCTGCTCCTTCAGTCGCTGCGACGCTGCGCGGCGTTGAATCCCGCTCGCATGTTCTGCGGCCATCGCGGCCTCGTGCCTAACGCGGCATCGGCCCTGACGGCGAAAGCGAACTGGATCGAGGATATGATCGGCGCAATCGCTCAAAGCGTCGCCGCCGGGCGGTCCGACGCCCAGATCGTGCGCGAAGTGATGGGCGGCGAGGAGCTCACCGGCCGCGTGTCGTACGGGCATTATTCGCGTGCGGCGTTCGTGCGCCGCGCGCAGCGAGCGCTTGCCTAACGCTGAGCGCGACGGTAGGCCGTCAGCAAGCGCTTCATGTTCTCGCCGCGCTTGCGCCAGAGGCGTTTGAGCGGGCGTTTTTTGTGCCGGGCGAGCGAATATGCCGTGAGCAGCGGCGCCGCGATCGTCGAATCCGCGTAGCACACAACGGCGTCCGGCAAGCGATCCGGATCGATCTTCCCCCAACTCACGGCTTCGGCGGGCGTGGCTCCCGACAGGCCTCCGGTGTCGGGCCGGGCATCGGTGATCTGAAGGAAGAAGTCGTGTCCCTTCTCGTCGATGCCTAACACTTCCTGGATCTGGGGCTCGGTCTGCAACGCGAAGTTCTTGGGACTGCCGCCGCCCCAGATCATGACGGCGCTCTTCCCGCCACCCTGCTTCGCCGCCAAAACTATCGACGCCGTCTCGTTCACGTCCGCGTTGGGGTCGATCGTGCACCTGTTTCCGTCCAGGGCGAGCGCGGCGACGTTCATTCCGATCGAGGAATCCCCGGGCGACGACGTATAGATGGGAACGCCGAGCCGGTACGCCGCCGAGAGCAGCGACTTTTGGCGGATACCTAACGCATTCTCGCGCCCGGCGACGTACTTGCCACAGAGGAAGTGGAACTCCGCGCTCGACATCGGACGCTGGAACTCCTTCCCCTCGATCACCTTGCGGAAGAAGGCATCGGTCGACAGCAATACGTCGTAATCGAAGAAGATATCGTAGATACGCACCACCCCTTCTTCGCGCAGCAGCACGTCGGACGTCTGCGCGTTCCCCTGATGCATCGTTAGGCCGAGGCCGAAGTGGGTGTCGTGGTACAGGTTGGCGCCGGTGGAGATGATCCAGTCGACGAACCCGGCCTCCATGAGGGGGATGATCGCGGCCATGCCGAGTCCCGCCGGTGTCAGAGCGCCGGTCAGCGTTAGGCCGACGGTCACATCCTTCTCCAACATCTTCTCGGTGAAAAGGCGGCACGCTTCGCGCAAACGCGCGGCGTTGTATGCCAAAAACGCGTTGTCGATGAAGTCGGCGACGCGCTCGTCTCCTGTAATCGCGCCCGGCTCGATGCGGGCACCACTCAGGTAGCCGCTCTTCTCACGCGCCACGTGCGCGATCCCCTGGGCCTCCCGCTTCTCGGCGGCGTGCTTTTGCGCTGCCTTGGGTCCGGCGGCCGAGGCGCGGCCCATGGGTGCATGACGCGACGCCTTGAACCCACCCCGCGCGCGCGCCGCCTTTTTCGCGTTAGGCTTGGCCATTTAGATCTTCTCCACCGCCGGCTCGCGCCGGGAGGTGTACGCCGCCAGGATCGCCTGCACCGCCTCCTCCGGATCGTCCGTCAGCAACATGAGATCCATGTCTCCCGGTGAGATCTTGCGCTCGCCCACGAGCTTCGTTTGCAGCCACCTAACGAGTCCTGCCCAGTAGTATCTGCCAAACAGCACGACGGGGAACTGGTAGATCTTCCCCGTTTGGATCAGCGTCAGCGCCTCGAACAACTCGTCCAGCGTGCCGAAGCCACCGGGAAAGATGATGAATGCCGACGAATACTTCACGAACATCGTCTTGCGCACGAAGAAGTAACGGAAATTGATCAGGCGATCGAGGTACGGATTCGCTCCCTGCTCGAATGGCAGCTCGATATTGCATCCGATCGAGACCGTTCCCCCTTCGCGGGCACCGCGATTGGCGGCTTCCATGATTCCGGGCCCTGCTCCCGTTATGATCGCGAAGCCTTTCTCGCCAAGCAGACGCGCGGTCTCACGCGCCTTCTGGTATTGCGGATCGTCCGGCCCAGTCCGCGCGGAACCGAAGATGGCTACCGCTTTCGAAACATCGGCAAGCGTATCGAAGCCTTCAATGATCTCGCTCATCATGCGCATCAGCCGCCACGGATCCGTGCGCGTGAAATCCGCGCCGTTTAGCGAGCGCGGCTCGGGATTCGCCTGTAAAAGCTTCGCGTCTTCGGTGAGGATGAAGTCGTCACGTATTGCTGTGTCGACTTTGCGCTGACCGCTCGTTCGTACATCCGACGCCCGCGATGGCGGCGTACGGCCGGCGCGCAGATGTCCTTCTTCAGTTCGCTCTCTCAGGAACGCCAGCGCTTCCTGCTCAGCGCTCCGTAGCCGCTCGGTGGTCGCAGGTGTACCGCCCGCGGTTCGAGCTGGTTTCCTCCGCTTTCTTATTCCCATGCGTGGGCTCAAGTTGTGACTGTGACGCTGTGCCTCGTCGACGAGGTTGAGTTTACGAACGCCATGCCGCGACACGCCAGCGATAGTGCAATGTCGACCTCACCGGTCTCTCTCGCTCGATCCTTGCCCCTGTCCGATCGAGGGCAGGCAGCTTCTGTCGCACGCGCGACAAGCTCCGTCGTCGTGCTGGTTGCCGATGGCTTGCGTCACGCGGACCTCACCCGTGCGATCGCAGCCGGGGCCGTTCCGGAGCTCGAGCGGATGCGTGTCGAGGGCGCACTGCATCACATAACTACGGCTTTCCCATCGGTCACCGGCGTCGCGTATACGCCATTTTTGTTAGGCCGGCACCCTGGCAGTGTCGGAATACCAGGGCTCCGCTGGTACGATCGCAGCCATCATATCGGCCGCATGCGCGCCCACTCGCGCAGTTATGTCGGGATGGATTTTTGGGAAGTGGATGCGGATCTGGATGCGCAGCAACCGACGATTTTCGAGCTCGTGCAGCCCGCGTTAGGCGCGCTGAGCGTGATCGCGCGTGGCCTTCCGCGGCGCGCGCGGATCGGCGGCGGCCTGGGTTTCGCGGCGCGCGCGGGGTGGACACACTTTCGTGGCGACGTGAACGGCTGGCTGGCGATCGATCGTGACGTCGCCGAGCGCGCGGTGCAGCGTATCGCGCGGGA
>DATFBW010000380.1:0-26593 GCA_035253645.1 Gemmatimonadaceae bacterium | reverse complement strand
AGCTCGGAGCGCGGCGCTCGGAGTGAGCTCCCCGAGGCCATCGTTATACCACACAAGAATATCCCAGCAACGAAGTGTGTAATCATTGTATCAGCAGTATTACGCGTGAGTCGCAGGTCGGTCTGCGTATGTCCGCGGTGGCGCGGTGTCGCTTTAAAGTGCTACCCGATCGCGACGGGGGCTGTTCCGGGACTCGGGGCCACTCGCCGGCCGATGGCCTCAGCAATTAGCCGCAACTCGATCATGAGACGCGTGAATTGTTCCGGATACAAACTTTGCGCCCCGTCGGAGAGGGCGCGCTCCGGCGTCGGATGCACTTCCACCATCACACCATCCGCGCCGGCCGCAACTGCCGCGCGCGCCATCGGCGTCACTTTGTCGCGCAAACCCGTCGCATGGCTCGGATCCGCGATGATCGGCAAATGCGACAGCTTCTGCACGATCGGAATCGCATTCAGATCGAACATGTTGCGCGTCACGTTGTCGAAGCTGCGTACGCCACGTTCGCAGAGAATCACGTTAGGGTTGCCTTCTGCGAGGATATACTCCGCGCTCAACAACAGCTCGATGATCGTCGCGGCCATTCCGCGCTTGAGCAACACGGGCTTGCCTAACCGTCCGACGGCGCGCAGTAGCGAATAATTCTGCATGTTGCGCGCACCCACCTGGATGCAGTCGGCATGTTCAGCCACCAGTTCTGCGCCCGCTTCATCCATCGCTTCACTCACGAGAGCGAGACCGGTTTCGCGTTTTGCGAGTGACAGCAGCTCGAGGCCGCGGATACCGAGGCCCTGGAATGAGTACGGGGAGCTTCGAGGCTTGAACGCACCTCCGCGTAGCGCCGTAGCACCGGCTGCGCGCACGGCGCGGGCCGCGGTGATGATCTGCTGTTCCGATTCAACGGAGCAGGGGCCGGCGATGACGACGACATCGCTGCCACCAACTATGACACCAGGGGCGAGCGATACTTGTGTGGTCTCAGGCTTCCATTCGCGCGAGACCTGCTTGAAGGGCTTCGAGACGTGGATGACCTGGGCCACGCCGGAGAGCCCGACGATCTGAGAGTCGTCCACGCGTCCGTCGTTGCCGACGAGACCGATGGCGGTGCGCTGACCGCCCGGCATGGGTACGGCCTTGTATCCCATCTCGCCGATTACGCGGCAGACAGTGTCGATCTGAGCTTGTGTTGCATCGGACTGCATTACGACCAGCATCAGAATCCCTCAGCCGTCCCAAGTCCAACCGTCAACACATAACGCTACCTCTCCGGTGAACGATTCCGCGACCTGCGCGCGGATATCGACGGCTTCGACCGGTGGATAGAAGTGCGTTAGTGCCAACAGCTTAGGCTGCGCAATCCGCGCGATCGCACCGCATTGCCGCGGCGTGAGATGCATCGGAATCGCGAGCTCGTCCGGGAGCGAGCACTCCAACAGAAGGAGGTCAGCCCCCTTGGCCCATACGGCAAACGCCTCATCGTGGCCAGTATCCCCAGAGAACACGAATCGGCGGCCGCCGCTTGAAAGGGAATATGCAATGCTCTCAGCGGTGTGCGGTACTTTGAGCGCCTCGATACTGAGCTCGGAGCTTAGGGCCCGAAGCTCGGAAGGAACCACTTCCACTACCTCGAGTGGGAAGGGGAGCTGCGCAAAAGGCTCGTTGTACATCTCCACGAGCCGCTGCGCGAAGCTCGAGGTTCCCACCGGACCAATCAACGTGAGCGGTTCCTGACGTTGGGGGAGCTGCCCCCATTTCCACGCGACGATCAGTCCCACAAAGTCGATCGTGTGGTCGGAGTGGAAATGGGTGAAGGCCACGTGAGTGATGCTCTTCCACGCGTTATCGAGTTGCGCCAGGCGATGCGTGATGCCGCTCCCGCAATCGATGAGCAATCGCACGGGTGGCGCATCGATAAGTACTCCTGTTTGCACGCGACTGGGGTACGGCGACGCCCCCGCCGTGCCGAGCACTGTGACTCGCATCAGCGGCCGCGGAAGACGGCGCGCTTGTAGCTCTCGAACTCCCGCGTTCTCAGGCGCACGAGATACACACCGGTCGGGACGACGCGGCCGCCATTATCGGTGCCGTCCCAGGCGAAGGCGCCGTCGCAACCCGATTCGCCGCCGAGGCCGCGACCGTAACGCCCGGCAATGAAGCGGTCCGACGCGCTGGCGGATGGAATCAGGGTGCGCACCAGGTTCCCGCGGATGTCGTGAATCGTTAGGCGCACCTGACTGTCCCGGTGAAGATCGAACCAGATACACGTCGCGAGCGAAGTGGCTGAGGGAAATGGGTTGGGGAAATTCTGATACAGAAGCGTCGCGCGCGGAACACTCAGATCGGCGATCACGAACGATCCCTGACTGCGTACCGTGGCCGTGTCCCCGGTTGCGAGGCGCGCCGTGACACTCCAGCGATACGACGCGTTGTACTCGAGCGTGCGCGGGAGCAGGAATTGGCTCTCCGAGATGTTCGCATAGCGCAAGATCTCACGGGTTGCGACGTTCTCCACGGCCAGATCGAAGCGCCATGGCCCCGGCGGATTCGCGATTTGTGCTGCGTTCCAGATGAATGTGGGTCGTCTCGTGAGCAGCGTAACGCCGCCCAGTGGATTGGGAGCCACTAGACGGACCCACGGCGCTGACACTCGCGGACCCACAATGGCACTCGATATCACCGCGCCGAGCGCAGTGGCCGCTCGGCCGCGCCAGTAAATCGGCGTGGCATGAGGCAGTGGTCGCAGCGGAGTGAACCGCGCAGTGTCCGCAATGGATCGATCGAAATACGTGAGCTGACCGAAATCGGCGCGCGTGCTGACCTCGATGCTCACGACAACCGGGCGCTCGTTCGCCGCGATCGAGTCGGCCGCCACGGTGAACGTTGGCGTGGCAGAAGCCAACGTGTCTTCTGTGGGCCCTGCGACCGTGACACGGGGAGCAACACGCGGGGCGCCTAACGCGCCAGAAATGCTCAACACCGCCAGCGCGCCGAGCGCGCCGGTCACGCGGTTCACGCCGTGGCCGCGAGCGGCTCGAATTCGATTCCTGCGTCGGCGTCGTCCACGCCGACGCCGCGCATGCGCACGCTCACAAGGGACGAAACGCCGGGCTCCTGCATCGTCACGCCATAGACGGCATCCGCGGCTTCTGTTGTGGTGCGCGGATTGTGCGTGATGACGATAAACTGCGTCTGCTGTTTGAACTGCGTCAGCATGCGCACGAAGCGGCCGATGTTCGCGTCGTCCAGCGGCGCATCGACCTCGTCGAGCAGGCAGAAGGGACTTGGCTTCGTCAGGAAGATGCCGAACAGTAGTGACAGTGCCACGAGTGCGCGTTCACCGCTCGAGAGGAGGTGGATGCGCTGCGTCCGTTTCCCCCGTGGCGATGCGTGGATCTCGATGTCGCAGTCCAGCGGAAGGTCGGGATTCTCCAGCTTGAGCTCACACTCACCGCCACCGAACAGCGTCATGAAGATCTCGCGGAAGTGACGCTGGATCTCGGCGAACGTGGATAGGAACATGTCCCGCGCCGTAACGTCGATCTCGCGGATCGCGACCAGCAACGAATTCTTGGCGTCGTGCAGATCGTTGCGCTGGTTGGTGAGGAAGTCGAGCCGCTTCTGCTCCTCCTCGTGCTCTTCGATTGCAAGCGGGTTGACGGGGCCTAGCGCTTCGATCTGCGCGCGCAGCGCTTCAGATTCGGTGCGCAGCGAGTCCTCGTCCAGATCCAACGGGATGAATTGCTCGAAAAGCGATTTGAGCGGCCGCCGCCATTCAGCTTCGAGCCGTTCGCGAATCGTGGAACGCCGGCCGGATAGTTCGGTGTACCGCAACTCGGCGTGGTGCAACGCATCGCTTTCGGCCTGGGCGGTGCGGCGCACGTTGTCGAGCGCATGCTCGGCTACGGTCAATTCGGCATCGGCATTGTGCACACGTTCTTCCGCCGTCTGAACGCGCGTTTCGGCGTCCCGTAACACGCCCGACTCGACATCCAGCTCGCTCCGCCGTGCCGTTAGGCGGCCCACGAGATCCTGATCTGCATGCGTAAGTGACGCGATCTCGTTTTCCAGAGACGAAAGGCGTGCCGTGGCCGACTGCTGTTCTTCGTGCAAACGGTTGACGCGATCCTCGGCGACCTGCAGGCGTGCGTGCGCCTGGGCGAGGGACACTTGTGCGGCAGCTCGCTCATCGCGTGCGACTTCGAGTCTGCGCTCGGCATCGACGAGTCCGGCGCGGCGGAGCTCGACGTCAGCCTCGGACTCTTCCACAGCGGCCGCCGCCTCCTGATCGAGCGCGTCCAGCGCACGAAGCCGTTCCGACAGCACAGCGCGGTTCCGCGTTAGGTTGTCGGAGAGCTGTAACGCATCGTCTGCGTCGCGCTGGACACGTTCGCGGCGGCGATTGATTTCGGCGCATGCATCCAGCGCCAGGCGCAGCTCGGCCTCTGCATTCGCGGCGTGCTCCAGCGCGGATGCGAGCTGTCGCTCGGCCACTTCAAGTCCGAGTCGAGCTTCTTCGGCGGCCGCGACGGCGCCAGCGCGCACGGCGTTATGCGCTGTCAGCTCTGCGCGTAAGGCAAATAACTCGGCGCGCCGCCGCAGCGGACCTGGGCCGCCAGCGGGGCCGGGGAGCCACACGGCCCCTCGGGCATCGATGAAAGCGGCGCCATTTGCCATTGGGCGCACGCCGGCGAGGAGGGTTCGCACCCAGGCCTTGGCCGTCTCGTTCACATCGAGAGACTGCTCGAGCTCCGCGGTGCCTAACGTGCCCCCTCGTGCCGCGTCAAGCGGCAGCAGCAGGAGAGGTCCGGGCGCCGTGGAGGTGTGCCATTCGCGCACGGCTTCGGCAATCTGGGCGTCGCGCACAACAATCGCGTGCACCGTCATCCCGAGGTACCGCTCGACCAACGAGGCGAGCATGGGCGACGCGGTGATAAAGTCGGAGAGCGGACCCAGGATCGCGCCTTCACCGAAACGTGCGCGGTCACGCAGCAGCCGCGCGGCAGCGGGAGCGATGCCTACGCGGTCGCGTTCGAGTGCCTCGAGGCCGCTCACCTTCCCTTCGAGAGAGGCGAGCGTTTCTTCAGCGCGAGCCAGCTCGGCACGCGCCGCGGCGTCTGTCTCGCGTACGGTACGGGCGCGTTCACGCGCGGCATCACGCACCTCGCTTGCCGCACGCACGGCGGCACGCGCGGCATCGACCATCTCGTTCGCCCCTTCCAGCTCTCGCGTTAGGCCCGCAAGCGCAGCGCCGAGCTGATGCCGGTCTGCAGCCAGGCGCATCGCGCGGTGCTCCAGCTCTTCCATCTCTCGCTTTGTTGCTTCGCGGTCGTGCTCCAGACGGCGGACCTGATTGTAGGCCTCACGCGCTGTGCGCTCACTCGTCTCCAGCTCGCTGCGACAATCGCTTACGCGCGAGCGCGCTCCCACTTCCACAGCGGTCTTTTCAGCCAGCTCTTCGTCGATTGCTGTGATCTGCCCAACCAAAACGGAATGATCGGCCGCTGCCCGTTCGCGATCGGTCACCAGGCGTTCGCCGATCAGCGCTCCCTGCCGACGCTCAGCTTCGGCACGCTGCCGCTGAGCGTCGGCACTGCGCTGACGTTCCTCGGCAACCGCGATCTCCGAGCGGATGGACTGCACGCGTTCCTGCTGCTGGGCCAGCAGCCGCATCAACTCCGTGCGCTCCGTGTCCGCGGCGGCTCGCATATCGTGCGCCGTATCACGCGCGCGTTCCGCCTCGCTGACGCGCGCAACCGCGTTAGGCGTGCTCTCGCGCAGCTCGGCGACCCGCTGCTCCAGAGCCGCGAGCTCCTCTTGCCAGGCGGCCATTTCACGCGCGGCCAAGGTAAGGTCCACGGAGAAACGCCGCGCGTTCATCTCAGCGAAGCGTTCGGCGCGCTTCCGCTGGCGCGCCAGCGAACGCACCTGCGTCTGCACTTCGCTGATCAGATCATCAAGGCGCGCCAGATCCAGGGTGGTTTCTTCCAGACGGCGCTCAGCGCTACGCTTGCGGTCGCGATAGAGTCCAACGCCCGCCGCCTCTTCGAAAAGCTCGCGCCGGTCGTCTGGTCTGTCGGACAGCAGCGCATCGATCATCTTCGCTTCAATGACGACGCCAGCTTCTGCCCCCAGACCTGTTCCTCGCAGCAGATCGTGGATGTCGCGGAGACGGCACACCGTCCCATTAAGCAGATAATCGCTCTCGCCGGAACGCGAGAGACGCCGCGCAATGACGACCTCGCGGAACGCTATCGGTAAGAGGCCTTCGTCGTTTTCGAAGGTGAGCGCGACTTCAGCGACATTGACCGGGCGTCGCGCCGACGACCCCTGGAAGATGACCTCTTCCATCTTCGCGCCGCGAAGCATGCGCGCGCGTTGCTCGCCGAGCACCCAGCGCACGGCGTCGGAGACGTTCGATTTGCCGCAGCCATTCGGGCCGACGATAGCCGTGCACCCGTGATCGAAGTGCATGGTCGTATGATCGGCGAACGACTTGAAGCCGATCAGCTCGAGTTTCGTTAGGCGCACCTAATGCAATCTCCGATCGAAGGGGTCTGACCCCTTGTGGTGCGCGCTCTACTGCGGCCGGCCCACTCGATAGGCAAGCGCAGCGTTGATGTTGGCGGCGATGAGGGTCCCACGCATCCGCTCAGCATCGAGCGGTGACTCGAAGGCGCCGACGTAAATCCGTACGAGGTCGTCGCTGTCTGCAAGTCCGTAAGCAGGTACTCCTCGTTGGCGGTAGGTCTCGACCAGTTCGCGCGCGAGCCCAGTGCGCGTTGAATCTATAACGAAGGCGAATGGTGTACGAATGACCGCGCCAATTCCAGTGGTACTATCAAATCTCGCGCGCACAGAATCTACAAAGGCCGCTGCGTCAGTTGCACGTGCAAAAGCGCCTAACCGGACTCGATACCACACAGCGGAGCTATCGTTCTGTTGCACGGGAACGAATGTCGTGGCCGACATCGCGTTATGCCATGAGCGCATTGATTCGAATGCGCCGAAGGTCGTGTTCGCGGCGGTGCCTTCCACGCTGAACGCTGCGGCCCGCGTCGAATCCGCAGGATTCAAAATCGAGCGATCATCCAGGAATGCAGTTCCTGCTGCTGAAATAGTATCAACAGCGCTGCCTGTATTTGATATTTGTGATCCGCGATTCGCGAACGCAAAGTATCCCACGATCATAAGCACGGCAGCAGCGGCAAGCCCGATGGCCGTTGTCGCCCACCCCGTGGTCATATCGTGCTTGTGGGCGTGCTCGTGATGTCGCTTCGGCGGCGGCTCCACCACCGGCGGCCGCAGCATACCTGCTGTCGATGGCGGTGTTACCGGTGTGCGCCTAACGGCGCGCGCGACTTCCGCCAGGACTCGTGATTGCGGCGCAACAGTGCTCGGCGTGTCGACAGTTACGATGCCGTCAACAACGTCCAGCAACGGGCGGATACCGGGTGCGTTCGCAGGGATAGCAAGCAAGAGCAGGGCGTCCGCATCATGGAATTCTGCCGCGAGCCGTTTCCAGCGCGGATGTTCCAGCACATCCGGCGCGAGGGGCGTGTCGTACCCTGGCGGCACGACAAGCAGGTTGCCGACGCGATCTGCATGCCGCGCGGCGTAGCCGAGCGATACACCGTGCTCGATGACGTCACTGATCCCCGTGCCATCCTCGTCAGGCACGAGATCGCGGATGACGCTCGGCTCCTCGAAGAGATCGCAGAGCACAACTCGGCGTCGCTGCGATTGCGCGCGCGCGAGACCCAGCGCAACTGCGGCGGTCGAGTCGACCTCGGCGCCTAACACGGCCGCGACCGAAACGCCGGCGAGCGACGGTGCCGCCCGTTGGCCCGCGGCTTCCCATAACGAGACTGTGTTTGACGCGGCGATCACCATTAGGGAACTCCGTCGTATACCCAGTACTGTCGGCCCGAGGCACGTCCCACCCGTTCGGCATCACTGCGCGTGGGGAACGGCCCGAGCACTACTCGAAATACTGGTGTATCGCCCGAACGTCCAGAAACAACATGCGCTCGCTCTCCTTCAACGACGATCTCAGAGGCGAGGGCCCGAGCGCGTTCTTCGGTCAGAACGACCGCAAAGGAGACGGTCCACGCGCTGCGAACCGGAGCGGGCGGCGGTGTCCGCATGCTATCAGCCGGGACAGGAGGGCGCTGGGCTGCCACGCGCGCGCTGTCGGCTGCCGTTTGGCTGATGAACGCGATGCGCCCGGTGTCGCCTAACGCTTGCGCCATCAGGCTATCCTGGCTGCGCCACGCGAATTGCACGGGCTGATCGATCCCCTGCGCGCGTGGACGGAATCCGTTCCACAACATGAAGAACCACTCGTCTGCAGCGCCGTTGGCGACGCGCCCCACTTCCTCGAGCTTATTGGCGTCGATAAAGACGACGTCCTGCCCACGCACGGACGCGATCGCGCCGTCGATCCCAACAGCCGGCAGGTCATTTCGCCACTTGCCGGGGATGGCGCCGAGGTAGCGGTTCGTCGCCGTCGAGATCACATGGATACTGTCGCCTAACGCGGCTTTCACGAGAACATAGCGTCCGAGCACATCCATGCGGAGATCGCCGACCTGGGTTGGCAGCTTCACCTGCGCGACGACTTCGCTGTCGTAGCGGTCGTACACATCGACCGCATCGCTGCTCGAGATGACGTATAAGCGATCGCCGCTCGGAGTTGCTACGAGCGCGCCAATATCGGCGGGGAGGCGGGTGTTGGCTGCCTGAACGAGGCTTCCCGTGGATACGGCGATCAGGTTGTGGCCAATCGCGAAGTACACGCGGTCGCCCACGTCCGTCCGCGCGACGTGTTGGGGGCGGCCAAGCTGCAGCGAATCGAGCCACCGAGCATCCGGCGGCCGGACGCGCATAACGAGTGCCTGGCCTTCATCCTCGAACAGCACCAGGAGTGTTCCGTCTTGCTGCGGGAGGAGCTCGACGATTTTGCGATCGCCCACCGAGAGCTTCCAATCGCCCGTCGGCGTGAAGCGCTCGATGTCATTCTTGGTGGATATCGCGTAAATCGACCAGCCGTCCGCCGTCGCGACCGACTTGTAGCGCCCCTTGGCGGCGGGGCGCACCGAGCCGAGCCTCAGGTCAATCCAGCCCGGATTGCCCAGCCTATCTGCGTACGCCAGGACGCCATTTTCCTGGTCAAAGGCAAGGAGCGCACTGATCGCGGGGACGTCCTGCGTGGACGTCCAAACGGCAGAGTCGAGGGAGGGATACCGGTAGGCGCGAGCTTTACCGCCTTTCTGCGCCACCCGGACGACAATCGGATCCGGGCCGACGTTGGTGCCTCTCGTAAGCTCGCCATCCCCGATCCGGGGGCCGCAGCCATAAGCGCCTAGCGTGACCCCGCCTAGCCAGACGGCCACGAGCTTGATGTTGCGACAAAAACGAAGCGGAAGAGGCACTCTGGAAACTATAGGTCAAAAGTCAAAGGTCAGAGGTCACAAGAGAAAGAATCGCGCCGCTCTCTCTTTTGACCCCTGACCCAGGACTTTTGATCGCTTTGACCTTTGGCCTGTGAGCGTTGACCTAGCTGTTAAAAGCTCGTTCCCAGCGTCCACATCCAATAGCCCTTCCGGTTCGGGCGGTCCAGCGGAATCGCATAGTCCCAACGAACGAGGGCGAAGCCGAACAAGTTGAGCCTGATGCCTGACCCATAGCTCCGCAGCACGTAGCGCTGCGTCTCGTCGTCATAATCGGCCGGCTTCCGGAGCGAGATCGACTGACCGCTCTGCCAGGCAATGCCGGCGTCGAAGAAGAAGAGTCCATCGACGGGCGGAAGCGCGATGGGAACCACACCTAGCTCGAAGCGCCTGACGAGTGGGAACCGCAGCTCGAAATTCGTGAAGGCGACGCGGCTGCCGAGTAATTCGGTTGCGCTGCAGTTGTCATTGCTGCCGAGCAGTCCACCGCAGAGTTGCGAGCGGAACTGCTCACGGTCATAACCGCGCACATATTCTGGGCGGCCGATGTACTTGGGGAATACAAACTCGTCGCGCCCCGCGCTGATCGCCGCCTGCCCGCGGTAGGCGAACGTCAGGAAGTTGAAGAGGATCGGGAAGTAATGCCGGAAATCGACCGAGTAGTCGGTCCAGCGCAGATTCCCGACGACAGGCTCGATGGAGAATCGATACCGCCGTCCGGAGATTGGCCCGGTGTAGCCGAAGAGCGTGTTGTCGAAGACGTACGCGAGGAATGGAGCCGCGTAGTTCTGCGTCGAGAGGTTCACGATGCTGTCGTACTGGAACTGGCTCGCGATGCCTTGCGAGTAGTCAACGAACTGCGTGCCGTACGCGATCGAGCGCGAGAACGACGCGACTTGCAGGCCGTACTCGACGCGCGTGAAGCGGTTAAGGGGATATGTCGCTCCGGCGAATCCGCGGCGCGTGATGTACCGCGAGATCTCGTATTGATCCGCGAAGATGCTGGACGTCCCGTTGCCGACGGGCACTTCGTCGAAACCGGTGAGGATGAAGATGGGCTCCTGCGCGGCGCCAAAGGAGTACTGGTTGCGGCGCGAGAGGTTCGTGTACCCGGCGAAGAAATATCCTTCGCTCAGCCGACCGTTAATTGCCGCGGAGACTGCCAGGCGGTTGTTGCCTAACAAGTCACTGAACACGAGCGTCGTGCCGCCGAAAACGCTGCGGCCGAAGTTGTCGGGCGAGTAGCCGATGCTGGGCCGCGCGATGTACTCGGCCTGCAGGCCGCTCTTGTACGGGTATTCTTTGAATGTCGCCGGATCGGGCAATGCGAGGCTCGCGCTGTCGAGCAGCTGAGCCACGCTCACCGGTCCCGATAGGTTGCGCTCAGCCGCCGCCGGGATCTGCGCCGAAGGACGCACACCGGTCGCCGCCCGGTAGAGTGACACGGAGCTCGTATCCACAGCCTGGGTGCGCGTGGTGTCGCCGCCGGCTCTGCGCGCCTCTGCAATTGCGCGCAGCATGTTGGCCGTATCAGGACGCGGCAGCGGTGCGTTAGGCGAAACTGCCGGGGCCGCGGCGGCGACGGTGGTTGTCGGCGGCACGTACGGATCTTTCTTCAAACGGCGCGGATTGGAAACGGACCACACCGTATAGTCGCCGTTCTCATAGTATGTGAACGCGAGCTTGTCGGCCTGACGCGCCCACGTAATCGCCGGGCTGTATTCCGTGATCGCGCCGACGGCGCCGATCACCTTGGTCAGCTGGTAGTGCTTCTGCGATTCCAACTCGTACAGGAAAATGTTCGGCGTGCCGTTGCGGTCCGAGATGAAGGCGAGCGACTTGCCGTCCGGCGCCCACATCGGATTCAGGTTGAGGCCATCCTGACCGGGCAGCACTTCGATTCGCAGCGTCGACAGATCGAGCGTCGCGATCTGCCACAACCCGAACTTCAGGATATCGAGATCGGTGGCTTCGCCGCGGTCGGTCGCGAAGGCGATGGAACGGCCGTCCGGCGACCACTGCGGTTGCAGCTCCGCAAACTTGTCATTCGTTAGGCGGCGTGCGTTCGTGCCATCCACGTTCACCGTGTACAGATCGGTAAGTCCGCCGATGCTCCCGCTCACCACGATCTGTTTGCCGTCCGGGCTGAAACTGGGACTCAACACCACTTCGAGCGGCAAGTCGAAGCGACGTACGCGCTCACGCTTGGCGACGTCGAGCAGGTAGAGGACGTCTTTGCCGTTTCGTTGTGCCGTGAACGCCAGGTATTTGCCGTCCGGCGAAAACGCGCTCTGCGAGTAGAGCAATCGCAGCTCTTCGACGTTAGGATCGAACGTGGCTCGCACGAGCCGCTTGATGCGCTTTCCGGTTTCGGCATTGGCGAGCCAGAGATCCGGAAAGACTTCACCACGCAGGAAGCTCCCCTCCGACACGAAGGCGATGAGCTTGCCGTCATTCGACAGCGATGGAGCGATGAAACGCTGGGCGAAGCCGCCGGTGCGACGCTGATTGAGCAACGGTTCGGCGAACTTGCGAGCACGGTCCATCTCGGCAACCTGCGGGAGGTGCTTGGTCTGCATCGCCTCACGCCACTCGTCGCTCAACTCTTCAAGGGAGAGTCCGAGCTCGCGCTTGAAGGCGCGTTCGAGGCCCACGTTAGGCAGCGCATTCATGATCTCGCCGATGACCTCATCACCCCAACGCTGTCCGATATACTCCCAGAGCGCTTCGCCGTAGCGGTACGGGAAGAAGCGCTCGGGGTAATTCGTCATCTGCTCGATTGTCGGCAGCGAGCCGTTGAGTGCGGCATCGCGGACCCACGAGTGCGTGAGAACGTGTCCGGGGCCAATCGAGAGATACTCCGCCATCCCTTCCGCGAACCAGAGCGGTGGGAGGTTCTGCGCGAGATTCTGCAGACCCGCGCCGGCGCGCCCGCGCGCGAAGATGTCGTATTGGAACGCGTGCACCAGCTCGTGCTGGAGCACGTGATCGAAAGACCTGTAGTCTCCCGTGAACGGAAGCAGGATCCTGTGCCGTAGCGCTTCTGTGACGCCCCCCGTCCCCTCTCCCAGATCGCCCGTGACGTTGTTTTGCCCAAAGTCGGTTCGCGACGAATACAGGATCAGCGGCTTCTTCTCACGGAACTGGTGATTCAGAACGCGCGATAAACGCGCATATCCTCGCTCTGCCATGCGCGCGGCGTCGCGCGCAGCCTCCCGTTCCTCCGGGTAGTAGTGAACGAGAAAGTGCTCGGTCTCGAGGATGAACCACTTGAAGTTGTCGTACTGAACCTGGTTCTGGCCGAAGTAACCTTGCCCCCAAGCGTCTGTTGCGAGGAGCGGAAGGGAGAGCGCGAGGCCGACGAAAAGACGGCGAATCATGAGAGGGCTCCGGCGTGCTCGACGGGAACGACGGTAGCGTCGCTCCAGAGTCGTTCGAGTTGATAGAAACTGCGCAGCGTAGGATGGAATAAATGAACGACCACGTCCACGTAATCGAGCAACGCCCAGCGACCCTGGATCACACCTTCGGCGTGATAGACAGGCTGTCCCTCGGCTTTCAAACCTTCAATAAGATGCTCGGCGGTACTGCGGACGTGTGTATCGGACGTCCCGCTCGCTATCACAAAGAAGTCGGTCATGTCCGACACGCCAGCGAGGTCCAGGATGACCACGTCCGTAGCCTTGTTATCCAGGCAGATGGCGGCAGCGCGCTGCGCCAGTGCGGCACTCGTAAGGTTTGTGTTCGCTTGTTCGTGCAGAGGCTTCGCCATTCCGTGCCGCGTTCGGGAGGGGAGCGGGGCGAGAGGTTAGTAGGAGGTGTGCGCAGCGAATGTTCCGCGAACATAAAAACAGGGCCACAAGGAAGCGAGCGCCGGGCTGGTTCAGTTATAGAACCAAACACGACACCGCGTTGTGACCCCTACTACCTAGCTCGAAGCTCGGAGCTTGGAGCTCGGAGCGAAATCACCGGCTGCTACAAGCTCAGACCTCCGAGCACCGAGCTACTGCTTGATCACCCAGACTTTGATCTCTGGCTTAACGTCGGCATGCAGCTTGATCCCGACGCGATAGACGCCGAGCGCTTTGATCGGCTCCTGAAGCTCGATCTGTCGACGCTCGATTTTGACACCCTGGGCTTCGAGCTGCTGATGCAGATCAGAGGCAGTGACGGAGCCGAACAGCTTTCCTTCCTCGCCAACACGCGCTGAAAATGTGAGCGAGATCTGTTCGATCTGCTTCGCGAGCTCCTGGGCCTTGTCGCGGCGCATGCTTTCAGCCGCTTCCAAGCGAGCGCGCTCCTGTTCAATGCGCTTGCGGTTGCCGGGCGTCGCTTCAACCGCGACCCCATGTGGCAGGAGGTAATTCCTCGCATATCCGGCCGAAACCTTCACAACGTCGCCAGGTGCTCCGAGCTTTTCGACAGCCTGTCGTAAGATGACTTCCATTGCGGATGCTCCAATCGTTAGGTGCTAGGAATCGCGCGACGGCGGGCGGCTTGCCGGTCGCGGCCGGCCACGCCAATCCAGCCAAGTGTCGCCGAGTCCAACGCCAAGAGAAAACAAACTGGTGAGTGGGAGGGCGAGGATCGCCACGATCATTACGATGACGAAACCCACGCGATGGGAGGCGAAGTACCATGCCAACACGCCAAAACCTCGGAGCGCGTAAAGCGCCCCGAAGAAGATCAGCAAGTTGAAGCCAACGCCGCGGACTGCACTCAAGGTGGGAAGGATCACCAGCACGATGCTGGCGACCAGGCCCCACACGAGTTGATCGCTAAATCGGAATTCGCGAAGCGCCGTGAGCGGCGCGCCGATGCGCGTGCGACTCACGCGGTGGAACAGCGCCCATGTAAGCGCGAGACCGGCCAGGGACTCGATCGCCAGGACGGCGACGTATACGTTCTTTCCGACGCTCGCGAATTGCTGTAGCTGCTGTGCCGAGTCGGCCGCGAACCGCGCGAACATTGGCGAGCTTTGCGCGAGCCGCTGCCATTGCGTCGAACGCATTGCTTCGGAGACCATGTCGACGCTGGCGGCGAGCCGACGATCGATCTCCCCAGTCACGATGGCGTGCAGCTCCTGGAAATCTCCGCTCAGAAGAAGGATTACGATCAGGAGCATCGTCGTACCCGCGAGCGCGGCCAGCGCTCTGGGGAGGAAGCGATGGCGCGGCATCACGACGTGCGTGACGCCAAACATACCAGCGAGGCTCACGCACCAGGCGCGCTCGAGCTGGGCGAATGAACCGTCAGAGCGCGTTGGTCCGGAGACGATCCACGCCGCAAGGACGAGCCACAGCAGAGCAAATGAAAGGCGTCCTCCGCGCCACCACGCAGCAATCGCGCACGCAGCCATGGCCGGCGCGATGATCAGCAAGATCTGATCGACCGGCGTCAGCAACCGGAGCTGGGGTAGCGTGGGGAGGATGGCCAGCGCGAAGAGTGCGCCGAGCACGCCACGCCACCCTCGCTCGCGCGCGGCGGGAGGTGGCGTGGCGACGCGTCGCAATTGCTCGGGCGTGGTGCCCTGGGGTCGCGCCGGCGTGGTCATCCGCGAGTCGTTAGGCGACGTGCCCGCGGATGTATGGAATCAAAGCGAGGTAACGCGCGCGCTTGATGGCACCGGCGAGTTGCCGCTGGTGCCGCGCACACACGCCGCTCAGACGACTCGGCAGGATCTTGCCGCGGTCCGTGATGAAGCGGCCTAACGCGCGATCGTCCTTGTAGTCGATGAAACGCACGCGCGATTCGCAGAAGGGGCAGGGTTTCCGTTGTCGGCGCATGGTTTAGTCCTCGTCCTCGTCTTCTTCGTCACGGCGCCGGGCGGCGAGCTCCTCGTCGCTGAGCTGCGGTGCGCCGAGCTCGTGTTCGTGAAGGGCGATGAGATAGCGCATGACGCCGTCGTCGAGCCGCAGCGCGCGCTCGAACTCCGGCAGGTTCTTGGCGTCGGCCTGGAAGCGCGCGATGACGTAATAACCCGTGTCGCGCGGTCCGATCTTGTAGGCGAGTTGACGCCGCCCCCAATGCTCGACGGTCATATCTTCCGCCGCGTGCAGGAGGGCGTGGTGGTGGTTGAGTTTGTCGTTGATTGCGGCGTCTTCGAGCGTCGAATCGAAGATGTACACCGCCTCGTATCGTCGTGTCACGATCGGCAAGCCTCCCTTTGGTCGAGTGTCAGCCCTCCGCGGGTTGCCATGCGCGGAAGGAGGGTTGAGTTGTGGGGGACGAAAGCTAGTCTGCAGCTTCCTAACCCCCAACCCCTAACCCCTAACCCCTAGTTCTTAGCATGTGCGGACGGATGGGGCTCACACGCCCCGAATTGATCGATTGGAGCCAGTTCGGCGTCGCTGAGGCGCCTGACGCTGGCGCGCGGTTCAACATCACCCCGGGGACGGAAGTGATCACTGTGCGAGAGCGACGCGGAGGTGGCGTGCGGGTCGCGGAGCCGTCGCATTGGGGGTTGATCCCGTCGTTTGCCAAGGACGCGTCGATCGGCAATCGGATGGCGATCGCGCGCGCCGATACGGCGTTCGAAAAGCCGGCGTTTCGGCGGGCAATCGCCGCCCGGCGCTGCCTCATACCAGTCGACGTGTTTTACGAGTGGGAAGGGAACAAGGGCGACAAAGGGCGGCAGCCGTGGGCCGTACGCGTGCGCGGCGGGATGCCGTTCACGTTAGGAGGGATTTGGGAGTACTGGCGGCCGAATGATGACGAGCCAGGGATCGTGAGCTTCGCCGTCCTGACGACGGCGCCGAATGCGGCGCTCGCCGCGGTTCACGACCGCATGCCGGTGATCATTCCGCCTAACGCCTGGCGCGCGTGGCTTTCGAGTGAGACGCCGGTGCCCAAGGTGAAGGACTTGATGCAGCCGTTTCCGTCGGAGGAGATCGAGGCATGGAAGATCACGAAGCGGGTCAACGATGCGAAGAACGATACAGCGGCGGTACTGGAGCCTGCCTAACGTGATGAAGAACAGCAGATTCCGGTCGCCAGTTCGGATGTTTCCAGTCTGTGAGTTTGGCCGCCGGCTCGACCACTACTCGACACTGAGGAACTGGTGACCGGCTACCGGAGACTGCAGTGATGTGTTTGCCTCATACATTGAACCGAAAGAGCATGACATCGCCGTCCTGGACGATGTACTCCTTTCCTTCGCTGCGCACCGCCCCCTTTTCCCGCGCCCCTTTCCATCCACCTAACGAGACGAACTCCTCCGTTCCGACGGTTTCGGCGCGGATGAAACCGCGCTGAAAGTCCGTGTGAATCGTCCCCGCGGCGACGGGCGCCGTGTCGCCCTCGTGCACGGTCCAGGCGCGCAATTCCTGCTCGCCCGCCGTGAAAAACGTCCGCAGTCCGAGCAGGTGGTAGCTCGCGCGAATCAAGCGCTCGAGGCCGGCGGAATCGACGCCTAACGAGTGCAACAGCTCGCTGCGTTCCTCGTTCGTGAGCTCCGCCAGCTCCGCTTCGATCTTGGCCGAGAAGGGCACGATCTCCGCGTGCTCTCCACTCTCGGCGACCGCCGTGCGCAACGCGCGGAGGTGTTCCCCCTCGTCGCCGTGCAACTCATGGTCTGTCACGTTAGCGGCGTAAAGCACTGGTTTGTCAGTGAGAAGCTGCAACGGCCGCAGCGTTGCCAGGTCAGACGCGGACGGTCGCGCTTCCCACAGCGCCTTCCCCTCGTTCAGCACTGCGCGCGCGCGTTCCAGGACGGGCAACTCGTTCAGTGCGTCTTTGTCGCCCGATCGGGCGGCCCGCTGTACTCGATCGAGTCGCCGCTCGACAGATCCCAGGTCCGCCAAGGCCAGCTCGAACTCGATCACATCGCGATCACGCACCGGATCGACGGAACCCATCACGTGACTTACATCCGGGTCCTCGAAACAGCGCACGACTTGCACGACGGCGTCGGTTTCGCGGATGTGGGAGAGGAACTTGTTGCCTAACCCCTCTCCCTGAGACGCTCCCTTCACCAAACCAGCGATATCCACGAATTGCACAGTGGCTGGTACGATCCGACGCGGCGGTGGATCCATGACAGCCGCGATCCGCGCAAGGCGCGCATCAGGGACTTCGACGATGCCGACGTTCGGTTCGACGGTGCAGAACGGATAGTTCGCGGCATCTGCTCTCGCCGCCGTCAACGCGTTGAACAGAGACGATTTTCCAACATTGGGCAATCCGACAATCCCTAAGGTCAGCATGGTAGTCGTTAGCTCGTAGGCGTTAGCTCTCAGCTCCAAGAGCTAGAGCTAACTACTACTCGCTAGTTGGAGCCGTTAGGCGTAGGAATGTAGCAGGTCGCGGTCGTTCGATGCGCGCGCACGTGACGACGATCGTATCTATACCGCGTGAATCCCACTCCTCGCCTCAAGGTCGGCGCTAAAGCACACGAGCTCGCGCTTCGCGTATTCGAGCACACACGCGGGCGTGGTTGGTCGCATGAGCCGGCGCTCCGCGAGCAGCTGCAGCTGGGTAGTCTTACCGTCGCCCTTCATATCGTCCGCGGCGCGCGAGACAACCGTCAAACCAACTTCCCTCGGGCTATCGACGCGGCGCTGACCTCCCTCCGGGAGCTGTCGTATATCCTTTTGCTCGCTCGTGACGCCGGTCTCCTCCCCACGTCGACTTATGCCACGCTAGAAGCCCGTACCTCGGAGCTCGATCGCATGCTCGTTGGCCTCAGGCATCGTCTGCACTCGTCAGGCAGCGCTGCGCGACCTTCTCGCGGATTTCGCACGTTTCCCGGTTCCAGACCGCGTCAGCCGCTCCAGGCGGATCGGCCGCCGCAAGCCGGCACGCCACAACTCAGCTCGGCGCTGAACGTCGGGTAACACGCTATCGATTGTGAACGATCGGGGATCGAGTCGGTCGTTCAGCTCATCCCAGTCGAGCGGCGTCGACACGGGAGCCGGTTCGCGGGCGCGCAAACTGAACGCCGCCGCGACGCTCTTCCCTCGGTCGTTCTGGCCCACGTCGAGGTACACCGCGTTAGGCGGCCGATCCTTCAGCGGTCGGAGCAACGTCGTCTCGGCAGGGTGCGCAGCATGGACATGATGCGCGATGATGTCGGCCACCGTCCGAGCGGCCTTGAACGTCGTCCGCGCCGGCAGCGGCAGATACACGTGCATCCCTCGACCGCCGGAAGTCTTGACCACCCCCGCGATCCCTAGCGCATCCATGACTTCGCGGATCCACAGCGCGGCATGCACGACCGCGGCGAACGAAGCGGCGCGACCGGGATCCAAATCGAGGATCGTATAGTCTGCGTAATTCAAGCTGCCGATCCGTGAGTGCCACGGATTCACTTCCAGGGCGCCGATCTGAACACAGTAGAGCAGCGTTGCGAGATCGCCGCCCACGAGGCGCGGCTCAATGCCGTCCGCTGTGTGCACGCGCTCAACGCGCACTCCGCCCGGGGTGTGGTCCGGCGCACTTTGCTGAAAGAACGCCGACCCGGATTTGGTGAGGCCGTCGGGAAACCTTTTCAGAACGAGCGGACGGTCCGCGATGAGCGGAAGGATCAGCGGCGCAGTGGCCGCGTAGTAGCGCATCACGTGCCCCTTCGTTAGGCGCGCCTTCGGGAAGTACACCTTGTCCAGGTTGGTGACCTCGAGCGTGCGGCGCGCACCGAGGTCGATCACGTTTTTGCCGCCTCCACGCTCGATGTGCTCGAGCTGTTCCACGACACTTTTCTCCTTGGCGGCGCTACGCGATGTGCGCGTGCTGGACGAGGCGCGCTCGACCTTGGCCCCGCGCGGTACTCGCTTCTGCATGCTCATAGGCTCTCGGCCAACGTCGGCCGCCTCTTTATCGTCACGTACGCCCATGAAAACTGGTTGGCGGAGGTGCCCACCCGCTGTCCACTCGGTGAACCGGACGACGACAACGATCTTCGGCTCCGTCCAGTGGGCCGGCTCGTTCGTACGCGGTGGATTTGCAAACGCCGGCGTCGGGCGCTCAAGCCGCGTTAGGCGCGCCTGGACATCGCGCAGCGTCGCATGGGTAAAGCCCGTGCCGGTATGCCCGGCGTAAATAAGCTGCCCGTCCTTCCAGTATCCAAGCAACAGAGAACCGAAATGCTCCCGTGACCGCCGGGGCTCGGTCCAGCCGCCTACGACAAACTCCTGTTCTGTCACGATCTTGAGCTTGATCCAGTCGCGCGTGCGGACACCCGGGCGATACGGGGCATCGACGCGTTTGGCGATCAGCCCCTCCCAGCCCGCGCGAGCGGCGCGTTCCAGGAGTTTGGCGCCATCACCCTGCTTGGTCTCGCCGAGTCGCAAACCAGTCGGCAGGGGTTTGGTCAAAAGACGCTCGAGCCTAACGCGGCGCTCACTCCAGGGTTCGTGGGTGATCGCCTGCTTTCCCTCGACCAAAAGATCGAAGGCCATGAGATCCACCGGGCTTTCACGTGCCAGTCGGGCCACGGCGTGCTGATCACCAACCTGCCACCGCGATTGCAGCGCTTGAAAACTGCTGGCCCCTCGCTTTGCCGCGTGGCGCGAGATGAGCTCGCCATCGAGAACGAATGGTCGCCGACGCCGGCGAGCCAGCTGCATCAGCGCTTTGACAGTCTCAGGGAATTGCGGCGCGCGGTCGATCCCGTTGCGGGTGATCAGGCGTGCGCCGTCGCGCGTCGCAAACGCAAGGACGCGGATACCGTCGTATTTGGGCTCGAACGTCCACTCGTCGCCGACAGGTACGTCGCTCGCCGTGGAGGCGAGCATCGGCTCGATGGCGTTGCTCACACGTTAGGCGGAGCGGCGCTCCCTGCGCGTCGCGGTCTTGCGTTTCGTCGTGCGGCCGCCCGCCTTGGCTGGACGACCTTGCTTGAGGCTCGCTTCGAGCTTGGCCATGAGGTCCAAGACCTTGCCATCGCCAATTTCCGCCGTCATCGGTTCGAGCTGTGGCTTCTTGCCGCGCCCCTTGGCTTCGATGATCCGTAGCAGGTTGGCGCGATAAGTGTCGACGTATTTCTCAGGCTCAAAGGGACCGTGCAGACTCTCAATGAGCTTGAGCGCCATTTCGATTTCCTTGTCGCGCGCCTCGGTACCTGGCGGGAAGGAATATTCGCTCGCAGGGACGATCTCGTTGGCGAAGCGCATCAGGTCGAGAACGATGGCGTCACCCACCACGTGCATTCCGGCGAGGTGCTGCTTCTGACGCAGGATGATGGTGCCGATTCCGACGACATTCGCCTTGCGCATCGCTTCCCGCAGCACGGCATACGCCTTCGTCCCACCTTTGGCGGGGATGAGGAAATACGGTGTCTCGAAGAAGCGAGGGTCGATCTCGTCGGCGTCAACGAAGTCGGTGAGGTCGAGGCTCTCGGACCGTTTGACCGCCGCGGCTTTGAAGTCTTCCTGCGTGAGGACCACGAAGTCGCCTTTCTCGCGCTCATACCCTTTGACGATCTCATCCCATTTCACTTCTTTGCCATCGTCCTGGCGCACGCGCTCGTATTTGACGGGTGTCTTGTCTTTCTTGTGCAGGAGCCGGAACGAGATGTGATCGCTGCGCACTGCGCTGCGGAGCTCGACGGGCACATTGACGAGCCCGAAGGCAATCGATCCTTTCCAAATGGCGGCCATGCCTAACAGCGGGTGCCAAACCCGTGCCATTTGTGCGACCTGAGCCATTTCCGGCACTCATGAGCCTCGAGCTGTGAAACCACAGCTCTGAGTGTACAGCCTGTGGCTGGAAGTGCTGTGAACTGGCTCCAAGCTGATCAGCTCGCCGCCGCCAACTCACAGCTTTGGTTTCGTTGCTGATAGCTGGTCAGTTACATGTCGTTAGGTTCGCCGGCATCCGGCTTTATTTTCCTGTTGTGGGCGTTCATCGCCGCGATGATCCCGTCCCGCAGCCAGATCTCAATTGCGTCCGTGAGCTTGTGGAGAAGCTCGTCGAACGTCGCACGCTCGGTCTTTCCGAAGCGGGACAGGACGAAATCGGACAGGTCGCCCACCTCACGTTGGGATTCCACTGGCTTGATCCCGACGCGCATGCGGCTGTACTCCTGAGTACCTAACGCTGCCTCGATGCTCTTGAGGCCGTTGTGCCCGCCCGAGCTGCCTTGTCCGCGCAGTCGGTAATGTCCGAGCGGGAGCGCCACGTCATCCAGCACGACGAGCAAGTCCTTCGCCCCCGACCAGCCTTCGCGGCGCACATACGGCCGCAACACCTGACCGCTCAGATTCATATAGGTAGTAGGGCGCAGCAGCCGAACGCGGGTCCCGCCAACATTGGCATCTGCGATGCGCGCCTCGCCATCGCGCCTCCAGTCTCCCGCATGCCAGACGTCGGCCAGATGGTCTAACACCATCCAGCCGACGTTGTGTCGCGTTGCTTCGTATTCCCGTCCGGGATTCCCCAGCCCGACGACGAGCTTCACGTCGCGGTTTGGGCGGAACCGGGAGAAGAAGAGAATTACTTCTCCTTTTCCGGCTCAGCCTCGGCGCCCTCCTCCTCATCACCCTTGCGCTCACGAATGAGCTCGGGCTCTGCAGGCTCGGCACCTTCAGCAGCCACAGGCGTCGGCTCTTCGACCGCGCGCGGCGCCACCACGGTCGCGATCGTCGACTCGTCGTCGTCGAGCACCTCGACGCCCTCCGGAACCGAGATCTCGTTCACGTGAATGGAGTGGCCGATGCTGAGCTCCGTGACATCCACCTCGATGCGCTCGGGGATGTGCGAGGGATCGACGCGCACGCGCAGTTCCCGCATGATCTGATCGAGTGTGCCTCCCGACGTACGTACGCCTTCCGGCGTTCCCTGCAACAGGATCGGGATGCGCACTTCGACCTTCTCGCCCGCGACCAGTTCCATCAGGTCGACGTGCAAGATGTCGCGCTTGAGCGGATGCCGCTGGATCTGCCGGATCAGCGTGCGCGCCGTCGTTCCGTCAATCGTTAGGTCGATGACGGTGTTTTCCGCGGAAATGTGCTCGAGCAACCGCGATAATTCCCGCGCGTTGATCGAGAGGGGCTGCGGGTCACGGGTACGGCCGTAAATGACGCCGGGGATGTGACCATCGCGACGGAGAGTACGCGCGACGCCCTTGCCGGTATCGCTGCGCTTGGTGGCGGATAAGGTTGCAGTAGCCATGCGTTAAGACTCGAAAAGAGAGCTGACGGATTCGTGGTAGTGGGTAAAGCGGATCGCTTTGGCCAGCAATTCGCCGACAGAAAGGATCGTCAAACTGTCGAACTGCTGCCGCTCGCTGATCTTCACCGTATTCGTGACGACGACTTCGCGGATTGGAGCGGCGCGGAGCCGCTCGACGGCGGGCCCCGACAACAGCGCGTGCGTCGCACAAACGTACACATCGTTGGCGCCTAACGTTTTCAGGACACGCGCCGCTTCGGTGACCGTGCCGGCGGTGTCGATCATGTCGTCCGGGATCAAACAATCACGGCCCTCGACCTCGCCGACGACGTTGAGCACTTCGGCCACGTTAGGCGACGTACGCCGCTTGTCGATGATCGCCAGCGTGCCGTTCAAGCGTCTGGCGAAGCCGCGAGCCATCTTGGCCGAGCCGACGTCGGGCGCGACGACAACGAGGTCGCTCAATTGCTTACGCCGGAAATACGACGTCAGCACCGGCGCGGCGTACAGGTGATCGACGGGCTTGTCGAAGAACCCCTGCAATTGATGCTGGTGGAAGTCGACCCCGAGGACGCGGTCAGCTCCGGCTGTCTCGATGAGGTTGGCCACGAGTTTTGCGCCGATCGAAACACGCGGCTGATCTTTGCGGTCCTGCCGGCCGTAGCCGTAATACGGCAGCACCACGGTGATGCGGTCTGCCGACGCACGCATCGCGGCATCGATCAGGAGCAAAAGCTCCATGATGTTCTCAGCCGGCGGGTTCGTTGGCTGAACGATGAAGACATCGGCGCCGCGGATATTCTCGTCGATGCGCACGAACAGCTCACCGTCCGCAAACCGGCTCAGTGTGACTTTGCAAAGCTCTACGCCGAGGTGCTCCGCGATTTCTTCGGACAGCGCGCGATTGCCATTGCCAGAAATGAGCTTGAAGCCACGAAGCATTGCGGCCGGCTGCACCGGCTCGGCTTGCGCGACGGCGAACGCGCTGGATTGCTCGTTCATGGCGTGAAGCGGTAAGAAGGCTTGGAAACTCGGAGTACAGGCGATTTCGCGGGCAATTGCCCCCGGTGGATTCGAACCACCATTCTCGGATCCAAAGTCCGATGTCCTGCCATTGGACGAGGGGGCAGCGCGCTGCCACGCGGAGCCCCGAAACCTAGTCGATCGGCTGGACGGCCTCAACGCGTGTCGATGTGCGCGTGACAAGCGTCCTTGCACCCGTCGGGACAGCAATGGAGAGGTCCGCGGGAGTGGTCGGAACAGGGAGGATCGCAAATACGGCGCTACCTGAACCGCTCATCCGCGCGAACCCACCTTCGTAGCGACGAGCGACCTCCTCGAGGATCCGGCAGGTCTCCTCGATTACCTGATGACGGGGGAAGATCACCGCTTCGAAATCGTTATGCGCCTTACTGCGCACGTCATCCCAAGATCGGGGCTCCCGGAACGGACGCGAGATCGGCTCCAGTGAAACCGTCTCGGTAGTCCATCTGCGTGCTTCATCGAGCCAGGCGTAAGCATCGCGAGTTGTCACGGCGACGGGCGGGACGACCAGGAGACACGTGCGCTCGGGCAAAGGAGGAAACTCTTGCCATAAGTCTCCGCGTCGCCATGCGTGTGCGAGCGTCGTTGACCCGTGTGTGAGAAACGGAACGTCCGCTCCCAATTCGCGCGCGAGACCAAGGAGAGTTTCTTCGGCGATCGGTCTTGGATTAAGCGCGTTGAGCACGCGCAAAACGCCGCCGGCGTCCGCGCTACCGCCGCCCAAGCCGGCTCCAACGGGAATCTGTTTTTCGATTTCGATCTCGAACCCCGCGGGCCAGCGTGCGACGCCGCTATAGGCGAGGGCGGCGCGCCACGCGAGGTTTTCGGCGACAGGACCCAAGCCGCCGCGCGGCAGCGCCGGGCCCGCACAATCGAGCGTGCGGGCCGCTGGCGTTAGGCGGACCGTGATCCCGTCGGCGAGATCGATGCGGCAGAACAGCGTCTCCAGGTGGTGATACCCGGTCGATTCACGCCCGGTGACGCGTAAGTAGAGATTGATTTTCGCCTGCGCGCGGACCGTGGCCGCACGCATCGTTAGGTCTGCTGCGGCGCGGGTCGTCCGACGTCGCGGAAGGAAAGACCCAGCCGCGCGAAGTAGTAGGCACCCAGAAGCGTGATCGGGATGAACGACAGCAGATGGAAGCCGATCGCCCAGCTCACGGCGAGGTCGCGGGGTACACCGTAAATCGCGAGTCCTTCGGTTCCGAAAAACTCGAAGACGCCAAAGAAGCCTGGAGCTGCCGGCGCCGCGACGCCGATCGCGATCAAGCTCTGCACGAAGAGCGCGGCGCTGAAAGGCGCCGCGATCCCCACCGCCTTCATTCCGATCCAGAACGAGAGGCCCGAGACGATCCAATGGACCGCCGTCCAGAACAGGACGCGCACGAAGAGACTCGGACGGCGCAGCACCGCGAGCCCATCCGCAAACGAGTGCAGCAGACCCGACACACGTTCGACGAAATGCGGGGCGACCTTCGAGACGACTTTCTCGAACAACGACACGACTTGCTGCGGAAAGATCGCCAACAGGAACAGCATGACGAGTGCGGCTGCCGCCACTGCGGTCGCGATGTACGCGTAGGTCCGAACAGGTTGTCCCGCGATGACCGTATCGCGCGGGAACGCGGGATCGACCATCGCCACGATCAACAGGATGATGATCATGATCCCGTCCATCACGCGGTCGATGGCGAGAGATGCGATGGCTGCCGGGAAACGCACCTCACGCTGCTCGCGCGACAGTGCATAGCCCCGCGCGATCTCGCCGGCGCGCGCGGGAATGACATTGTTCACCATCATGCCGATCGCTGTGGAGCGCCACAGTGGGCCGAGCGGCAGACGTTCCCGTATCGGCCACAGGATGTAGCGCCAACGGAGCGCGCGAAGCGGAAAGATCGTCGTCGCGACGAGCGCCGAGAGTATAAAGAGGCCGAGGTTGGAGTTGCCGAGGACCGTGAATACTTCGCGCAGGTGCACGTCACGCAGCACCCATGCGAGCAGGCCGATGCTGATGACAAGGCCGACAGCGCCGCGCCAGCCGAATCTCATCGTAGGGCGAGGGTGACTTGCCTAACGATCATTCGCGGCGTGCGAGCTCCAGGAGATCGAACAGCTCCGCGAGCGAGGCTTCTTCACCGCTCCCTGTCCCGGACGTGCGCGCGCGCTGCATCTCGTCGCGCACGGCGATCGCGCGCTCCAGCGCCGCGCGGCCGCGATAGAGCAGCGATTCTATGGGCACGATGGCATCGTCACCTATGCTCGCAGGTTCGCTGAGCGGCGCCTGAGCCAGGTCCTGAAATCCCGCGATCCCCGTCTGGAGCAAGGCGCGCAGCTCTTTGCCAGTGGGCGTGACCGACTGCTTGCGCGGCGCCGGCGGTGCAGACTTTTGGCGAGGGCTATCCGTCGCAGCTGCGACGGAAGGGGGCGTTGTGAGCGATCGCGTGAGCGACGCCAACGCCTGCTCCAATTCACCGTTGGCCGGGCCCAGCAAAAGTTGCGCAGCTGCCTCGAGCGCGTTGAGGCGCCGCGGAGTCAGGATCGCCGGTGACATCGCGGCTTCACTGAAAAACGCTTCGGCCGCGCGCTCGCCTAACGTGGCCGCCGTCTGCTCCAGCTGACGCAGCGTCGCGCGCAACTCGCGTTCGGCGCGTTCGCGCCCCACATCGGTCGTCGCCCCGCGCGCTTCGGCGACGAGCCGCGCCAGGTGCTCCGAGCGCGTGATCGTTTCCTTGCGGAAGCGGTCCGCCGCGGGTGCCGCGGGGGCGGCGCCCTTCTGCACGACGTGCGGACCCGCGTCCTTGAAGTAGAGCTCTTCGATCTGAACGATCGCGTCACTCGGCAGCTCGTCCGTTTTCTGTGTCTGCGCGGCCGCGGCGGCGAACCGCGCCAGCTCAGGCGTGGAAACCGTAGGCTTGCCTAACGTACGCAATTCGTCCGCCGACCGCGTGAGCACGGCGGCCGCGGCGGCAAGGAGCTCACGCTCCGGCGCGTTC
>DATFBW010000379.1:0-4534 GCA_035253645.1 Gemmatimonadaceae bacterium | reverse complement strand
GTCTCCGGCGGACTGCATGAGGGACGTCTATTTCACGCAGTCGAGCCCAATCGAACATGTTGATCCGCCAAGGGTCGCATTGGCGATGTGTGCTTACCCATCTTTCACGCCTTCAGCATCGTGGCACTATGCGGCGCAGCTGAACGCCATCCTCGTTAGGCGACACACCCTACGATGAAGACTTCCACCGTCATCTCTGTAATGGTTGCCGTGACGCACGCGCCGACCGCCGTCGCATGGTACAAGCGCGCGCTTGGCGCTGTGGAGCTGTGGAATCTTGGCTCAGTCGCCGGCCTCGAGGTCGCTGGCGCGCCATTCTTCGTCGGCGAGCCGGCGAACAATGGCTGGGAGAGCCCAACCAAGCTCGGAATCACGTCGGCTCGCATAGAGGTTTTCTGCGAAGACCCCGACGGCTTCATCGCGCGTGCAGTGGCGGAAGGTGCCAATGGCAGCGTCGACAAGATCAGGAATCATCAAGCACCTTGGGGAGTGCATCGTCAGGGCGGATTCGTCGATCCATTCGGCCACATCTGGCTCGTTGGTGATCGCTCGCCTTTGATTCGTCACTCGTGATGATTCAAGAGGTGCGCAGGGCAACAAGCCGTTGGCAGACGCCGTTAGGCAGCACCGTCCACACGAGCCGCAACCTATGAGTGGTTGGAAGAATCCGGCACAATGGGCGCGAATGCGGGCTGGCGCTGATTGCCAGGTGTGTCGCAGCCGTCCTGACGCCTTGATTGCGCTCGAGTCATCCTGGGTCCTCGTGGGCCCCGATGACCCCGTGCGCGGCTATGCGTGCCTGGTGTTTCAGCGCCATGCCGTCGAGCTCCATGACCTCAGTGAAACGGAAGCCGCCCTTTTTGCGCGCGACGCCCAGAAGCTTTCGGCCGCAATTGCAGCGCTGGTGCAGCCGATCAAAATGAACTATGAGATACATGGCAACACGGCACCGCATCTGCACATGCATTTCTTCCCGCGATATGCCGGTGATCAGTTCGAAGATGCGCCGATCAATCCCCGCATCGCGAAGCGTCCTGCCTATGCGTCTGGAGAGTTCGTGCTCTTTGCCGAACGCCTGCGGCAAGCGCTTTCAGCGAGCACTGCCTAAGACGTTGCAGCTGGCCACGGGAGTGGCCGACTCGCACATTTTGACATTCATCTGCAGCTGAACGCTATTCGTTAGGCAGCGCATGCAAGATTTTATGGTTGCGATCCGGGAGGCCCGAAGCGGCGACGACGCAGCGATCTGGCGCATCCTCGAGCCCATCATTCGCGAGGGGAGCACGTACACGTTGCCGTCCGAGATGTCCGAAAAGGACGGCCTGCGATATTGGCACGCACCGACGCACGAGGTGTTCGTCGCAGAATCGCAAGGAGAGATCGTCGGAACGTATTTCATGCGGCCCAATCAATCCGGGGGAGGAGCTCACGTCGCGAACTGCGGCTACATGACGGCGCCATGGGCGATGGGGCGCGGGATCGCGCGGGCCATGTGTATACATTCCCTCGACCATGCAAAATCGCGTGGCTACCGTGCGATGCAGTTCAACTTTGTCGTGAGCACGAACGAGCGAGCCGTTCGGCTTTGGCAGGGTCTTGGATTCGAGATCGTTGGGCGGTTGCCTCAGGCGTTTCAGCACCCCCAGCATGGGTATGTCGATGCCTTTGTCATGTATCGGAGTCTCTAAGTTCCTGGCCACCGTGTGTCGCAGCCTAACGCGGCGTTATGCTCGATCCAGCGAGATACGCGATGCGCCACGGCCACTGTCTGGCGAGGAAGGCAACTGCCAAGTGGGCTGCACGCAGCATACATGCTCGTTAGGCACACCGCTCTAGCGTAGCGTTAGTTCGCGCAAGGATGACACTATGAACTACCCCCGCATCGCTCTCGCCGGACTAGGTGCCACGGTCGCGTACTTCGCGCTCGGCTTCCTGATCCTCGCGCTCTTACCACTAGCCGACGAAGTCCGTCAGTTTGCTGCCGTGTACCGGCCGGAAGAATCCATGAAGTCCGTGGCGCCGGTCGGTATGGTGGCCATGCTCCTGGCAATGATGGCGCTCGCAGCTCTCTATGCCTTTGCCTTTCGCGGCGGCTCCTCGATAGCCCAAGGGGTGCGTTTTGGCTTTTTGGTCGGAGTCTTTGCCGCGGGCTCGTTCGTGCTACACAACTACGTCAGTCTCAATATTGGGCTCCGGTTAGCGCTGCTCCAGGCAGCCGCCCACTTCTTTCAATTGCTCGGCTCGGGCGTTGTCATTGCTCTGATCTACCGGCCGGCCAAACTGTGACTCGAACTGGACTGCCTAACAAGCGTCGCAGGCCGCGTTAGTGCCTCCGACTGCGCCCTGCCTAACCAGGCCCGCTAGGCGTCTACGTTCCGGGCTTGCGATACCGGACGGTCTTGGCTTTCCCAAGAGCCTGCATCAACTCCTCGACCGTGAGTAAGACTGTGGTCTCGCACGAGCTGAGCGCGCCGCCAGCCCCGATGGAGAGGACGACGGCTGCCATTGACACGTTGTCCGGTGCCTCCCACAAGTTCCAGCCATCCTGCTCACCGAACCCATACCAGAATCCGTGAAGCTTTCCTCCGACGGACTCGATGTACGAGCGCGCGGCCTCGCGACGGTCCTCGGGGTTTTGGATTAAGCGTGCCCATGTCTCCGGCGTGTAACGGAAGCGCGTCAAATACATCGCCATAACATCCTCCCATCTGAACGGACTTCGAGTGATCTCAGATAAACCATGCGCGACTTTGGTCGGCAAGAGCCCGTCACAACAGAAGAATCCGCCGTCCGATCACAACCACTTCGACTGCTCGCGTGCTGATGCGCGCCGATGCGTGGTTGGCGCTCTCGCAATGACCGTTCGGCACTTTTTCGCCACGCTGCTGATCAGCGCTGTCGCACTCCCAAACAGTCGCGCACAGTCCATCCAGATCGCGCCGATCACGGAAGTCGCGCGCGAAGCCGAGCCTCGGCGCTTCTTCGAGCCTCATCTCGCGAGCCATCCCTCGAATCCCCAGCACCTACTGGCTGGCGCGATGATCGCTTCCCTACACGGAACGTTTCAAGAAAGTGTCGCGAGACAGCGCTGTGCCGCATTTCACTCGCGCGATGGTGGCGTGACATGGAAGCGGCATGAGTTCTCGTTTTCGCAGTGCTACGATCCTCAGGTTGCGATTCTGCCCGATGGAAAGGCCGTGTTCATCGCACTTGCCGAAGTCCCTGGTGTGCAACCGCGCAATTCGAACTGGTTGGTTGCCTTCCATTCTTCTGACGGGGGCGTGAGCTGGGAAGATGACGTCACGATCATCGGTTATGGCCATGACCATCCCGTGCTTGCCGTCGACGTGTCTTCGTCGCAGCGCAAAGGTTGGATCTATGTCACGTCGCACCACACATGGCGCGACGGGAATGGTCAACGCGCATCGGGAGTCTTTGTCGCGAGATCGCGTAACGGAGGCCGCTCATTCGATGCGCCCACGATCGTGTCGCCTAACAACATGCACACGTTCGGCGAAACGCCCGTCGTCCTTGCCGACGGCACTCTTATGATCTCGTACGTCGATGGCCTCGATACGCTGCCGCAGCGGGACCGACGATCGGCCTGGATTGCCAGGTCAACCGACGGCGGCACAACGTTCTCGAAGTCGTGGTTCATCACGGATGAATGTGGTCCGCCGCCTGTCTTTCAGCTTTCCGACCTGGCGAGAGATGCCTCGGGCGGACCGTTTCATGATCGGCTGTACTTCGCTTGCCGGCAGCGTGCCGGTGGTCCTGCGTTGGTCATTGCGTCTACTGATAGAGGCGCGAATTGGAATCGACCTGGTGCGCCCGTCGGCTCGACTACGAGGGACACCAGCGCCCGTCGCGTTATGAATGTGCGCGTGAATCAGAAGGGTGTGGTCGGCGTCTTCGTGGCCGAGCGGTTGAGCAGCGGCGGCGGTCACCCCACACCGTGTCTACAATACACATTCTCGGCATCGTTGGATGGTGCGAAGACGTTCGGCGCACCACAGATCGTCTCGAGCATGGCCTGCGGGCAATCGCAGGCGGACTCCGTCGCTGCGCGCAGATTCCCAACCTACGGCGACTACTTCGGCATTGTCGCCATGCCTGACGACAGTTTTCGGTTAGTGTGGGCAGAGATGCGCGAGGGGAGGTCCGTGCTGCTGACGACCACTGCACGTGTAGCAGGAGCGCGAAATGGGGCGTCGCAGCCATGAGACGTAACGTTCTGCGGAGAATGCTGCTGCTCGTGCTGTTGGCATTCTCGAAGGCCGCGCTCGCGCAGGTGCGCACCGCTGATCCCGTTAGGCGCGGCCTCCAGCTCAGTGACTTTCCGCGCATCGTGCAGCTCGCGGACAATGTCTACGGCTACGAAGAAATCCGTCAGCCCGGCTTCACGACGGTCAGCCTGATCGTCATCGGGCGAGACGGTGTGCTCCTCGCGGACGGACAAGGAAGCGTCCAGGCGACACAAACGATGCTCGACCGGATCAAAACGCTGTCGCCGCTTCCGGTGCGCTGGTACGTT
>DATFBW010000378.1:0-16076 GCA_035253645.1 Gemmatimonadaceae bacterium | reverse complement strand
ACCACATCCTAGAAAAGCTTCAAGTCAGACGCCGGATCGACATCGCGACGAAAGCGCGACGGTAAGGCTAGACGCGCGGCGCGCGAGGAGGACCAGGGCGCTCATCCCAGTCTCCATCTCTTCTGCATCCGTTGACCTATTTCGCTGACCAGCGGCGCAGCGAATACTCCGGCATCCCAGCACTGAGACCAGGTGCCTGCGCTAAACATCGTCCTCGCAGGGACTCCGCGATTATTCGGCGAGATCGTCAGCGCGACGCTCACAGCGCGTCCCGATGTCGCAGTCGCTGCCGACGTCCGGAACCGCAGTGATCTACCCGACGCGCTCGACGCAACGGGGGCCACCCTCGCAATCGTAGCCCTGGAGCCTAACGAGAGCCCGGCCGTCTTCGGGGACCTTCTCCGCGCACGCCCGGAGCTGTCACTCCTTGCCATCACAGCCGACAGCCACGCGGCCTTTCTGTGCGAGCTGCGGCTGCAAATGGCGGCCATCGAGCTGTCCCCGTCAGCGCTCCTTCAAGCGCTCAGCGCGCGCGAAGATCTAAATCGCTCTCTCCATCTCATTTCCGTCCAACGATCGATTGCTGGAACCGGATCTTTCCCCGACGTTGCCGGGACGGTCCACACGAAGTAGGGAGCGGACCGCGAGAAGGTGGTTTGACGGTGATCTTCGCGACGGGGACGGGTGATAGGTAGCCGCGGCAGCGCAGTCTGGTGGACGGGAGGCCCGCGATTTGTGATCCGCTGCTCTCTTGGGCGCGAATGTACGTGCCGCCACGCTCGCTCACTGCAATCCCCCGCGTCGTTCGGCGCCCCGAAGCGATCCTGCGCTGCACGCCACGATTCGTCCGTGCAGCCACGCACACGCGCAAAGAGCCGCCCACGCGGTTCCGGTCCCTGACAAAGCGTTTCACCCCTGGAGGTAGTTATGGCGAAGCAGATCGAGAGCAAACAAGTGATTGTCGACGAGACTGTGACCGAGGTTCGCGTGCCGGAAGCGACTCTGGAGCTTCGCACTACCGAACCAGTGGTAGCGCACCTCCAAGCGGCTCCGCCACCAATTCCAATTCCCGTCCCTATCCCCATCCCATTACTAGTCGGCTCACGCGTGATGATCTGGAAGCAGGATCCGACCGTCGCCGCGCTCGGACGGCGACTCGCGTTCCTGCCGGGGTTGATTGCGAATGGGCCGCAGGATACACGGGCCGAGACTTCCCTTCCGGGGACAACGCCCGTCGTCAGGAATGTGAACGGAGACTTCATTTTCCCAACGTTCTCGGCCGAATCGGACTGCGTCCACACCTATAGCGTTGTCGTTATGGCGCTTCGCATGTGGCAGCAGAGCCTTGCTGGCCAGGCCATTCCATGGGCGTGGAACACAGGTGGGAACACACAGCGCATCACCGTTAAGCCGCGGGGCTTCAACGGTGCGAACGCCTTTTACAGCAGGAGCGGGAGAGAGCTGAGCTTCGGCTTCTTCACGCCGCAGGGCAGCCCTGGCCAAGTCTTCACGTGTCGCTCGCTGGATATCACTGCGCACGAGGCCGGCCATGCTATCCTCGATGGACTCAGGCCCGGCTGGCTTGGCGTCGGCAACGTGCCGCAGACAGGCGGGCTGCATGAATCATTCGGCGACTTGACGGCCGTTTTTCTCGCGCTCGCGCAGTTCGATCAGGTCGAAGCGTTCATCGCGCTGAGCAAAGGAAACTTGCATGACGCGAACTTCCTCGCTGCAGTCGCGGAGGAATTCGGCGCGGCCCTGGGTCGCCCGGCGGGACTCCGCAACGCCGATAATGACTTGAAACTCAGCCAGGTCGCCAATCAGGTGCATGCGCTTTCACAGATATTCACCGGCGCGATTTACGACATCCTCGCGGATATCTTCGTGCACGAGCGGATCAAACAGGCGGGGAAGAAGGACCTGGCGCAGATTCTGTTCGAGGTTGCACAACACCTACGGAGACTTCTGCTGCAGGCTATCCTGGCGGCTCCGGCGTCCGGCGCCACCTTCGCTGATGTCGCGAATGAGATGATCAAGAAATCCAAGGCTCAGGGCGATCCGTTGATCTACCGGACGTTCATCAAGAACCGCTTTACGGTACGTGAGGTCGTTGTCACCGCAACGCCTCTCGCAGAGGTGGTGCGCGCAATAGGCGTAACGGACTACGGCGATTCGGCATCCGCTAGCCCCGATGGTGATGACACAGAGCTCCAGGCGACGAATCACATTTCCGTGGTTGAAGGCGTACCGCAGGATCGGGCCGGTACCTGTGGCACGATGCAGTTGCCCGAATATGCGCGACCGCAACGCGTGCTGAGTGCCGAGCTCAAACAACTTGCAACGGGCGCTGAAATCGATTCCGACGAAGCGGTTCTGGCAACCGACGTGAAAGAGTTACAGAAGGCATTTGCCTAACGCGATACCGCTGGTCGCCGGTCGGCGGCTTCTCGCCGATCGGCGATCGTGCGTCCGCCATATGTATAGCAGTCAGGAGCTGAACGTGATTATTCAGATTTATCAATCAGGCGGTTTCGCCGGCGACAACGAGAGCTTGCTCGGGCGCACGGACACGTCCAGGCTTGCGCCCGCGGAACAGGAGCGTGTGCAAAAGCTCGCGCGTGCGATCGAGAAGTCCGCGACAGAAGCGCCTATGGGGGCGGACATGATCACGTACCGGATCCAGATCCAACCAGATGATGGACCGGAGCGCACCGTCGTTGTCGAGGACGACATGAATCCGAACAACCCGGCGTTGCGATCGCTACACGAGCTAACACAGCTGCTTGCCAGCGGGACGTGATCCTCTATGAGGGCCAAGCGGCTGACTTGCCTAACGGCGCTCCTCGTCGCGGGCGCATGCACAAGACAAACACGGGATGACGTCGCTCGCGACGATGCAGGCTCCGCACGCGACACATCTGGCGCACGCCACGCATCGACGGCGGCGGTGTCTGATACGTTGCAGCGCAGGGCGCGCCTAACGGGACCTGTCACGCTTTCACGCCACGGTGGTGTGGCGGGATATGACGATCAAGTGATCATCCAGCCGGATGGGCGCGTGGTTCGCGTCCGCGGTGCCGCAGCGCGGTCACAACTTGCAGCCGACCTGGTCGCTCACCTCGCGGCGGTGCTGACTGCCGAGACGGGAAGCGCTGATCAACCCGAGATTGGCGCGGATCGGATGTATTACGTCGTGGAATACGGAGGCCGCCGCTGGCAGGTCGACGCGCAAGCTGCCGATCGCCGAGCGGTGCTGCTTCGAGACGTAGTGCAGCGTGTCTTTGCGAGGTGAGCGGCGGCCGCTGCTGCGCGGCCCCAGTGCTTTACGGGGACTGTGAGCCGAAGCGAAACGCAACCGTGATGGCGGCGCCTGTTTGGGGACACTGAGCTATCCACTCGTTTGTGTGGTCGACGTGCTTCCACGTCATCCAGTCATGGAAAAGCTCGCACGCCGGACAGCGATTGACGTGGGTGCGGAACTCGGGCAGCAGTTCGTGCAGCTTTCCCACGATCGCTTGTCTGAGCTCTCGTTCGAGCGTTTTGTTAGGTACGCCGATCTCCATCATTTCCAACTCCAAGGCGGTGAACTATGTACCGCACGGCTACCGCCCCACCCATATCCCAGTAACAAAATGTCAATGCGGCAAATCCCTGAGCCCGGTTCTTAGACTCGGACGGGCACCACGTGTCGCACGTCACGCACGTCAAGCTTCTGCCGCAGGAAGGTCGATGTCGTTAGCAGGCGGAAATGCGAGGTCCATGGCCGAATCGCCCGCCTAGGGGAACCGCTTTTATCGAGAAAAGCGCAAAAGGAGGACCAACGCGTCCATTCCTCCACCATTAGGAGTACGCTCACTCCCTGGCTCACCCTTGAGTGCGCCATACAGTGCTGAGACCGCGAGGACGGCGGCCCCACCTATCAATGCGTATGTGCGCGGCCGGTCGAGGGTTCGAATCTCCCACTCGATCACATCAGCCTTGGGAAGTGCCACGCGCTGATGCAGCGTCTGGACGATGCTGCCAGCTTCAGTCTGCACGACCGAGGGAACTTCCATGATCACCGTATCGCGCTGGTCCGAGATCAAGGTACCGGTAAGCTGCCGCGGCGCTGTACCCAGTAGCGGCGCGATGCGGTCACTAGCAGCTGCGTTCACGCGGGCGCGCACGCTTACACCCTGCGCTACTTCGTTGGCTTGCACGCGCGTGTACTTGTAGCAGCCCGACAGCGACGAGGCCGCAAGGACGATTCCGAGGAGGTATCGGGTCACGACGTACGATGGTCTAGGTCAGAGGAGGGGGCAAGGCGAAACGCACCTTGGAGCGATAGTCATCGGTTGTCCGTGGTCAGTTTTCCAGCTAAACCTGTTCTGCCAACGGCTGCAACCTCCGGGAGGAAGGACGCGTCACTCATCACCGCCGATCTGCGAACTGCGCGTCGAGCTGTTGAGCGACGATCTGGCGACGTGGCGCGTGATCCGCCTGTCATCCGGCATCGTTCTCCCACGGCTGCACCGGGTGCTGTTGACGACGTTGGGTTGGTTCAAGGCCGCGGACTGGTGGTTCGAGGCGGCGCAGGTTGTCTATGGTGAGCCTAACGAGTCCGATGAACGGCACGATGCCGGTGCCGTGCGACTGCGGCACATCCTTCCCGACACCGGCACGGAAGCGCTTTATGCGCTCGAGGTCGATCGGAAGGAGTGGCGACATCGGTTGACGATCGATCGCCTGCTCACGCCTAACCGGGCCATGCGGGACGCGGTTTGTCTCAGCGGCTCGGGGACAGTCCCGACGCCTAACGCGCGCGCGTCGGGATTCGACGTTCGGGTTGTTAATGCGGAACTGAGACCTACTAGGGGTTAGGGGTTGGGGGTTAGGGGTTAGCCTCATGCCGTGTTAGGTCCCGCGTGGATGGACCGGTCGAGACGCAACTGAAGGGTGGACTAACCCCCAACCCCCAACCCCTATCCCCTAGTTTTTAGGTATGCGGATAATCTCCCTTTGCCCATCACTCACTGAGCTGGTATTCGACCTCGGACTCGGCAGCTTCCTTGTCGGACGCACGAAGTTCTGCGTGCACCCCGCCGATAAGGTCGGCGCGGTTGAGAAAGTCGGCGGGACCAAGAACCCCAAGATCGCACGGATCATCGAGCTCGCGCCTGACATCGTGCTCATGAACGAGGAAGAGAATCGCCTCGAGGACGCCGAGGCGCTGCGCGCCGCGGGGATCAACTGCCACACGTCGTTGCCGCGGACAATAACGCAGACGGCGGCCATGGTCCGATCCATCGGCTCGGCGTTAGGCGCGCTCCAGCCCGCGGAAGCTATTGCGCAAGAGATCGAAGCGCGCGGCCGTGAGGTCGCGGCGGGAGCCAGGGAGCGCGGTACGGTGCGCTACGCCTATCTCATTTGGCGCGAACCCTGGATGACCGTGAACAACGACACCTTCGTCCACGCCCTTTTGGCAAATGCAGGCGGCGCAAACGCGTTCGGTGAATTACCCGATCGCTACCCGACGATCACGCTGGATCAACTGCGTGACGCGCGACTCGACGCGGCGCTATTGTCGACGGAGCCTTTTCCCTTCTCTCAGAAGCACGTGGACGAAATCGCCTCGCGCACCGGAATCCCCCGCGAACGCATCCTGATCGTCGACGGTGAGCTGCTTTCGTGGCATGGCTCCCGTACCCCGCGCGGAATCGTCTATGCGGGGCAAACGTTCGAAGCGGTCAGGGGCGCGCGGGTCGGATGATCCAAGGAGCGGGGAGGAAGGAGCGACAGCTTGGCCGCGCTCCTCGCTCCAGCCGCCCCTGATCCTGACCCTTTCTCTTTACAGCGATCCGCAGAAGTCCGACCGTATAGTAGCGCCGACCCGATCAGGTCGGCTGGGACCTTCACACGACGGAGCTCGTCCATGTCCCTCGCTTTTGCGCGATCGGTTCGATTCTTCGCTCTCGCACCTTTTGCAGCGCTCGCGCTCGTGAGCACGGCGCTCCTCGCTCAAGGCCCTCCACAGCGCGACACGACTCCGCCGATCAATCAAGCAGACGATCCGGCGCTACGTGGCTTTCGCTGGCGGGTAATCGGGCCGATCGGTCAGGGAGGACGCATCGACGATATCGCCGTGGTCGAACGCGATCCACAGATCTTTTACGTCGGATTCGCGACGGCCGGGATTTGGAAGACAACGAACCATGGCGTGACGTTCACGCCGGTCTTCGACACGTATTCGACGCACTCGATCGGCGATCTCGCGATCGCCCAGTCGAACCCGGAGGTCGTGTACGCCGGGACGGGCGAGCCTAACAATCGCCAGAGCTCGTCGTTCGGCGATGGCGTCTTCAAAACCACGGATGGCGGGAAAACGTGGACGAACATGGGGTTGCGAGAGACACAGTCCATCGCGCGTATCGTGGTGCATCCGCGCGATCCCAATACGGTGTGGGTGGCCGCAATGGGTCACCTGTTCGGGCCTAACGCGGAACGCGGAGTGTTCAAGAGCACCGACGGCGGGCGCACGTGGCGCAAGACGCTCTTCGTAGACAACAACACCGGCGCCACAGATATCGCGATTCACCCAACGAACCCGACCATACTATTCGCTTCCACCTACACTCGGCAGCGCACGGTATTCGGTTTTGCGAGTGGCGGCCCTGGAAGCGGCATCTGGAAGAGCACTAATGGCGGAGATACGTGGACGCGCGTGCGTGGCGGCGGGCTGCCTAACGGGACGATGGGCCGCATCGGGCTGGACTTCTCCCGCTCCAATCCGAACGTGATTTATGCGCAGATCGAAGTGGGGCCGGATAAGGAGCCCGTAGCCGCCGCACGCCAAGGTGGCCAAGGGGGCCAAGGCGGTGGTGGAGGAGGCGGCGGTGGCGGCGGTCAGCAGAATCTGCCGCCTGACGACAAGGTGAGCGGTATCTGGCGATCGGAGGACGGCGGCAACAGCTGGCAGTTCCGCAGCAATCAGAACAATCGGCCGATGTACTACTCGCAGGTGCGGGTCGACCCTAACGATCCGAATACGGTTTACGTCGGCGGTGCTTCGGCATTCAAATCAACAGACGGTGCCCGCACGTTCGAGCAGCTCACTGGATTCGGTCATGGCGATCACCATGCGATCTGGATCGATCCGAACAACTCGCGACACGTGATGTACGGCAACGACGGTTCGCTGGACATCTCGTGGGACGGCGGTGCGACGTGGGAATCGATCCGCACATGGGCGGTTGGCCAGCCGTATCACGCGTCTGTGGACATGCGCCGGCCGTATTACGTCTGTACGGGTCTGCAGGACAACGGGAGCTGGTGCGGGCCCAGTAGCGTTAGGGCCGGACCGATCCTCTCGCAGGATTGGTATCGTGTCGGCGGCGGCGATGGCTTTTACACGGCAGTCGATCCCACCGATCACATGATCATGTATTCCGAGTCGCAGGACGGAAACATGAGCCGGCTGGATCTCCGCGAAGGCACTACGGTTTCCATCCGTCCGCGACCTGGCGTGCGCACGGTCGATGCGCCGCAACAAGGTGGGCCCGGTGGCGGTGGAAGGCCTAACGTGTTCCCCGAGCCGGACGCCCCTGTGCAGGTACGTTTCAACTGGAACACGCCGCTCATTATCTCGCCGCACGACGCCAGTACGATCTTCGTCGCCGGCAATCGTCTCTTCATTTCCAAGGATCGCGGCACGACGTGGCGCATGACTGCGGATCTCACGAAGCAAGTGAACCGCGATGAGCGCGAGATCCTGGGTCTCAGAGGTTCCCTTCCTGGATGCGGCCGCGCTCGCGTTGGGCAGTGCATCCTTTCGAGGAACGACGGCGTGCAAAGCTTCAGCAACGCCGTTGCTTTCGCCGAGTCGCCGCTTGTTCCGGGGTTGTATTGGTATGGCTCCGACGACGGCAACATCCAGGTGAGCCGCGACGCCGGCACAACGTGGACCGAAGTCGGCAAGAACGTCCCAGGCGGGACGAAGGAGTACTACATCTCGCGCATCGAACCGTCGCGCTTCGATCCCGCCACAGCATACGTGTCAGTGGACGGACATAAGAGCGACGACCTCAAGCCATACATTTATGTCACACGCGATTACGGACGCACGTGGACGTCCATCGCGAGCAATCTGCCCGCCATCGGCCACGTGAACACCGTTAGGCAGGATCTCCGCAATCCCAATCTGTTGTATGCGGGAACGGAATTCGGATTCTTCGTCTCGCTCGACGAAGGGAAGAGCTGGAAAAGATTCATGACGAACCTGCCTGTCGTGCGCATCGACGATGTGATCGTCCATCCACGCGACAACGATCTCGTCCTCGCAACACACGGGCGCAGCATCTGGATCCTGGATGACGTCACCGCGCTGCAGCAACTGACCCCGGAAGTGATGGCTCAGGATGCCGCCTTGTTCGACGTGCGCAACGCCGTGCTCTGGAAATCGGACATCCGGCTTCGGCGCTCGGTGACTGGAGCGAAGAACTTCCAGGGTGAAAACGCGGCGACAGGAACGACGATCAGCTACTGGTTAGGCAGCCCGTCCGCGGGCGACGTGAAGATCACGATCACCGATCTCACGACAGGGCAGGTCTTCCGGACGATCGATGGCACCAAACATCAGGGATTGAATCGTGTGCGCTGGAACCTGTGCAGCGATCTGCGCCCGGTGCAGGCTGCTCAGGGTGGCGGCGCACCCGGCGGTGGATTCGGAGGGGGAGGTGGAGGGGGCGGAGGTTGCGGCGGCGCCGGTGGTGGCGGTGGTGGTGGTGGTGGCGGCGGCGGTCAGCAAGGGCCGCCGCGCGTGTCGCGCATGGCTACGCCGGGAGCGTATGCAGTCACGCTCACCGTTGGCGGCAAGAGCTACTCACGCTCGGTGTCGATCCTTGAAGACGTTTGGATGAACGAGCGTTAGGCCCGGCGGGGGTCAGACCCCTGTTCTGCACCGAGCAGATCCTGACCCAACTACCGGAAGGGGTCTGACCCCGGCCAGGGCCGTGTTACGCTGCGTCTCGTAGCCTACCGGCGGCGCGCTTGCGCCGAAGCTCGCGGAAGCCAATTAGGCGTCCGGTGTCCTCGTCCCAGAACCGCAGCCTCAGCACGCGCATGCCATCCCATAGCGTGAGACGCGCGCGCGGCGCGAGCTCGGGGATCGCTTCGAAACAACGCCGCAAGTAGTAGTTCGGGACGCGCGGACACAGGTGGTGGAGATGATGGTAGCCGATGTTGCCCGTACACCAGTGCAGGAACCGGGGGAGATCGAGGTATGAGCTGCCATGCAGGCCGGCCGCTTCGTAGCTCCAAGCCTCGTTAGGCCGCCAATAGGCATCCTCGAACTGGTGCTGCACGTAAAACATCCACAGGCCCGCGGAAGCGAAGACGAGGTGGATCGGGAGCTGGACGAGAAGAAACCGCTCGAGCCCCACGATCCACGCCATGAGCCCGACAACCGCTGCAATCGCGACATTCGTGACCATCACGCTCCCCAATTCGCGCCGCCACCTGCGCAAGGGCATGTCGAAAGGGAAACGATGCTTCAACAGGAACAGGTACGCCGGACCGAGACCTAACAACACCACGGGGTTGCGGTACACGCGGTAACACAGCCGGCGCCACCATCCTAACGCGAGATATTCGCGCACGGTGAGAGTCGTTATGTCGCCGAAGCCGCGTTCGCTGAGGTTTCCGGATCCCGCATGGTGCAGCGCGTGCTGTCTGCTCCAGTAGCGGTATGGGGTGAGTGTGACCACGCCGAGCACGACACCAACGACGTTATTCGCCCAGCGCGACTTGAAGAAAGCGCCGTGCCCGCAGTCGTGTTGCACGATGAACAAGCGCATCACCATAACAGCTGCTGCTGACGCGATGACGAGGGCAAGGACATACGAGTAGTCCAACGCGCGCAGCGCCAGCCACCACAGCGCGACGAAAATCACGGCGCTATTGACCAGCTGCCAGATGCTGCGGAGGGGATCGGGCCGCGCAAAGGCGCGCAACGACTCGAGCGCGCGCTTCAACCGCACAGAGGCGTCGCCTAACGTACCCTCGGCACTACCTGGCGTCTGCTCGAAACTCATACGATCGACCCGGTGCGCCGCGCAAAGCGACCAAGCGTAGAATGCGATAAGTCCATTCCAATGGAAGCAGAGAAACGAATTCCAAAACGATGATGGTCCACAGCACCTCACTGCTGACGAACGGCGCAAAAGTACCCGGTAAAATAAGCAGTACAATCAGCATCTGAACCCGGAACACAATGTCCCACAGCACACCTGTAACCGGACGAACCACGGTGCGTAACATCACCAGCGCGACCACATTGCACGCGCCGATGATCAGCAGCATGGCGACTCGGACGCCCTGGCTATAACCGAAATCGTTGCGCGCGAGTGGGATGATGCTCAGCAGCGCGAGCCCCAAGGACACTGCGTACGCAAAGAACGGCACGCCCGCCGGAACGCGCGGCGGCGCACCATCGACAGGACGTGCCCCAAGGAAGATAGCGGTTGTACGCGCGCCACTCGCCAAGTCGTTCGCAAGGTCGCGCAACCCGCCATGGATTCCATTGATGAGCAGAATGAATCCGGCTCCGTATGCGCCCACGATCCATGTGAGCACATTGGGCGCACCTCCGATGGCATACGCGGCGTAAATGGCGAGACTCCCCCAAGCCATGCCCTGTACTGCGTCTGTCACAGGAGGAACGCGGTTGCGCTTCCCCCACACGTTGTAGATGGCCATCCCGACGAAGCCGACGAGTATGGCAACGTGTGCGGCCAAGCCGCCGCCTAACCACATGGTTAGGGGGATCGTGAGCGGAATCTGGGCGAGGGCCACCAGCAAGGCCTGCCACCGGCGTATCGTGCCGCGCACCAGGGGGTCGGTCTGCCGCAGCGCTTGCGTGCGGTCGATCGGTAGATCGACCACATCGTTCAACACATACGCATAGATGTGAAAGCACATGCCGACGCCAAGCAGCGCGAGTATCTCCGAAAACCGCAATTTCGGCCGCACTGTCGAAGCACCCAACAGCGGCAGCATGCACGAAAAGATGATGAAATGGATCCGGATGAATCGATCCACAATCATCATCAGGCGCCACAACGCTTCGACAAACTTCTTCACTCGTTAGGTTCCAGTCACACCGTGTTCGCCACGGGCGTGGTCTCTGGTGTGCGGCCCTTGCGATACGGCGCAAGCACCAGGCTCATGCCGATGAACGTCGTCCCTAGCCACACCCAGATGAGCCCCGGCTTGCCGTCCAACTTATCCGTGAAAAGGATGGCGCCGAGACAGAATGCGTAAATGGCACTCTGAACGAGAACAGGTAACCAATCCACCGGTTGATTGCGTTTCCACGTACGCATGCTCGGCAACACCACGGCGATGCTTATGAGAATGACGACCACCATGACTCCGAATTGCCACATCGCATCGTATCGCTGGTTGAGCACCCAGTCTAACGCGATGACGATCGCGGCCGATAACACAAAGAGCCCTGCAACCGCAGCGAGCGCGCCGAGAACCTCCCTTATCCAGTGGCCACGTTGCGCTCCGAGGAAATGCGCCACGGTGCGGACCGCTATCGTGAACGCGAGGACACTGCCAAACCATGCCGTGTAGTTCGCGATCGGAATACCAAACCAGTACCCAGCGTCTTGCGGACCTGTGAACCAAGTCCACAAACCGAGACCGTCCAGATCGCCGATGTCACCTGCCGAGCACCAGCGCGTTTTGGACGCTACGGGATCGAGGATCGCATCGAGGTTGATCGCGAGCAGCGCGTCGAGAAACGGCTTGCTTCGGCGATTCACGGCCAGGTTGTCTGCCGTACGCAAGATCGAGAACAGCACCAACCCTTCGAGCGCGAGGACCGCGAGCGGAATGCAGAAGTTGGGCGCGAGACACCCTTCGATCATCGGCAAGTGCAATGCGCCGAGCAGGCCGGACGGCGGCTCCTTCGGGGTGCCGAAACAGATCTTGAGAGGGAATTCCCCGTAGTAGTATTTGCCTAACCGGATCGCCATGTATTCGCTGATGAAGGCGAATACCGATCCGAGCATCAGAACGAGCGCATAAAACGGGCGGTGGCGGCGCCACACGTACACAATGGAGACGCCCCAGAGCACCAGCATCAAAACGGTGAACGGCCATGCCCACGTCGTCGTCATGGAGGCCTCGGTGGCCGTAGCGTTAGATGGGATCTGACGAGCGCGCCTAACGGGGCGTTGTGGTGAGAACCGCGTCCACCCGGGCAACATCCCGCACCGCCCCCAGGCGCTCGAACTCCTCGCGCGCGCGCAGAAAATGCGGTCTCGAGCTCGCTTCTGCGACCCCCAGCATACGCCCGAGCTCGAACTCCGCGCGGGCGCGCTCGTACGGCAGGCCGCGTCGTTCGGCGTCGGCAATCGTCTCTGTCATCGTTCGCCTGGCACGTTCGCTCTTGTTTTCGAGCGCCTCGATAGCGCCACGCCACAGAAGCGCCATCGTGCGTGCAGGCAAGTTGCTCCGCGCATAACGCGAGAGCGCTCGTAGCGCTTGACGCGCTTGCACAGCGGTTGAGGAGGCGGCGCCGCTTCCCTCGCTTTCCCAAAGCAGCACGAAAGCTTGTGTCGTTGCGCTCAACCACGGGCTGGCCATGTGGGGAACCGTGCGGGCACCCAGGATGACGGGAAGCGCCTTCTCCGCGGCGGTACGTGCCTGCGCGAGCTCACCGAGCTGCAACCGCGCCAGTGCTTCGATCGCGTCGCACCCGAGGATCACCATCAGATCACTCCGTCCCTTTGCGGACTCGCGGCGGCATTCGTTGCACAACTCCACCGTCCTTTCGAGATCGCCGAGGTGAAAGGTTGCCAGTGCCTCGTTCTGCATGGCCCAGGGACGGTGCAGCGCGGTTCCGCTCGCGGTGGCGCGCAGCAATTGCTCTCGCGCGAGCGCACGCGACGCAGCAAACTCGCCGCGGAGGTGTCCGATGCGCGCGCGTATCGCAGCGCTTTCCTCCCACACGTACGGATCTCCCACTTGTTGGGCGAGCTCCATAGCCGACTCGATGTCCGGCACGGCGCTCCAATCACCGATCGCGCCTTTATAAATCGCGCAGCGGTTCAATACGCGTGCGGTCGTGTGTGGGTCCTGCAGGGCATCGGCCGTTTGTCGCGCGAGCGCACCGTAGCGCTTCGCCAGTCCGTGCAGCGGAATCAGCCCCGCGATGTTGCCCGCGTCCGCGTACGCGACGGCCAACTCGATCGTAGGAGGCAATCGTTCAGCAACGTTGAGCGCACGTACGAGGTGAAACAGAATTTCGCCGGTGCGGTTCTCGATATACGCGACGCCGCCGAGCCGGGTGCTCGCGCGCACGCCTTCGCGCATCAGAGCGGCCGCCGGCACCGTGTACCGCCTGGGCGTGCGTGAGATCGCTCTCCGCACGAGCTGCGTTGCCAGCTGACTGACCAACCCCCGGCGCCATCCTTTCTCCTCGTTAGGCACCGGCAGCCCCATAGCTCCGAGCGCGATGTGCAGATGCTCCTTTCCGTCGCGAAACGATCCAAGGTTGAGGTGCGCCTCGCCGAGGTAACGTTCCCAGCGGGCGCGCCGGGCGGTACGGCCCGGGACTGTGAGCCGACGCGATACAGCCACCGGATCCGCTGATGGCAATTGTGCATGAGCGCGCTCCTCGAGCTGCAACACCTCGCTGAAGAAGCGCGTCGCTTCCTGGTTTGCATAACGAGCAAAAGCCTGCTCGCCTGCCTTCTCCAGATAATGCGCTGTCCTGTCGACGACTTCCGCTCGGCTCCAGTGGTGCGCGAGTAAGGCGTAAAACGACTCGAGGCTGCTGTCGTGCACCTCCTCGTACCACCCCGCCACTGTTTGGTGCAGCTGTCGCCTTTGCGCGTACGGCAACAAGCCGTACGCCACATCCTGTGTAATGACGTGTTTGAACAAAAACGCGTTGGGAGCGCTTTCGACCGGCAGCGTCAGGTCTCGCGCACGCAACACGTCGAGGTGTCGTGCGATATCGACGCCACTGGTTCGCAGCGGATGGACCGCTGTCAGCGCGCCGAGATCGAAGGTGCGTCCCAGGACGCTCGCTACTTTGAGAGTGAGCTGCTCGGCCGGTCCGAGGAGGTCGATGCGACTCGTAATGACGCCTTCGATCGTATCGGGGATTTCGAGTGGCGGTGCAGACGCGTCAGCGCCCGCGAACGTCATCAGGCCATCTTCGACGCGCAACGCATCTTTGTCCCGCAGCACGTGCACCAACTCTTCGGTGAAAAACGGATGACCCTCCGCCTTGTCGAAGATGAACCGTGCCAATCTGTCGTCCATCTCGCTGCCTAACCGTGAAGCTGCCAGTGCCCGCGCCGCGTCCGGCGTTAGGGCTCCGAGGCGCAGCCACTGAACGCTGGCGTCAGCGCGCAGGCGTTTGAGCTCCGCGGTGCTCTCACCTTCGTCCACTCCACGCATCCCGATGAGGTAGAAGTGACCAGGCATCGCGTGAATCAACCCTTCGACCAACGCCCACGATGCCGAGTCGAGCCAGTGCGCATCTTCTATGACGAGCATGAGGCGCTGGCCCTCTGTCGCGGCAGACAGCAGATGCACCAGCAGATCCCGCGTGAGGTGGGCGCGGCCGCGCGGCGTGACGTTCGATGACTCGTCCGTTTCCGCGACGTTGAGTCCGAGCACGGGATTGAGCAACGCCGCATACGGCAGCAGCCTCCCAGCACCGCCTAACAAGTTGGCCACGCGCTGCTCGCGGCGCGAACTGTCAGCACCGAGCATTGAATCGAACAGCGAGCGGAATGCGTGGTACGGCGCGGAGCGTTCGATCGCGTCTCCGGCTGCGACTCGCACGTCGAGCCCTCTGGCGCGTGTGATGTCGATCGCTTCGGCGAGGAGCCTGCTTTTCCCCATGCCAGCTTCGGCTTCGATGACAACCACCGCACCTTCGCCGCGCGCCAATGCGTCCACGCGCTCGGCGAGCGTGCGCTGCTCAGGGGCGCGGCCGAATACCTGGGACGCGGTGGTCCGGGCTTTCGCCGTCTCCGCGACTGGCCGATAAACGGAAACGGGTTCCACGCGACCCTTGATGTGGAGGGCCGGAAGTGGAAGGAAGTCGATACGGCGTTCGGCTCCCTCGAATGTCGCGCGATCACAGAGGATTTCTCCGTGCGCCGCCTGCATGAGCCGAGCGGCAAGGTTCACGGCGGAGCCGACCATGGCGTATTCGGCCCGGCGTTCGTTGCCGCGCAGGCCAGCGAAGACATGCTGCGACGCGATACCGAACGAGGCGCTCGTGCCTAACGCGCCCAGCTGACGCCTGATATCGAGAGCCGCGCGCACAGCACGCACGGCATCATCGTCGTGCGTGTTATACGCCAGGCCCCATCCGCACACGAACACCGTCCCCTTGTCGTCCACCACGAGCTGATTGACGGTGCCGCCATAACGGTACACAGCTGCTTGGACCGCGAGCGTTGCCTTTTGGAGGTTCTCCAACGCCAGCGATGTGGCGTACTCCAGTGAGCCGATGCCGATGAAGAGCACGCGCGCCGTACGGAACTCGGCCAGCCACTGCACGTGTCCGGCATCGAGCCACGTCTGCAGGACCCGTGGCACGTACTGACGCAAAAGGGGCTCTGCGCCGGAGGGTAGCGTTCCCTCGACAACAGGCGCGGGCTTGCCTAACGTGGACAGGCGGCCGAGGCGCGCAAAGCCGTCAGCGAGCGGCTCGGTCCGTGCAGCGCCGGCAAGGTGCGACACCACGAGAGGCGACACGACGACTTCGCCCGCACGCGCCAGCTCGGCTGAGCGAACGGCCGCAGTTACTGCCTCGCCCGCAGCGACAATTTCCCAACGATTGTCGGTGCCGCCGACGTGAGCCATGAAAAGCTCGCCGGCGCCGATTCCAATACGGACTTTGAGCGTACCTCCGCCGAAGCCCTCGCGCGCGAGATCGTACACAACCCGTTGCGCCTCCACGGCCGCGCCTGCCGCATAACGCGAAACGTACGACGGCTCGATAGGATCAGCGGGCCAATATGCGAGGGTGGAGTCACCGGCGAACTTCAGAACCTCGCCGCCCC
>DATFBW010000377.1:0-16341 GCA_035253645.1 Gemmatimonadaceae bacterium | reverse complement strand
GGTGCCGGCGAACGCTCCGGCCTGGAGGGCTACAGGTTATGAGTTGCTGCGTCGTTATGTTGTGGGTGATGCAGGACTTGATCTGGCACGCGTAAGAGAGCAAGTCATCGCCGCCACGCGGCAATACGCCAAACGGCAACGGACCTGGTTCCGGCACCAATTACGCGGGGATATGCTGCGACTCGACCCTAACGAGACTGGCGCCTACGATCGCACCGTCGCCTGGTGGCACGGGGAGACCTAACGAGCATGCGCGTCGGTATCACGTGTTATCCCACATACGGCGGCTCCGGAGCCGTCGCGACGGATTTGGGCATCGCCCTCGCGGCGCGCGGCCACGAGGTGCACTTCATCACCTACCGTCAGCCGTTCCGCCTGCCGCGCTTCCTCCCTCGCGTGTACCTCCATGAAGTCGACGTCGGGAAGTATCCGCTGTTCGAGTACCCTCCCTACGATCTGGCGTTGGCGGTGCGTATGCACGAGGTGGTCCGGACACACAAGCTCGATCTCCTGCACGTGCATTACGCCATCCCGCACGCGACGAGTGCGTGGATTGCAAAGGAGATGCTGCGCAAGGATGGCGACGACATCACCGTCATCACCACGCTGCACGGCACGGACATCACGATCGTTGGTCAGGATCGTTCGTTCTTTCCCATTACGAAGTTCTCGATCGAAAAGTCCGATCGCATAACCGCCGTCTCCGAGTCGCTAAAGCGGGAGACGCTCGCGGCTTTCGGCTGCACCGGTTGCGATGTCGAGGTCATCCCCAACTTCGTGGATGGTGAGATCTACCGGCGCAATCGTTATGCAGCCCAGCTCCGGGAAGTGGCGGGCGACAAGAAGGTCGTCATTCACGTCTCCAACTTCCGGGCAGTCAAACGCGTCCGCGACGTGATCCGCATCTTCGCGCACGTCTGCCAGACGATCCCCAGCATCCTCGTTATGGTGGGCGACGGTCCCGATCGCCCCGAGGCAGAGGACGAGGCGCGGGAAACGGGCGTTGTGGATTCCGTGCATTTCCTCGGCAAGATCGACGCGGTCGCGCCACTGCTAGCGTCGTCCGAGCTGTTCCTGCTCCCGAGCCAGTTCGAGTCCTTCGGCTTAAGCGCGCTCGAAGCGCTGGCGTGCGGCGTGCCGGTTGTGGGGTCTGATGCCGGTGGTCTTCCCGAAGTCGTCCGTAACGACGTCACTGGAGTCCTGCGTCCCGTCGGCGATGTGGCCGGCATGGTGCGAGCCGCGATCGAGATTCTGAGCGATCCGGCGCGTTGGCAGGCTATGAGCGAAGCCGCCTCGGTGGATGCGCGCGCGCGGTTCTCGCGTGAGCAGGTGGTGGGCCAATACGAAGCGTTGTACATCGACGCGATCGGCGCCGCCCACTCGCCGGCAGTCGAGTCTCGTGCCTAACGAATGACCGTCTTCCAGGCAATCGTCCTCGGCGTGTTGCAAGGCCTCGCCGAGTTCTTGCCGATTAGCTCATCCGCTCATCTCGCGTTGGCCCCGTGGGTTTTTGGATGGCAAGACCCCGGGCTTGCCTTCGATGTCGCGTTGCACTTGGGGACACTGGTCGCCGTCCTCTGGTATTTTCGGCGCGAATGGATCGCGCTGGGCCGGGCGGCCATTCAAGTTGTTAGGCGCCGCTCGGCATCGACGCCGGAGGAATGGCGCGCGGTGTTTCTCGTCGTCGGCACGATGCCCGGGGCGATCGCCGGACTGCTGCTCGAGAACGTGGCCGAAACGACGTTCCGAACGCCGATTTTGATCGCGGTCATGCTCATGATCATGGGCGTGATCCTGTGGGCGGCTGATCGTTATGCGGCCGCAGACCGCCCGTTGAACGCGATGGGGCTGCGTGAAGCGCTGCTGGTCGGCGTCGCCCAGGCGTTCGCACTCGTCCCGGGTGTTTCTCGCTCGGGCGCTACGATGACTGCCGCGCGATTGCTGCGCTTCGACCGTCAAAGCGCCGCCGTCTTTAGCTTCCTTCTCAGCATGCCGATAACGGCGGCGGCTGCATTCGCGAAAGTGCCTGACGCCCTGGCCGCCGGCGGTTTCTCCGCGCCGTTGGTCGCGGGCGTCCTGGCAGCGGCGCTGAGCTCCTGGCTGGCCATCGCTGTGTTGCTGCGGTACCTCGCGCGTCATTCGTTCGGCATCTTCGCGCTCTACAGGCTTGCGTTAGGCGTCTTTATCCTGGTTTTGGTCGCGGCACGTGCCTGACGTGATTGCTGCCACGCTCGAGGGAAAGGACGCAGCGACGGTCGCGCGCGAGCTCGACCTGCCGGAGGTGCACCTTTTCGAGGACGTCGCTTCGACCATGGACGTGGCTGCGACGTTAGGCGATGCCGGGGCGCCGGCTGGCGCGCTGGTCGTTGCGGCTTCGCAGCACGCTGGTCGCGGCCGTGGTCGCCGCCGTTGGGAGTCGGGAGCGGGCCGCGGCCTCTGGCTCACGCTCCTCGAGCGACCTAACGACGCCAAGGCCCTGCCGGTGCTGCCTCTGAGGCTGGGGCTGCGAATGGCGCGTGCGCTAGACCGTTGGGCTGAGGAACGCATCCAATTGAAGTGGCCCAACGACCTGTATGTCGGCGGTGCCAAGCTTGGAGGCATACTGATCGAGGCTCGCTGGCGGGATCAAAGGCTCGATTGGGTCGCTATTGGCGTGGGGATCAACCTGGCAGCACCGGTTGGAGTGCCGGGTACCCACCTAACGAACTCGCCACGCCGAGCCGACGTCCTGGCGGAGCTAATCCCCGCCATGCGTGCAGCAGCAGCGGCTCGGGGTCCGCTTGGCGCGGGCGAGCTGGCCGCGTACAGTGCGCGCGACTTCGCGCGCGGTAAGCGTTGCCGGACGCCGGCGAGCGGAGTCGTGGTTGGGATTGCGGAGGGCGGGGAACTGCTTGTCGAAACGGCGAATGGCCTATCCCGATATCTTACAGGTAGCCTCGAGTTAGAAGGTTAGACCCTAAGAGCTAGAGCTAAGAGCTAAGAGCTAAGAGATGCTGTTAGTCTTTGACGTCGGAAATACAGAAACGACGATCGGGTGCTTCGCGGGCGAGGAGTTGCGCGCGCACTGGCGCGTCACATCCGACGTCGAGCGCACGCCTGACGAGCTGTCGCTGCTCATTCGCGGGTTGCTCCAGACCGCGGACATAGCGCCGAGCGAAGTCAGTGGCGTTTGCATCGGCTCGGTCGTGCCGATGTTGACGGCTCCCTTGGCTGAAGCCTGTCACAGCCTAACGCAACAGCGCCCTGTCGTGGTGGACGGTCGCTCACCGCTGCCCATTACACTCGACGTTGTCGAGCCGCAGACGGTCGGAGCGGACAGAATCCTCAATACGCTAGCAGCCAGCAGGCTCTTTGGGCGCGACACGATTGTCGTGGATTTGGGTACCGCGACGACCTTCGACTGCATCACGAAAGATGGCGTCTTCCTCGGAGGCGTTATCGCGCCTGGTGTGCGCACCGCGATGGAGACGCTCGTGCGCCGCACGTCCAAGCTCCCTCAGACCGAGCTGTACGCGCCGACGGAGGTGATCGGACGGCGCACCGAAGACTGCATCCGGTCGGGAGTCATCTACGGCTCCGCGGACGCTATCGACGGCCTCGTTAGGCGGATCCGCACCGAATGGCCCGGTGACGATGAGCCGCTGGTCGTAGCGACGGGGGGGTTGGCCGAGGCTATAGCCCCATTTTGCGAGTCGTTCGAGCGGGTGGTCCCCGAGCTCACGCTGGTCGGGCTCCGCCTCGCTCACGAGCTAATGGCCTCCGTGCCCGCCGCTCCCGCGACAGACGCAAGCCGGTCTCAGCGCTAAGTCGTTACACGCCAAGAGGTTATTTGGCCTAGATTGTCGGGTGCCACCACTTGCACCGGGGGTCCAGGGTCTTTACCTTCCTGCCCTGCTTAGCACTCCGTCTTGTCGAGTGCTAACCAATCCTATCCAACCCGGAGGAGTGAACGCTATGGCTACGAAAAGCGCGGCGTCGTTGAAGGTCAGTCCACTTGCCGATCGCGTGGTCGTCCGAGCGCTCGAGGAATCGGAGACGATGCGCGGCGGGCTCTACATCCCCGATACGGCAAAAGAAAAACCGCAACAAGGTGAAATCGTCGCGGTCGGCCCTGGGCGATTCGAAGATGGCAAGCGCGTGCCTATGGATGTGAAGGCCGGAGACAAGGTCCTCTACGGCAAATACAGCGGCACCGAAGTCACTGTGGATGGCGAGCAATTGCTGATCCTGCGTGAATCGGATGTGCTCGCTGTCATCAACTAATACATACCTAACGACATCATCGCCTATCAGGAGCAATCGCAATGGCTGCTAAAGAACTCCATTTCAATGTTGACGCGAGAGCCGCGCTCAAGCGCGGCGTCGACAAGCTCGCCGAAGCTGTGAAGGTCACCCTCGGCCCCAAAGGCCGAAACGTGGTTATCGAAAAGAAGTTTGGTGCGCCAACCGTGACGAAGGACGGTGTCACGGTCGCCAAAGAAGTCGAGCTGTCTGATGCGCTCGAGAACATGGGCGCACAGATGGTGAAGGAAGTCGCCACGAAGACGTCCGACATCGCTGGTGACGGCACCACCACCGCGACGGTCCTCGCGCAGGCTATTTTCCGCGAAGGTCTCAAGAACGTCACCGCCGGCGCGAACCCAATGGCACTCAAGCGTGGAATCGACCGCGGCGTAACCGCTGTGATCGACGAGCTGAAGAAGATTTCCATCCCCACCGTCGGGAAGAAGGAGATCGCGCAGGTGGCATCCATCTCCGCGAACAACGACAAAGAGATCGGCGATCTGATCGCCGAAGCGATGGAGAAGGTCGGTAAGGACGGCGTCATTACGGTCGAAGAGGCGCGCGGAATCGAGACAACGCTCGAGACCGTGGAAGGCATGCAGTTCGATCGCGGTTACATCTCGCCGTACTTCGTCACCGATCCAGACAAGATGGAAGCTGCGCTCGAAGACGGATTGATCCTGATCCACGACAAGAAGATCTCGTCGATGAAGGATCTGCTCCCCGTCCTCGAGAAGGTCGCGCAGTTCGGCAAACCGCTGCTCATCATCGCCGAAGATGTAGAAGGTGAGGCGCTCGCGACGTTGGTTGTGAACAAGCTGCGTGGCACGCTCAAGGTGTGCGCCGTGAAGGCGCCAGGCTTTGGTGATCGCCGCAAAGCGATGTTGCAGGACATCGCGATCCTAACGGGTGGCCAGGTCATTTCCGAGGAAGTTGGATTCAAGCTCGAGAACGCTGTCATCTCCGACCTCGGCCGAGCCAAGCGCATCGTCGTAGACAAGGACAACACGACGGTGATCGACGGCGCCGGCGAACCCGAGAAGATCAAAGGCCGTATCAAGGAAATCGACGCGGCAATCGAGAAGGCGACTTCTGATTACGATCGCGAGAAGCTGCAGGAGCGTAAGGCCAAGCTCGCGGGCGGCGTTGCCGTGATCAACGTTGGTGCGGCGACCGAGAGCGAGATGAAGGAGAAGAAGGCTCGGGTCGAAGACGCGTTGCACGCTACACGTGCCGCGGTCGAGGAAGGCATCGTGCCAGGCGGTGGCGTTGCGTTCCTCCGCTCGCAGCGCTCGCTCAAGACGCTCAAGCTCGATGACCAGGATGAGCAGATTGGCGTCGAGATCGTGCGTCGCGCACTCGAAGAGCCGATTCGCATGATCGCGCAAAACGCCGGTGCGGAAGGTTCGATTGTTGTCGAGAAAGTGCGCTCGTCCAAGGACGACGCGTTCGGCTACAACGCGCTGACTGATTCGTACGAAAACCTAACGCAAGCGGGCGTGATCGATCCCACCAAAGTGGCGCGCACCGCGCTGCAGAATGCGGCGTCGATCGCCGGCCTCCTTCTCACGACAGAAGCGCTTGTCGTCGAAAAGAAGGAAGAGAAGCCCGCACCCGCTGGTCCTCCAGGCGGCGGAATGGGTGGGATGTACTAACAACCTGGGTCGAAGGTCAAAGGTCGAAGGTCAAAGGGTCCCGGCGTCAGCTCGGGACCCTTTGCTCGTTATGCGACGTTTCGACCTCTGACCTCTGACCTTTGACCTTTGACTTTGAACTTCTCACCGTGGATCTCACGCATTACGCTGTGAGACGTGTGCGGACATCGCGTAGCTGGCGTCATCATGTCTGCTGACGAGGTCAACACGTCCATCCCGGGGGCACTACGCGCGATCGGGTGCTGCCGAGCTTCCAGTTGACTACAGAAAATCATTTGGCGAGATCCGCGCGCGACGTGGCGAGTTTCTCGCGCAATGGACGGCCCTGACGCCCGGGGAATCAATCGAGCTGCTTTTTCCACGTTAGGCGCGCCGCTGCCGGTCGCGGCTTGGATCTCACCCGATCGAAGCAAGCAGCCCGCGCCGTGGCGTCGATTTTGCCACTAACGGCGCTGAGAACTACATCGCACCGCCGAGCTCGCTCGGCGGGCCCATCTTTGTTTTAGGAGGCGTTATGAGCACTCGCGTGATCGTGGTTCGTCGCGGGAGCCACCGCTATCGTAATCTCCTCCTGTCCCTCGCCGCGGGCGCAGCGGTGCGTGCAGGAATGCATTTCGTCGTCAGTCGCAACCTTCATAAGCGCAGCGCGGCTCTTAAAGAGCTTCGCAAGGCGATGGGATCGTCCGAGGAGATCAAAACGAAAGCCCGTCGGACGGCAAAGCGCGTGGCCGCCGGCGCTCGTAAAGACGTGCGCGCCGTTGTCGACCGTGCCAAGAATTCGGATGTCGTCGTTGTACTCGAGAACGATGCTGCCGAGCTGTTCGACCGGACGAAGGACGCGTCGGATCGCATGCGCAAATCGGTCCTCAAGACCATCAAGCAGGGCAAGACTGTCGTGGCGAGTGTCCCGCGTTTGCCGAAGTTGGCGCAGTCCTGGCAGCGGGTCGTGCGAACGGTAACGCGCGCCTAACGGCGCGGCTGGGATCCTACCGGTCCGCACACCCCTTCCTGGGGTGCGGCGACCAGCAGCCCGGAAAAAGCGGCGCTATGCAGCGTGCGCCGGGCGTTGCCTAACGCGACGTCCGGCGTGTTGTTTGTCTCGCTGATGTGCGCGAGCACGACATGCCGCGCCCGGCCGACGGCCGCTGCGCGCATGAGTATGCCGGCCGCCCTGTTCGACAGATGTCCGCGCGGACCGGCAATACGCGCCTGCAGCCTGGGCGGATAGGGTCCCGCGCGCAGCATCCCCTCGTCGTGATTGGACTCGATCACAAGGATGTCCACGTGCCCACACGCCGCGGCGAGGCCGGACGAGACATAACCCAGATCGTACGCGATGACGGCGCGCTCACCCGTATCTCGCGCAGTGAGGAAATACGCCACTGGCTCGGCCGCATCGTGCGATACGCGCCAACCCTCGATCATCACATCGTCGATCAGAACTGGAGTGGGGGGCTCGATGATCTCGCGACGACAGCCGCCAAAGCCTCGCACCTGAAGGTGAGTCCCGCGCGTCGCATACAACGGCCAGTGAAACTTGTGCACGAGCGCGCGCGCGCCACGCACATGATCGATATGCTCGTGTGTGAGAATGAGCGCGTTGATGCTCTCAGGTGCTATACCGACGCGCGCGAGACGCCCGCAGATGACGCGCGGGCCAAACCCCGCGTCGATCAATATGCGCGTCGATCCATGCTCGACAACGATAGCGTTTCCGTTACTACCGCTGCCCAGTAACCACAGCCTCATATCGTCCAGCGCCTCGAATGCGCCGCGGCCAACTGCCGGCGGCTACGCTCGCCTAACGTTTCGTTGCGACGGGCCACCACGCGCTCGACGACCTGCAGGAACCGCTCGAGGTCGTACACATCCTTGTTAGGTCCCCAGGAAAACGGGGCGACGACCTTGGGGGCAAGGCCGTCATAAACCACGTTTGCGCCGGCGCCGATCACGCTGCCGGTCGTGATCCGCGTCCCGATACCCGTCTTCGCGTGATCGCCGATCAACACGCCAAGGAATTGCATGCCGGTGTCTTTGAGGCCGCGGGGCGTCCACATGCTCACGGTGCCGTACGTGTTCTTCAGGTTGCTGTTCACGGTAGACGCACCGAGGTTCGCCCAACGCCCAACGACCGAATGTCCCAGAAACCCATCATGCGCCTTGTTCGCGTGACCGACGAATATCGTTGTGCTCACTTCTCCGTGCACGCGACAAACATCACCAATGCTGCACGTCGCCACGCGCTCGCCGAGAATCATCGAATCGTAGCCGATTGCGCAGGGGCCGACGAGGCGGGTGAATGCCTGAACGTGCGCCCCACGCCTGACGAGTATTGGACCGTTGGTCGCGTCGAACATCACGTGTGGCTCGATCGTAGACCCAACTTCAGCGAATACGGCGTGCGAGCCGATGACGGCGGCCTTGTGTGACCCTTCGGTTTCGAGGGTCGGTCCGATTCTGAGAACGTCTTCCGTCAACATGCTCGGCAGGTGCCTGACGAGATCCCAGGGAGCGTCGAGCCAGCGACCAACGAGTTCGCTCCTGCGTCCATCCGACTCGAGCAGCGTCTCCAACTCGGCCGTCCCATCGCGTAGCGCGACTGCAGGCAGACGCTTCGGAACGCGCACGGCTGCGACCCTTCCACCGATGGTCCAACACGCCGCCTCGGTGTCGCGCGTCGTTTCGAGCATCGGAAGTGCGCGCGCGTTGGCGATGAGAGCTCCAGCCGGAATGTCCGCGTCGGCAAATGCCCCCGGTGCACCAGTCTCCTCGAAATCCGCGAGGTGCGCAGCGCCGATAAAGCCAAGCGCCTTGACGCCTAACGCGGTCTCCCAGCGCTCGCGAATGAGCAACGCACCGGCGCGCAGCTCCGAGACAGGGCGCGTGAGCGCGAAGGGCTCGAACTCTCGCGCCTGACCATCGTCGTAAAGAACCACGCCCGTCATGAGCGTTCGCGCACGGATGGAGGGAGGTGGTTCAGCAGCTCTTTCAGATCCGCCGCCCGCTCGATGCTCGTAACCAGCGTTAGGTCTCTCTGCGCGATTACCACGAGATCGTTGACGCCGTAAAGCACCACGTCCACGCCGTCGGCCGAGTGGATGACGTTGCCTGACGAGTCGATTGCGTAAACAGGCCCGCTCGCGGCATTGCCGTCAGCATCGAGTGCGCGGACTCGCCGGAGCGCACTCCAGGTGCCCACGTCATCCCATCCGAAAGCACCAGGCAAAACGACGACGCGACCGCTCCGTTCCAGGACACCCACGTCGACAGACACCGATTTGACTGCAGCAAAAAACCCCACGCGGTCATTCACATGCTGCGGGATGGCCTCAGCCACTTCTGGCGTCAGCTTGGTCACTTCTTCGAGAAAATCTGACGTCCGCCAGACGAAAATCCCCGAATTCCACAGACAGCCTGCTGCGATCAGGCGTTCTGCTTCTTCACGCCCCGGCTTCTCGAGGAAGCGGGCAACCTTGCGCAATTGGCCCTCGAGCGTCTCGCCAGGCTCGATGTAACCGAACCCTGGATCCGGGCGCGTAGGGACTACGCCCACCGTCACAAGCGCTTGATGTTTCACCGCGGCGTCCGCCGCCCGCGTTAGGCATTCGCGAAAACGCTCGGCGTCCCCGATTGCCCAATCCGCGTGCACCGAAAGCATCACGGCGTCGCGCGTATTGCCACTGCGCTTTCCAATTTCGATCGCTGCCCACGTCAGCGCCGCCGCGGTGCCTGCGGGCTTGGGCTCTGCGATGACATTCTCACGCGGGAGCGCGGGCAAGAGCGCCTGGATCGGACCGACGAGCGCCTCATTGGTCAAAATGAGAATTCGCTCCGGGTCCACGATCGGCAGAAACCGCTCGACCGTGTTGACGACCAGCGGCTTGCGATCGATCAATGCTAACAACTGCTTTGGCCGTGACGGTGTGCTAAGAGGCCAAAAACGCGAACCTGTTCCTCCTGCGAGGACTACTCCCCATCGCGTCACTCGCGCTCCTCGACCTGAGCCGGCGCAGCGACGCCCAGCAGCTCCGAAACGCGTCCATACAAACGCTTCGGACTGAACGGCTTGGTCAAGAAATCGTTCGCGCCTAACTCCATGGCGCGTTGATGCTGTGTCTCTTGTCCGGCGGCAGTGAGGACCATGCACGGGACATCGCGCCAACGCTCCGACGCGCGGATCTTCGCGAGCACATCGAGCCCTGACATGAACGGCATCATCAGGTCGAGGAGGACCAGATCGATCGGCTCTTCTTTCTGAAGGATCTCGAGCGCTTCGCGACCATCGAATGCAAGCGTCACACGGAACGGCCCCTGTTCCAACTTCATCTTGATGATGCGGCCGATATGTGGCTCGTCGTCGGCGACCAGGATGTGTCGGGTAGTCGTCACGGCGACTGCTCGAGTTAGATGATGCTTGCTATACGACCACGAAATCGGCGCAAATCGTACAACAGTGGGCCGGCATTCGCACCCCGCCCAAGCAGCACTAACAGTGAGGCGTCGGGGGATAGCACCGCCGCGAGAGCGAGGCCCTGCTCGAACTCCATGACGGTGCTGAGCAGCTCACCGCGTGCGGCGTTCGCATTGTCGCCATCCGCCGCGCCCCCCAACGCTGCCGCGGCGGTCAGGACTCGTGGGAGGTGCGCGGCGAGCGCCTCCAGATCGACCGGTGCGGAACCTGATCGTCCGTCGACTAGTAGACCATCGCGCCCGATGACTAGGACAGCCTCGACGCCTTCGTGTTGAACGATGGCTTCGACGAGTTGTTTAAGTGTGGGCGCGGGCGGCATCCGGGTGTCCAAGCATAACGGGGGCCTGAACCCTGTCAAGCGAGCAAACGCTTGATGTCTCTTGCCTTACGCGGTACTCTACGCCGACCGACAATGATTGCTGAACGATTCAAAGCGCGCGCCCGCGCCTTGGCGCTAGGCGCGGCAGCGGTTTTCGCAGGGGGTGTTGTCGCGTGCGACGATCCAATCGGCTTCGAGGCCGGGCTCGGCACGCTCACCGACACCTTTACTGTCTTTGCGCTGAGTGGAACGCCGACTGCAGCTCCAGTTGCACTCAGCACGACGGATCGCATCGTCGTGCGGATCGCCGACGGCTTGTCGTTCGACGTCGCTTTTGATCTCGATGGCAGCGGCGCCATCACCGCGTATCCGGTGCGGCTCGTTGTGCCTTTCAGGGTAATCGGTGGACTCCTGCAGCCGACGCATCGCGTCGGATTGCAAAAAGCGAGTACCTCCTTCGATCAGTTGGAGAAGGCACCGACGGGCGGCTACAACTTCGACTCGGTGACTGTCGTTCGCGCGGGCGAGACGCTGATTGCTGAGGTGCAGGCCCCTCAGTGCGGGTTCTCATTCTCGCCGAACCTTTACACCAAGATCGCTATCGACAGCGTCTTCCCGGCGACGCGAGCGATCCGCATCCGCACGGTTCACGACCCCAACTGCGGCTTCCGCTCCTTCAAGCCGGGCATTCCCAAGGACTGATGCACGACCTGCGCGTGTTTCGCGAGCATGTCGATGCGCTGCGCAACGGCATGCGGCGGCGGAACAAGCTGGCGCAATACGGCGCAAGCATCGATGAAGGCGTGGCGCTCGACCTGCGCCGCCGCGCGGTCATACAAGCCGTCGAGGAGAAGAAGGCCGCTCGCAACGCCAACAGTCAGGAGGTCGCGCGGCGCAAGAAGGCGGGCGAAGACGCCGCCGAGCTGATCGCCAGCGGCCGCGCGTTAGGCAGCGAGATCGACGCCCTGCAGGAGGATCTCACGGCTGCGGAAGCGCGACTCGCGGAGCTGCTCCTGGACATCCCCAACATCACTCTCGAGGACGTACCCGCCGGTGATGAAGATGCGAACACGGTCGTTTCGAGCTGGGGCACACCGCGCCCGAGCAATGGCGTGAAGCCGCACTGGGAGATAGGAGAAACGTTAGGCATCCTCGACCTCATGCGCGGCGCCAAGGTCAGCGGGTCGGGCTTCCCGTTCTTCCGCGGCAGCGGCGCTCGGTTAGTGCGCACACTCATTTCGTGGTTCATCGATACGCACATCCGCGAGCATGGCTACGAGGAGCTGTGGACGCCGCTCCTGGTGAATCGGGCGACGATGATTGGCACGGGGCAACTGCCGAAGTTCGAAGAGGACATGTACGCGCTGCGCGATGATCCGCTCTTCCTCATTCCAACGGCGGAGGTTTCCGTAACGAACCTGTTTCGCGACGAGATCCTGGATGTCTCGATCTTGCCCAAAGGCTTCGTCGCGTATTCTCCATGCTTTCGCCGCGAGGCCGGAGCAGCAGGGAAAGACACGCGTGGCCTTCTGCGCGTGCACCAATTCGACAAGGTCGAGATCGTCCGCTACACGACGCCGGAACAATCTCCGGAGGAACACGAACGCCTAACGCGGCACGCCGAGGTCCTGCTGGAGCGGCTGGAGCTTCCATATCGTCGCGTGCTCCTCGCTGGTGGCGATACAGGCTTCGCCAGCGCCAAGACATACGACCTCGAGGTCTGGGCGCCGGGCGTTGGGAAGTGGCTCGAGGTCTCATCCTGCAGCTCGTTCACGGATTTTCAGGCGCGGCGAGCCAACATCCGCTATCGTCCCGCGCCCGGTGAGAAGCCGCGCTTTGTGCATACGCTCAACGGGTCAGCGCTCGCATTTCCGCGTATCCTCGCAGCTCTGCTGGAGCATTACCAGCAAGCTGACGGAACTGTCCAGGTTCCGCCGGCGCTCCGTGATGTGCTGGGCGCCGATAGGCTCTGACACATGCGCCGCGGCGCGCTGATCCTCGTCGCCGTCGCGGTTGTCGTGCTCCTGGGCTCGTACGTGGCGTACAGCCGGAGAGTCGTTAGGCAGCTCCAGGCCGAAGCCTCGCGGACCGGCCAAATGTACGCGCAGATCTATCGTGCGCTGAGCGACACATCTGCCGATCCGGATGCAGCGCTTTTCGATTTGGCGGAGCACATCCGCGACGCGGGGATCCCGCTGATCCTGACAGATCCCAATGGCAAACCGACAGCGGTTGCCAACTTGCCCTTTGATGCCGAGCCGGATGATCCGCGCGTGCTCGAGTGGATCGCGCGCCTGGATCGTGAAAACGCCCCCGTCGTGGAAAAGGATGCGGGCACTGTGCATTACGGCGACACGCCGCTCGTACGTGGTTTACGGATCATTCCGGGCCTCCAGGCTGTTCTCTTGTTAGGCCTCGTAGTGCTCGGTGGGTACGCGCTCAGGGTGCGCGGTCGCGCGGAACGCGAGCAAGTGTGGGCAGGGATGGCGCGCGAATCTGCCCATCAACTCGGCACGCCGCTCTCGAGTTTGGATGGTTGGATCGATGTGTTACGCGAGAAAACAGGCGAGGGTGATGAGCTCACGCAGCGCGCGCTGCGCCATATGGACGGCGACCTCGAGCGACTGCGCCGCGTTGCGCATCGTTTCGAGCGCATCGGCAGACCGCCAAGCAAGGATCAGATCAACCTGACCGAGTTGCTCGAACGGGTGACGACGTATTTCCGTGCGCGCGTGCCGTCACTCGCTCACAGCGTTCGCATCGAAACGAAGTGGAGCGACGAGCCGCTCGAGATGGCAGGTGATGCAGTGCTCATCGAATGGGCACTCGAAGCGATCATCAAGAACTCGATCGATGCGCTCGCAGGGCGCGGCGGGACCATCACCGTTGCCGCGGAGCATTTGCCCGAGGGCGTCACACGTGTCCGTTTCAGTGACGATGGCCCTGGAATTCCGCGCGAGATCAGGCCGCACATTTTTGACGCCGGGTTCTCGACGAAAGAGCAAGGGTGGGGGATCGGCCTCGCGCTTGCGCGGCGCATCGTGAGCGATGCGCACGGCGGGAAGTTGGAGCTGATTCCGTCGGACAAAGGCGCGACGTTCGAGATTACTTTTCCCGGGTGACCGCAGCACCTCCCGCGCGAGACCTCCTCGCTTCGCTAAACCCGGATCAACGTGAAGCGGTCGTCCATGGCGACGGCCCGTTGCTCGTGCTCGCCGGGGCAGGGTCGGGCAAGACCCGCGTTCTGACGACACGCATCGCCAACCTCGTGCGCGAGCGCGGCGTGCATCCGGGCAGCATCCTCGCGGTGACGTTCACAAACAAGGCCGCGGGGGAAATGCGGAGCCGCATCGCCGCCATGCTTGGCGAAGAGCCACGCGGCATGTGGTGCGGCACCTTTCACTCGATCGGCGCGCGTCTCGTCCGCATGCATGCCGATCGGGTTGGGCGCACCTCGTCCTACACGATTTACGACGAAGACGACTATCTCGCGCTCATCAAGCGCGTGATGGAGCGCGTGAACGTCTCGAGCAAGGAATTCGCCCCGCAGGCGATCGCCGCGGTAATCTCCGACGCGAAAAACCGTCTTATCTCCGAGGCTGAGTTTTCCGCGGCCGCGCGGGATGCCTTCACGCGCGCCACAACGCGCGTGTATGACGCGCTTGAAACGCATTTGAGACAAAACAACGCGGCAACGTTCGATGATCTGTTGACCCTCTCGGTCGCCCTTCTGGAACAGCACGAGGACATCCGGACGCAGTATCAGCGACGCTTCCGTCACATCCTGGTCGACGAATATCAGGATACGAATCGTGCGCAATACCGCATGATCGCCGTGTTAGGCAAGGAGCACGGGAACGTGACCGTCGTTGGCGACGACGATCAATCCATCTACGGCTGGCGTGGCGCGGACATCCGCAACATCCTCGATTTCGAGCGCGACTTCCCTAACGCGGCGGTTGTTCGGCTCGAAACGAACTATCGATCCACGCCCGAGATCCTGCACCTGGCGAATGCTGCCATCGCGGCGAATAGCGAACGGCTGGGAAAAACGTTGCGCGCGAGTCGCGGTTCGGGACCGAAGCCCGTGCTCCTGGCATCGTTGGACGAGCGGGACGAAGCGGACTATATCGCGACTGAGATTGAACGCCGGCACTACTCGACGGCAGGCATTCCGTACCGCGACGTCGCGATCCTCTATCGCACCAACGCGCAGTCGCGCGCGCTCGAAGAGACGTTGCGTCGCAAGGGCGTGCCGTATCGGCTTGTCGGCGCCGTGAGGTTTTACGATCGCCGTGAGATCCGCGACCTGTTGGCGTACCTCAAGCTCATCGCCAATCCACGTGACGACGAGGCGTTCCGTCGCGCGGTAAGTGTCCCGAGACGCGGTTTGGGCGAAACCACGATAGAAGCGTTAGGCGTTGCCGCAACACAGGCCGGTCGTTCGCTTCTCGAAGCGGCCGGCGACGAGTCCCTTACGGCGACAGTGCGTCCGGCGGCGCGCACCGCGCTGGCCGATTTCGCGCGGCTCATTGGCCGCCTCGCGCAGCAATCGCGTGACGCATCCGTCGATGAGTTGCTCCGGTCGCTCGTGGCAGCGATCGGTTATGAAGCAGCGCTCCGTGCCGAAGGGCCTGAAGCCGAAGAGCGCATCGAGAACGTCGAGTCACTGATCGCGGGCGCGGCGGAGTTTGTGGTTGACGAGGGCGGGGAAGTGGGCCTAACGCCCCTCGATCATTACTTGCAACGCACTACGTTGGTCGCCGGCATCGACGTGCTTGACCCCACGGCGGATGCCGTGACGCTGATGACGCTGCACAACGCGAAGGGCCTGGAGTTCCGCACCGTGTATATCGCGGGTCTCGAGGAAGGGCTCTTTCCCCTTTCCCGATCCAAGGAATCCGGTTCGGTCGAAGAAGAAAGACGGCTTTTCTACGTCGGTATTACGCGCGCGGAAGAAGCCTTGGTGCTCACGCATGCGCGGAGTCGGCGCCGAAATGGTGAGCAAATGGCGTCGCTACCGTCGAGCTTCCTGAGCGAGCTGCCCCGTGAGATGGTCAACACGACAGCGACAATCCGGCTGCGTGCCAGCGGCCGCTTTGGCGCGTTCTCGGACGATCCTGTGGAACCGCGCGCGTACGTGCCACGCCTAACGCCTTCCGCGCGGCGTCCGGGCAAGCCCGTCGAGCGTCGCAGCCACGTCTCGAGTTACACGCACGAAGAATCCCAGGACACGCCTGTATTCTTTGAAGGCGAGCGTGTGCGCCATCCACGCTTCGGCAGCGGCACGATTGCCGAGCTGGCAGGCGTGGGGCGCGAAGCGAAAGTGGTGGTGGACTTCGATGATGCCTCGATCGGGCGCAAACGACTTGTCATCGCCTTCGCCGGTCTCGAACGCGGACTTGGCTGATGGCTGATCGTGTAAGCCACGACGACGTTAGGTACGTGGCATCGCTCGCTCGACTCGCGCTGGATTCGAGCACAGTGGATCAGCTCGCACGCGAATTGAACGGAATCCTGGACCACATGGAGGTCCTCGCGCGCGTGGACACGAGTGCGGTCGCGCCATTCGCGCAAAGCCAGCTCGACGCCATGCCTCTCAGAGACGATAC
>DATFBW010000376.1:0-20706 GCA_035253645.1 Gemmatimonadaceae bacterium | reverse complement strand
CGATCGCCAGCCCGCTTGACGAAACGCCTGACTCGGACGAAGCCGCTATTATCGCGCGGGCGATGCCGAAATCAGCGATGATCGGACGCGCGCCATCGAACAGGATGTTCGCTGGTTTGATATCTCGGTGAACCACATTCTGCGTGTGTGCGTAGTCGATCGCGGCTGCGAGATCGCGAACGATCATGACGACATCGCCGTACGGGAGCGGACCCTCCTGAGCCAGTCGCTCCGACAACGCCGATCCTCCCAAGTACGGCATGACGTAGTACAGGAACCCTGCTTTAGCCGCGGAGTCGAGCAGGGGAAGGATGTTCGGATGCCGCAGCGCGGCGAGCATCTTGATCTCGCGTTCGAAGCGGAGCGCAGAAACGGTTCCTGCGAGCTCGGGGTGCAGCACCTTGATCGCCACACGGGTAGCGCTATCCCGATCTGTAGCGAGGTAAACGCGAGAGCTGCCGCCGCGACCGATCTCTCGTTCAATCGCATAACGCGCGGGCAGGGCTTCAAGGCGGGGGTCCACCTGCGGCCACGTGGGGGGACCGGGAATCCGGGGACAGCGGCCTACGCTACGGCTGACCCTGACTGTCCGCTAGAGGCAAACCCTGTGTGGCCTTACAAATCTTCGCAGCTCATCAAGATCGTCCCACAGTTCCGGCATACAACCTTACACCGCACCTCCTCCAGATCCGTCGACCCGCACACCACACACACCTCAGGCATCCCCGGTGTCGGCGGCTCCTCCTCCCCTGCGGGCGGCTCCTGGCTACTCAAAGTCCAACGCGAGATTCATCGCCGGCGGCGAATGCGTCAGCGCTCCCACCGAAATGAAATCGACACCCGTCTCCGCGATCGCGCGCACGTTGTCGAGATGCACACCGCCTGACGCTTCGACCAACGCCCGCCCTGCAACGGTGCTCACGCACAACCGCATTTCGTCCAGCGGCATGTTGTCGAGGAGGATGATGTCAGCCTTTCCCTCGAGCGCCGCTTCGACCTGGGCGACATTGTCACACTCGACCTCGACCTTCGCGTTAGGCTCCAGCTCCCGCGTTCGCCGGATCGCCAGGCGCACGTCGCCATCGACGGCACGGAGGTGGTTGTCCTTGATCAGCACCGAATCTGCCAGATCCATCCGGTGGTTCGTCCCGCCACCTGCACGCACCGCATACTTCTCCAGGGCGCGCCAGCCGGGCGTCGTCTTGCGCGTATCCAGAATTCTGGCGCGCGTTCCGCGCACTGCAGCCACGTAGCGCGCCGTTAGGGTCGCAATCCCTGACATCCGCTGCATGAAGTTGAGCGCCGTGCGTTCCGCCGACAGCAGACCCCGGGCATGCCCTGTGAGGAACAGTACGGTCGCGCCGCGCGTCACCGCATGGCCATCTTCGGCGTCCACGCGCATAACGATTTTTGGATCGAGCTGCCGGAACGCTTCGAGCGCCAGCGGTATACCGGCGATGGTTCCGGATTGGCGCGCCACGAGCTTGGCGCGCGCATGCCTCGAGGACACGACGGTCGCGATCGTCGTCACATCGTTGAAGGCGCTGTCTTCTTCGAGCGCCTGCCTAACGCGTGCAGCCAGCTCGTATTGACTCAGGGGGAAGCGCAATCGACTCGCCGTCGTGACCGCCGATACAGAAAACGGCGTGATCGTCCGCGGCGGGGACGGCGTGTGACGGTGCTCGGGCTCCTGCTGCATCTGCATAACAAGCCCTCCTCTGCGCTCGGCTACGAGCTGTTATTCGCCAGGATCTACTTTGGGGGCACCCGCTGGTACGGACCCGCCTATCGCTACCATCCGTTCGATCGCCGTCCGTGCACGCGCGGCTATCTCGGGACTAACCGTGATTACATGCTGCATGTGCTCGAGGGCTGCTCGCACGTTCTCCAGCGTTGTGACTTTCATGTACGCGCACTCGGCGCGTTCGCTGGCGGCAATGAACGTCTTGTCCGGATTCGCTCGCCGCAGCCGGTGAAGAATACCCGTTTCCGTCGCCACGATGAATGTGTCAGCCTTCGACTGCTGAGGCCGTTTGATCATGCCCTCGGTCGAGAGGATCTGCGCCTTATGCCCATTTCCGGCGAGAGCACCGGCCGACATCGCTTCCACAACGTTCGTCGCGCACCCGCACTCCGGATGGATGAGAAGCTCCGCATCCGGATGCTCGCTGCGTTGGCGCGCGAGACTTTCTGGTGTGATGCCGGCGTGCACGTGGCATTCACCCATCCAGACGTGCATGTTGCGGCGCCCCGTCACACGCCTAACGTGCGCACCGAGGAAGAGGTCAGGCAGAAACAGTATGTCCTTCTCGCTGGGGATGCTGTTCACGATCTCGACCGCGTTCCCCGACGTACAGCAAAAATCGCTCTCGGCTTTGACTTCGGCGCTTGTGTTCACGTACGACACGACGACCGCGCCGGGGTGTTCGGCCTTCCAGGCGCGTAGCTGGTCGGCGTTGATCGTCGCGGACAGCGAACATCCGGCGCCGAGATCGGGCAGCAGGACCGTTTTCTGAGGCGAGAGGATGGCTGCCGTTTCGGCCATGAAATGCACGCCGCAAAAGACGATCACCTCGGCCGGCGTCTTGGCCGCCTCGCGGCTCAGGCCTAACGAGTCGCCGACGAAGTCCGCGACGTCCTGCACCTCGGGGCGCTGGTAGTTGTGCGCGAGAATGACCGCGCGGCGGATCGCGGCCAGATCGCGGATCTCAGCCTGCAGGGCGGCGTGGGCGTGGGCGGCGTGCGCGTCGAGTGTTTGAGGCGCGACCATCTCGTTCAATCTCATGCCCACCTCACGCCAGGTCTACGGCTTCACGCTCTTCCGTACGGCTTTGACCGTCGGCCTTTGCCCTTTGACCTTCGACCTTTGACCTGTGACCTGCACTTGTGGCACATGCCTCCCGACCCAGACTCGTCGGCTTTTCGGCCAGTCACGACGATAGTGTCCACCGCGAGACTCATCACGCATCAGCGCGGAGCGCGCGATCAACGTCGCGGCCTGGACCATGTTGGCCTCCTCCGTCGCCCCGATCGGCAACCGGCGACCTACGTCGGCAAGCGCATCGATCGCCGCCGCGAGCCCTGCGGCGTCGCGATCAATCCCTACGTGGTCCCACATGATCTGTCGGATTGCATCTGCCGCAACTTGCGCGGCACCGCGGTCGGCCAGCCGAAGCGCGGTCCATCCTCCGCGTTTACGTGGCTTTGGGAGACGGGTGACGCGCTCCAGATCTCGTGCGACTCGTTCCGCGAACACCAGGCCCTCGAGCAGCGAGTTCGAGGCCAGGCGATTGGCGCCATGTACTCCGGTGCAGGCGACTTCGCCGCAGGCATACAAGCGGGGGACGGATGACCGTCCGGCGAGGTCTGTCGCCACACCGCCCATCATATAGTGCGCCGCCGGCGTGACCGGTATGAGCTCCGACCGGGGATCGATGCCGCGCGCGCGGCACAAGGCGAAGATGCCCGGGAAGCGCGTGGCGAAGTCGCTGCCTAACGAGGTTGCATCGAGCCACACCTGCCCTGTGCGCTGCTTTTCGCGGTAAATCTCGCGCGCCACGACATCACGTGGCGCCAGGTCGCCCAGTTTGTGCCTTTTGAGCATGAAACGCTTGCCGCCCGCATCGCGGAGGACGGCGCCTTCGCCGCGCACCGCTTCGGAGATGAGCGCGAGGGGGTTTTCCGGTGTGTCGAGCGCGGTGGGATGGAACTGCACGAACTCCATGTCACGCAGCACGGCACCGGCGCGATACGCGATCGCATACCCATCTCCCGTCGCTACGCGAGGGTTCGTGGTATACCGGTACAGCTGCCCGCATCCACCCGCCGCGAGCACGGTCGCGTCGGCGTAGAGCTCGGCGCCTGCGCCTGCAATTGTCGCCCGGGCGCCACGGCATGGCCCGCCGCGCGAGACAATGAGATCTAAGACCCGCGTCTTTTCCAGCACGCGTACGTTAGGCTGCGCCGCAATGCGTTCTATGAGTGAGCGGACTATCTCCGAGCCCGTCCGGTCGCCACGGGCATGTACGATGCGGCGGCGCGAGTGGGCCGCTTCCCTGCCTAACGCGATTTTGCCGCGGGGCCCAAGGTCGAAGCGGGCTCCCGCCAGCTGCAGCTCGCGCACGCGCGTGGGACCTTCCTCGACGAGCACTTCTACGGCCCGCCTGTCGCATAGCGCAGCCCCGGCGGCTAGCGTGTCCTGGCGGTGCAGCTCGGGCGAATCTCCAGCCCCTAACGCCGCCGCGATCCCCCCTTGTGCGTACGACGTGCCGCTGTCGAACAATGATTCCTTGGTGACCAGAAGCACGTTACCGTGCGCCGCTGCGCGCAATGCCGTGTGGAGCCCCGCCACCCCCGATCCGATGACGAGGAATCGCGCACTTATCGTTTGCACAGTTCTCAATTTAGCTCTTAGCTCTTAGGTCTTAGCTCTTAGCTTGCTCCTTGCTCCCCGCTCCTTGCTCCCCGCTCCTCGCTCCTCGCTCCCGCTCCCCTTCCTCGCACCTAAATGCCTCGCTCCTTGCTCCTCGCTCCAGCGCTGTCGTTTTGCGCTGCGAGTCTACTTGGCCAAGTGCCCCAGCAGAGCAACACAACCGCATCCCTTCGCGGCCTCAGCATCGTAAGCGGCCGCGTTGCGTGGGCGAGCGGCAGTGGCGGCACCGTCATCCGCACGATCGATGGCGGTGTGACGTGGCGTGCTGACACCATTCCAGGAGCAGCACGGTTCGATCTAAGAGCGATCGCAGCGTTTGACGCAGAAACGGCGGTCGTTGCGGCCACAGCCGGTCGCATCTGGCGCACTGACAACGGCGGAAAAACGTGGTCGCTCGTCTACGAGAACCCTGATAGCGCTGTTTTCCTGGACGCGATCGCATTCTGGCCTGGGGCACCAACGCGCGGTCTCGTCCTCGGCGATCCGATTGACGGCCGGTTCCTTATCCTGACGACCGCAGATGGCGGGCGCACGTGGCGCGAGTCCCTGAAAGATTCGCGGCCCGCCGCGCTGCCGGGTGAAGGCGCATTCGCCGCCAGCGGCAGCTCACTCGTTATGCATGGCTCATCCCGCGCCTGGATCGGCACCGGAGTCAACGCCGCTCGCGCCTTGCGTACAACCGATGGTGGGAAGACGTGGACAGCGTCAACGACTCCTCTCGCCGCGTCAGGCGACGCTGCGGGGATCTTCTCGTTGAGCTTTGCCGATTCGCTGACCGGCATTGCGGTGGGTGGCGACTACACCAAGGCCGCTGCGCGCGATCGTTCGGCCGCGGTGACGAAAGACGGCGGTGTCACGTGGCAGGCCGCGACGAGCTACCCGCACGGATTCCGTTCTGCCGTTGCGATAGTTCCACGCACGGCTGGGCGAAGCGCCTTTGCGGTTGGCACGAATGGCGTGGATCGCTCCGATGACGGCGGCATGAGCTGGATACGAATCGACACGACCGGCTACCATACTATCGCGTTCTCGCATGACGGCATTGGATGGGCGACAGGAGGACGCGGCCGCGTCGCCCGGTTTGTCGCCGACTCCGTCCGCTCACGACCCTAACGACTATGCTGATTCGCCTAACGTACCTGCTTGCATTGTTCGTCGTCGCGTGCGGCGGTGAGCGCGGTCCTGAAGTAGGTGACCGCAAAGCCGCCGACAGCGCCGGCACCGTGGTCGGGCTGCCCAGCGGACCCACGGACCCGACGGCGCCTAACGAGTTCCGCGTACTGTTCGAGACCAGCAAAGGACCGTTTGTCGTCGAGGTGCATCGCGACTGGGCACCGCGCGGCGCCGACCGTTTCTACCACCTCGTGCAGAGCCGTTACTTCGACGATGTGCGTTTCTTCCGCGTGGTCAGCTCGTTCATGGCGCAATTCGGCATGCACGGAAACCCCAACGTGCACGAGGCGTGGGACAAGATGGTCATTCCGGACGACTCGGTGAAAGAAAGCAACCGCCGCGGCTACGTGACCTTTGCAACGGCGGGTCCCAATTCACGTACGACACAGATCTTCATCAACATCGTGAACAACCGCCCGCTCGACGAAATGGGCTTCGCGCCATTCGGCCGAGTGGTCGAAGGTATGGCTACCGTTGATTCGCTGTACGCGGATTACGGGGACGCGCCGCCCGGCGGCGTCGGTCCGGATCAAACGCGAATCACGCGCGAGGGGAACGCGTATCTGCAGCGCGAATTCCCGAACCTCGATTACATCCGGAGCGCGCGTCTGGTTACGGATAGCGCGGGAGCCGCCAAGCGCGATACGAGTGCTCGTTAGGCGCATCGTCTTTGGCGGGACCGCGTTCCTCGCGGCGCGGGCCGCCTCCGCGCAGCACGTCCACATCAGCTCCTGTGACGACGGATCGTGTGTCGGTGCCAGCGCCACGTTACTCGTCACGCGGATAACGGCGGCCGGCGGCACGTCCTTCAACGAAGCGTACCTCACGCAGCCGTTCGTTGCCGCGAGCACGGCGGCCTGGGGCGGGCGTTTCCGCGCATCCGGCATCTTCAACCTCGAGGGCTATACGCTCCGGCGCGGTGAGCTGAGTCCGGGGACCTACGGCGAGGGGTACGTCGACAGGCGCCATCCGCACACGCACGTCCATGAGCTGATGGCCGGAGGTCGATTCTCGTTAGGCAGCGTTAGGCTCGCCATTTCCGCCGGCAAAGGGTTCGTCCCGTTCGGCAGTGAAGACCCGATGATGCGGCCATTCGTGCGCTACCCCGCCAACCACCACCTCGCCCAGATCCTGGAGCGTGCTCAGATCGTCACCGTAATCCGGACGGGCCCTGTCGAACTGGAGCTCGCCAGCTTTGGCGGCGATGAACCGGAAGGCGCAGCCGATTGGCCGAATGAAGATCGGTTTTTCGATTCGTGGGCTGGTCGGGCCACGTTTTCCAAGCGCGGGCTCGAAGTGTCCGCCAGCGCCGCGCGGGTCAAGTCCCCCGAACATGCAGAGGGCTTTGGGCTGAACCAGAACAAAGTCGCCGCATCGCTGCGGTATTCGGGGATGCCCAATTCGCGCATCCCGTACGCGCTGATCGAGTGGGCCCAAACAACCGAGTGGCTCGGTACGCGCAAAGACCTTTGGTCCTTTGCCAGCGCCTTAGGTGAGCTGACCGTCAACACGAAGGTTGGCCGCGTGGCACTTCGCCTCGAGCGCACCTCCCGTCCCGAGGAATCACGTGACAAAACGCCCTTTCGGTCGGTTCGGCCACTACTCGATTTCGGAATCGTTGGCCGCACGCGCTGGGAGAACGCCACGCTGGGCTGGGCCGCCGCGACATCCAACAGACGTCAGGTAATGCCATTTGCAGAAGTGTCCGTGAACCGTGCCCGACCGCTCGAACGAGTCGTGATTACCTCGCCGGCCGACGCATTTGGCGGTCTGCGGCTCTTTTCGATTTCCGCCGGGGTACGAGTCGGCCTCGGCGCCATGCCTTCGCGGATGGGACGGTATGGTCCCCCCCCGCCTAACTGATGATTTGAGCTCGCTGCATGCATAGTCGTTCCGCTTCTGTTCTCACCGCTGCTCTTTCAGTCCTGGTGGCCTGCGGTGATGACCCAAGTCCTGGCACTGGCCCGGATACCACGCAACCCCTCACACCGGTCGTCCTCTCGGTGAACGGACAGGGCGAAGTGGCTACGCGCTTCACAGGCGAAGTCTGGGTGCATGGAAACATCGCGTACACGACGTCATGGGGCATGCGGCTTGGCCTCAATCCCGGCAACGCGATCTTCATCTGGGATGTTTCGGGGAACACTCCCCAGCTCAAGGATTCGGTCATCGTTCAGAACGCGAGCACGTTAGGCGACGTGCAGGCGACTGACGACGGTCGCTATCTGATTGTTGCCACTGAATTCGCCCCCGGATCGATCGTCGTTTTCGATCTCGCCGATCCACTCAAGCCCCGCCAGATCTCGCGTTTCGAATCGCCGAACATCACGCGCGGCGTGCACACGGCCGAAGTGCGCCGCGTCGGCACTACCAGCTATGCGTTCCTCGCGGTGAATACGGGGACGACTCATCCAGCGCGACTGATCATCGTCGACCTCAGCGATCCGGCTAACCCGCGTGACGTCTGGACGCGCGATCTCGGACGTCCGTTCGTGCATGACGTCTTCGTCCGCGACGGCCTGTTGTTCACCGCCGAGTGGCACGATGGCATGTCGATCTGGGACATCGGCGGCGGGGCGCGCGGCGGCTCGCCGTCCAGTCCTGTCTTGTTAGGCAACGTGCGCACCGTGAACGGGTCGGTGCATAACGTCTGGTGGTTCCACGATCCGTCGGCCAACCGCAAACGTTATGCGTTTATCGGTGAAGAGGGCCCGGCCATAATCGGCAACAGCGCGTCGGGTGACCTGCACGTCGTCGATGTCACCGACATGACGCGGCCGGTGGAAGTAGCCGCGTATCACGTCGCCGGCGCCGGTGTGCACAACTTTTCGATGGACGAGCCTAACGGTTTCCTTTACGCCGCATTCTACAACGGCGGGGTGCGCGTCCTCGATGTGCGCGGTGACCTCTCGGCATGCACCGCGGAACAGAAATTCCCGGATGGCCGCTGCGATCTGGAGAAGATGGGACGCGTGCGCGGCATTGGATTGCTCGACCGCGGCAAACCCGTATTCGTCTGGGGCGTGCATTACCTCAATGGGAACGTGTTCGCGTCAGATATGCTGAATGGACTCTGGAAGTTGCAGGGCGTGACGCGGTAGACCGGGCAGCAAATCGCGGCGGGGCTCCTGCTTGCCTCGCACACATCGCGTAGCGACCTTCTCCCCCCCATGCGGAAGCTCTTGGGCCTGCTTGGGGTCCTCCTCGCGATTCACATCGCCCTGCTGTTCGTGCGCCCTTCGAGCGCCGAGCAACCGGTGGCGGCAGACGCGCTGCAGATCGGTGTGGTGTTCGATGTGGGAGGGCGCGGCGACAAGTCGTTCAACGACGGCGCCTTCAACGGGGCCGAGCGCGCGGCAAAAGAGCTCCAGGCCCGCATCCTTTACATAGAGCCTGGAGAGGGCTCCGATCGCGAAGCCGGCCTGCGCACTCTTGCGGCGGAGGGCATGGACCTCGTCGTCGGTGTCGGCTTCATTTTCACAGACGATCTTACCGAGCTCGCGAAAGAATACCCTAACGTGAAGTTCGCCGGCGTCGATTACGCCCTGCAGAACGACGCGCAGGGGAACGTGATTCAGCCGCCGCCCAACCTTGCGGCGCTCAAGTTTCGCGAAGAACAAGGCTCATTCCTCGTGGGCGCGCTCGCGGCCCTCACAAGCAAGACGAAAAAGCTCGGCTTCGTTGGGGGGATGGACTTCCCCCTGATTCACAAGTTCGAGGCTGGATACAAGGCCGGCGTTGGAGCGGTGTGTCCAGACTGCGCAGTGATCGTGCAATACGCCGGCGTGACGCCAGAGGCATTCCGGAATCCCGGGCGCGGGCAAGAGCTCGCGCTCAGCCAGTATCAACAAGGCGTCGACATCATCTTCCACGCGTCGGGCTCCACGGGACTCGGCGTTTTCGAAGCCGCGCGGCGTCAAAACAAGCTCGCGATCGGCGTCGATGCCGATCAGTACAGCGAAGCGCCGGGCTACATCCTGACGTCGATGATCAAAGGAGTGGACGCCGCCGTGTACGATGCCGTTAGGCGCGTAAAAGACGGCACGTTCACCGGCGGCATCTTCCAGTTCGGGCTCGCCGAAAATGGCGTGGGCTACATTTACGACGAGAACAACCGTGCCTTGATCCCTGATTCCGTGCGCACACGCGTGGAAGCCCTCAAACAGGAGATCATCGCCGGGCGTATCACCGTGCCGAGCACGCGGGAATGAACGGAGCGCCGGGGGAAGCCGCGCCAGCGATCCGCGCGCAAAACATCCGCAAGACCTTTGGGCCCGTCGTCGCCAACTCACGCGCCTCGCTCGACGTGGCGTTAGGCGAGATCCACGCGGTCGTTGGCGAAAACGGTGCCGGCAAGTCCACGCTCATGCGCATGCTGGCGGGGATCTTTCCCCCCGACGACGGTCAGGTGGAGGTTGGGGGCCGTGACGTCACTGGATGGTCCACGCGTGACGCCATCGCGGCCGGCGTGGGCATGGTGCACCAGCACTTCATGCTCGTCCCGACGCTGACCGTCGCCGAGAATCTGATTTTGGGACAGGAGCTCAAGCGCGGCGTTACCCTCGATCACCGCGCGGCGGAAGCGGCGGTGACCGCGTTAGGCGAGCGTACGGGACTTGTCGTGGAGCCGCGGCGCCTGGTGGCCGATCTGAGTGTCGGACAGGCGCAGCGTGTGGAGATCCTCAAGGTGCTGTATCGCGGCGCCAACATTCTCATCCTCGACGAGCCCACTGCCGTTCTTTCACCACCAGAGGTGCGTGACTTTTGGCGCGTCCTGCGGAAGCTCAAGTCCGATGGCGGGACCGTCGTGCTCATCACCCACAAGCTCGATGAAGTGATGGAGATCTCCGACACCGTCACCGTGATGCGCGCCGGCGAAACGGTCGGGCGACTGCCCACGAGTGAAGCGAGCCCCGGTGCCATCGCCCGCATGATGGTTGGGAGAGACGTTGTCCTCGCGGCGGATCGAGTGGCGTTAGGTGCGGGCCACGAGGTGCGAGATGCGAGCCCCGCCGCGCCCCGCTCCTCGCTCCCCGCTCCAGCGCTAAGTGTGCGAGACCTTGTTGTTCCGTCCGCGCGCCGCGCACGCGAAGTGGATGGCATCTCGTTCGACGTCCACCCTGGTGAGATCCTGGGGATCGCCGGCGTCGAGGGGAACGGACAGACCGAGCTGATCGAAGCGCTCGCAGGTTTGCGTGAGCCGGTGAGCGGCGACATCACGTTAGGTGGTATCCAACTCACGACGCTGTCGGTGCGCGAGCGGGCGGATCGCGGGCTCTCGCACATCCCTGAAGACAGGCACCGGCGCGGGCTCATCCTCGAGTACACAGTCGCCGATAACCTCATCCTCGGCCAGCAGCATCGGTACTCGAAACGCGGCGTGCTGGAGCGGCGCCACATCGAGGAGAACGCCGCGACGCAGATCCGCGGCTACGACATCCGTCCGCCTAACGCCGCGCTTGCTGCGCGCGCCCTGTCGGGCGGGAACCAGCAGAAGATCGTCATCGCGCGTGAAATGTCGCGCCCGTTCTCGGTTCTGCTCGCGGCGCAGCCTACGCGCGGCGTCGACGTCGGCGCGATCGAATTCATCCACGCCGAGCTCATGGCGGCGCGCGGTGCAGGTAAGGCCGTCCTGCTTGTCTCCGCAGATCTCGTCGAGGTGCTCGCGCTCGCAGACCGCGTGGCCGTGATGTATGGCGGCAAGATCGTCGTCACGGTCCCTCGCGGCCAGGCGACTGCTGAAGGGTTAGGTCCGTACATTACGGGTGCCACAAGGGCAGCGAGCGAGACATGAAGGAGAAAGTCCTTCCGACCCTCATTGCGCTCGCGGTTGCCGCTGTCATTGGCGACATCCTGATCCTGAGCTTCGGCCAATCCCCCGGTGCGGTCTACCGCCTCCTGCTCGACGGCACGTGGGGGAACTCTTATGGCTTCGGTCAGGTGCTGTACAAAGCGACGACGCTCGCGTTCACCGGCCTCGCTGTCACGTTAGGCCTGCGCGCCGGCCTGTTCAACATCGGCGCGGAAGGACAGCTCGCGTTCGGCGGCTTCGCTGCCGCGATGGTGGGAATGTGGCTCCCGTCGGCCATGCCAGCGCTGCTCGCTGTGCCGCTGTGCATTGCTGCCGCCGCGTTAGGCGGCGCCATCGTGGGAGCAGTACCCGGCGCGCTCAAGGCGCGGTTCGGCGCGAGCGAAGTCATCGTCACGATCATGCTCAACTTCATCGTGCTCGCCTTCCTCAACTGGATCGTCGCGACGAAGCTCCATGTCGGCGAGTTGCTGCACACGCCGGAGATCCGCGCGGGGGCCGTTCCTCGACTGGCGAGCGTTATCCCCGCGTTCCACGGGTCGGCCGCGAACTTCATCATCCTGCTCGCGATCGCCGCCGCGCTGGTCGCCTGGTGGTATCTGTTCCGCACACGTGAGGGCTACGAGCTGCGCGCCGTGGGTCTCCAACCGCCAGCCGCGGAATACGGCGGCGTGAAGCTCGGCAAGATCTGGTTCCGCGCACTCGTCTTTGCCGGCGCCTTCGCGGGTTTGGGCGGAACCAACTACGTCCTGGGCTACAAGCAGTATTACGAAGAAGGTTTTGCGGCAGGAGCAGGTTTTCTGGGGATCGCGGTCGCGATGGTCGGCCGTAACCACCCGTTAGGCGTGCTGCTCGCCGCCCTTCTCTTTGCCACACTGTCGCAGGGCGGGCTTGCAGTCAACGCCATCGTCCCGAAACAGATGGTCGAGGTGCTCACCGCGGTCGTCATAATCGCCGTTGCCGCGGCTGCTCCCGAAGTGCAACGGGTGTTGCGCACGGTTCGCAGGCCCTCATGATCATCCTCGCCTTCCTCGCGCAAACGCTGCGCATCGCCACGCCGTACCTGTTAGCGGCGTCAGGTGGTGTCATGTCCGAGCGCGGCGGTATCATCGCCCTGGCGCTCGAGGGCTGGATGCTCGTCGGCGCGTTCTGCGCTGCGCTGGGTGCTTACTACTCCGGGTCGCCGTGGATCGGCGTGCTCAGCGGAGTGGCCGGTGGTGTGCTCGCGGCGGCGTTGCACGCGTGGACAACTATTAGATATCGCGCCGATCAGGTCGTGGTCGGGATCGCGATCAACCTGCTCGCTGTGGGTGTGACGCGGTTCTTTTTGCGGCTCGCGTTCGATAGCTCATCCAATTCGCCGCGCGTTCCGGGCTTCGACTGGTTTGCGGGAACCGCCGCGGCGGGTGGTGGTTCGTCTAGTGGACTCTTTGCTTCTCTCATCAATCCGCTCGTATTCTGTGCGATCGTAGCTCTCTTTGCGGTAGCATGGTTGCTCGAGCACACACCCTTTGGCTTGCGTGTGCGCGCGGTTGGTGAGAAGCCGGAGGCCGCAACCTCGGTTGGGGTCGGTGTGACGCGTGTGCGCTGGGCAGCCGTGCTACTCGGCGGTGCGTTGGCCTCGTTAGGTGGAGTGTTTCTCGCTTTGGATCAGCATCAGTTCACGGATGGGATGACGGCCGGACGCGGGTTCATCGCGCTGGCGGCAGTGATCTTCGGGAACTGGCAGCCGCGCCGCATCGCCGTCGCGTGCGTCCTGTTCGCGGCGGCCGAAGCGTTGCAGATCCGCCTGCAGGTGTTGCAGGCGCTGCCGTCACAGTTCGTGGAGATGATTCCTTACGTCCTCACGATTGTTGCATTGGCGGGACTGGTCGGCCGCGCGGCGCCCCCGTCCGCGTTAGGCAGGGCGCTCGAATGATGCTGCAGGTCGATATCGGCCGCGTGCTCGAGTCGCCCGCCGTGCGCGTCGGCATCGGCGTGATAGCCATCGGGCTCGTGTACACGCTGGCCCGCGAAGTGAAGAAGATTCCCGCCAAGTTGTTCGCGCTCATGGGCACGGCTTTCCTGGACATGGTTGGCGTGCTGATGGTGATCCCGTTGCTGCCGTTTTATGTGCAGCGGCTGGGCGGCGATGGCATGTATGTCGTGGTCTTCGGGAAGTCGATTAACATGGGGATCGGGCTCATCACGGCGATCATGGTGAGCGCGTTTACAGTTGCGCAGCTCGTGAGCGCACCGATCTGGGGGAGGTTCTCCGACAAGTTCGGACGGCGCCCTGCTCTGCTCGTCGCGTTAGCCTCCTCGGCGGTGGCTTATCTGGTCTTTGGCTTCGCCAATTCACTCTGGCTGCTGCTGCTGTCACGGATCGTGCAGGGCGCCGGCGGTGGTACGGTCGGCGTGATTCAGGCGTACGTGGCGGACTCTGTGGAGCCCTCGCAGCGCGCACGGAGTCTCGGCTGGCTCTCGGCGGCGACGAATCTCGGTGTCGCGTTAGGTCCCGTTGTCGGCGCGTTCGCCGTGACGATGGGTTCGGCGGGCATCGAAAGCGGTATGCCTACGCCGGTGGGCCATGCCATGCCCGGCATCGTCGCGGCGCTCATGTGCGCGTCCGCGGCCGCGTTCGCGTGGAAATTCCTTCCTGAATCACGTGATGCCCATCATCCGCACGCCGAGCGCAAGACGTCGCGGCAGGCCCTGAGGCGGGTGATTTCGCATTCAGGGGAACCGGCCTCGCGTCTGATCTGGATATACGCGATTACGATGGGTGCGTTTAATGGCGTAACGGCAGTGCTGGCGTTGTTTCTCGCCTATCGCTTTCAGGTGACCGAGAAGACCATCGGGTACTTCTTCATGTACGTGGGCGCGATCTCGGTCTTCACGCGCGTTCTCTTGTTAGGCAAGGCGGTGGACAGGTTCGGCGAGGCGCGTTTGTCGCGGTTCGGGATGGTGCTGCTGGCTGTTGGGCTGGGAGGAATGCCGCTGTCGTCCAACCTGCTGGGTCTCGCTTTCTTCGTCGCGCTCATCCCGCTAGGCACGGCGTTCACGTTCCCGTGTGTGACAGGCCTCCTGTCGCGTGTGATCGGGAGTCACGAGCGTGGTTTGTACATGGGGGTGCAACAGACGTTCGGGGGGCTCGCGCGCGTCGTGGCACCATTATGGGCCGGTTTTGCATTCGACAGGCTCGGCGTGGGGGTACCTTTTTATACGTCCGCGGTCGTCGTGCTCGCCACTATCTCGTTAGGACTCGGTCTCGATCAATACGCGAGGCGCGAGTAGACCGGCCAGACGAGTTAACGAACCGCTCGGTTCCTGATTAACTCGAGCGCTCGCTCCAATGCGTCCTCCTGATTGACCTCGACATCGGGAACGATGCCTTGCGCTTCCCAGCCCTGATTTGATCGGGGGTCGTAGGTGCGCCCAACAGGCAGGAACATCGTGTAGCCCGCGACGAGTGGAATGATGCGGCCGAAGTGGCCCCCACCCGCGGTGCGCTCGCCCACGACCGTGACGCGGCCGGCTGTCTTGAGTCCGAAGACGAAGGATTCCCCAGCTGAAATCGTGCGGCGGCTCGTGAGGAGATAGACAGGCACGCTCGTTAGGCGCTTGTGCGGCACGTGTTCGAGCGTCCAGCGCTCCTGCGGCGCCGGCATCCCGCGCATGATGGAGCTGACGAGGTGCGTGCGCTTGTCAAAGAAATATGTCGACAAGTGCCGGATGACCTCCGGCCCACCGCCGATGTTCCGCCGCAGATCGATCACGAGCGCGCTGACGTTGGCGAACGCCGCCATCATGGAATCGACGCGCTGCGCGGCCGCTGGATCGCCCGAGAATGTCCAGATGTCGACGTAGCCGATGTTGCCAGGGAGGATCGCGATGTTCTCGAGCCCGTGCGTTTCAGCGGCCGCCGCGCTCTCGCCACCGGCCGGCCGCCGCACGCGCACCCGCGCAGGCGCTCCGTCGGGAGCCGCAGCACTGTATCCCACGCTCAAGTGTTTGTCGTTCGCCAACCGGCGCAGAAATTCGGTCAAGCGGACGCCTAACGCGAACGGCTGGTGCACATCGTTGAATGCGCCGGCGCCCAGCGCAATCGACAGACTCTCCGCGATCACGCGCGCGCGATCCTCGTAGATGTATCCTCCGACCAGAGAGTCAGCGATTGCTCGCACGACCGCCGCACGGACATTGGCGTCGACAGTTGGTTGAGCCTCGAGCACCGCCGGCCGCGCCGTTGATACCGCGAGCAAAAGGGCCGTGGCAGCCGCGATAACGCGCGTCTTGCCACGCACGGACCCACGCACGCGACGCAGGATGTCGTCGCTCAGCGGGCGCTCTGCCAGCCTCGCGTCAACTCGGTCGAGAACGGCGAGGATGTCGCATTCAGCCTCAGCGAAGACGTGACGCTGCGCTTGTGACATCGCGGACCACAGCGCGTGGAGTTTTTTGGACAGACTTCGCCCCTTTGCGGTGAGCGCTATGGCGCGCCGTCTCCCGTCGTCGCGATCACGCGACGAAGACACGATGCCACTCTCGCGCATCTCATCTGTGATCCCAATGACCGCTGGATGCGTCAGCTTGAGCGCGTCCGCGATCTCCGTGATGCCCAAGGGGCCGGATCCTTCGAGAAGAAGGAAAGTGCTCGCCCAGCGCGCCCGGAATGGCAACTGTAGCTCCGCGTAGCATTCTTCGCCCACACGCAGGAAGTGCTCCGTTAAGCGGCGGAAGCGGTGATCCAGGACGAGGGCTCCAAGTTGGCCGATATAATCCACGCCGAAAAACTCCGTAACTGATTACGTAAGTACTAACGGATAGTTCGACCGCGCGCAAGGGGCACCCCGTGCCAGCGGATCAAACGTGCGGCGGAGCCGGCGCATCTTCGAGCGGCCCGCGCCGGCGCAGAAAAACCGTCAAACTCCCTTCGGCGGGCAGCTTCTGGATATAGGCGAAGACAACACCTGCCTCCGCGAGACGATCGTCCAACCGTCGCATGCGCCCGCGCGAGTCGCCGCCTGGCCAGCGGTCATCTGGTCCGTAGTCCGTCCCTCCACGCACAGTGATCGCGACGTATTCTCCCGGCGCAGGATCGCCCGCAGGTTGAATGAATGCGCGCGCAGCAAAGGCTCGAGTCGCATGGCTGAAGTCTCGGGCGTACAGGTGTAGCTCGCCAGTGGCAGACGCACGCCTAACGCGCCTCTAACGCGCGGCGCGAGCGCCGCTTCTGGTCAGCGGCCTGGCGCATGCGCATGTTTCCGGCACCATCTGGGGCGCAAGCCCACTTTCGCGGAGCCTCTGTGAACGCACGTCTCGCCTTCGCTGTTGTTTGTTTCACCGCCGCGCAGACTGGCGCCCAACAGTCTGCCTATCCGGGGCGTACTTGGCCGACCGCTGATCCGCGCTCGTCAGGCATCAGCGTCGCGGTTCTCGATAGCATCGATTCCGAGATTACTGCGGGCCGTTACGGATACATCGACCGCTTCCTCGTCATCCGCGGCGGCAAGGTCGTCTACGACAAGAGCTACAAACAAGACTACGATCGCGCCTATCGCGACTCGGCGCGCGTCACGAGTCCGCTCAATCCGCACCACCTAACGGGGATGTATAACTACTACCACCCGTGGTGGCATCCGCATTACAGGCGCGGCGATCTGCACACGCTGCAGTCCGTTACGAAAACGATCACCTCCGTCGTCATCGGCACCGCGGTCACGCGCGGCGACTTCCCGAGCCTCGACACGCGCGTCCTCTCGTTTTTCGACACGACCAAAGTCAAGAACATCGACGACCGCAAGCGCCGCATCACGATCAAGCATCTGCTCACCATGACCGGCGGTTTCGATTGGAACGAGAACCTGCCGTACGTCGACCCGAACAACGCCGCCGTCAACATGGAGGCGAGCTACGACTGGGTGCAGTTTACGATCGACAGGCCGATGGCGCGCGAGCCGGGGGCGCAGTTCAACTACTCCAGCGGCGAATCGGAGCTGCTCGCGCAGATCTTCTTCAAGGCGACCGGCACCGACATCGAAGAGTATGCCGCGCAGCACCTCTTCGGCCCGTTAGGCATCGAGCGCTGGTTCTGGAAGCGCACGCCGATGGGCGTCGTCGATACCGAGGGCGGTCTCTATCTCGAGGCGCGTGACCTCGCGCGCATCTGGTATCTGTTCCTCAAGAACGGCTCCTGGAACGGAAAGCAAATCCTCTCGCCCGAGTGGGTGAAGCTATCCGTCACACCGGCCGTGCGCGTTGCCCCGGCGCCTAACGCGCCGAGTTATGGGCTCAAGTGGTGGCTGTATCCGAATCCCACGGATACGACGCGGTTCCTCTGGGCGGGGTCCGGATTCGGTGGGCAAATCCCCATGGCGGTACCGGAGCTCGATCTCATAATCGTCTTCAACGGCTGGAATATCCTGCCGGGACGGCCCGGGTTGCCGCGCGCGCGAGTAGTGGACCGTATCCTGCGAGGAGTGACGCGACAGTAGCAACCCTTGCCCAACGCAAGTTACGTGTCCAACAGTTCCCATTGGCTCAGTGAAACTGGCAACTGTTTACTTGTGACTGAGAACTGGAAGCTGCCGTATTTTCTGCTTTGAAGTTAGTCACGATGACCTAACGGTAACGGCGTCGCCGGCGAGCTCCCCGTCAGCACCACGATCGCATCGTACGCCATCAAAAACCGATCCTGCACAGGAGAGAGCTGCTGCACGCGGCGCCTCAGATACGCCGTGCGCACGGCCCGCATGTCGAACAACGACCACCCGCTATCCGCGAGGGCGGGCTTGAGCCATGCGGTTTGTGGGTCGTCGATCTCCGCGGTGCCGACCGGCTCATATTGCAGCTTTACGATGTTCATGCGCGTGGATTTGGTCCCCGGTCCGCCTAACATGAGCACGTTGAAGGCGCGTTCCCCACGCGAGTCGGCGACGATCGACGCTGCGGTACCGATGTCGAGGGTATGCGTGTAGTTCCACCCGCGCATCATGTGACTTCCGCCAAACTTGAACAGAACGCGCGGCTTCTCCCCGCGAGTCTCCGCCGCAGCGAGCGCCTTGTGGAAGTTCTCGCGCAGGAACGCGGAACGCATGAGGTTCGACTCATAGCCTCGTCCCGAGAGGAAGAGACGGTTGATCCGCGCCGTGCGCTCGAAGAGGTCGACAATCGCTCGCGCTCTGGAAGCGGGCCGCGCGCCTAACGCGGCGCGGAGAGCTGCGAAGATCGAATCCGGTGCCGACCAGGCGAACAGCCCTGCTGGATTGCCTTTCCCGCTCAGCGCTGCGAAGCCGCTATCGGCCAGGTCGCGCGCGCGCCTAACGGCAGCCTTCCCCGCTGCCGGCACAAGCGTCTCGAGCTCCCGCAGAAAGAAGCGGTCGGCCGAAACGTCGTAATCCAAGCCCCAGATGCGCATCGCAGGGCGCGCACCGTCTGGTGCCATCGCCGATGCGAGCATGGCGCGCTCCTCTGCAATGGAGTAGAACGGTACCGTGGTGAACCAGGAGGAAAGCAGCGTGTCGAGCCCGTCGCGCATGCGCCGACTGCTCGTTAGGGCATCCAGCCGCGCACCCTGCAGCGGACTCACTTCGATCGCGAAGGTGTTGTAGCCGGCCGGCCGCAGCTCGCTCAGCAATGCCTGCACGACCGCAGGGATCTCCTTCACCCCATGCTCTTCACCCACGAGGAAGAAGCGCGCCGCTTTTCCTTCCTCCACGAGAAGCCGCCCTCCCCGATCGGCCAGGAGCCCATCGACGATTCGTATTGGGTGACGGTTGGCGACGAGGATCCGGGTCAGCGCCGTATCCTGCCCCTCGGCGCGCACGGCAAGGGTGAGGGAGAGCGTCACAACGATCGATCGACGGGCTCGCATGAGGCATAACATACTGGGGACTTGGCGCGCAAAGTGTCAGAAAACATCGCGGCCAATCGACAGCGGCGCGCACGGGGGCGAAACTCACGGTACCGCCGCTAGGAGGCGCGCCTGAAATCGGCCGCTGCAGTCATTCTCAACATCGCAACGCTCACGTTAGGCTCCGGGGTCGGCGCGCAACGTCCGCTCAACCTCGACTTCGAGCTCGCCAGCGTGGCTAGCGCCGAGAGACCATGGGGCTGGTCGCACGGCTGGTCGCCATTCGCGAGCGGGCCGGCCGCAACGTTCACTCTCGATTCAGTGGTCCGGATCTCGGGAACGCGGAGTCTGAAAGTCCACCTGGCCCCCGCGAACGGGTCTTCGCAAGCACCTCAGACCATTGTTCTTCAGGTCCCCGCCAAGTTTGCGCACGGGAAGCATGTGACTCTTCGCGCGCGGATGCGCAGCGCGGCGCTCACTGGTAAAGCGTTCGCGACGCTCGAGGGTTGGGGTGAAAGCCGCGTTGTCGACGCGGACACCGCGGCGACCGGCCCCACGCAACCGCCCCAATGGACGACCTACTCGTTAGGTATCGACGTGCCGGTCTCGGCGCATTCTCTTGTGATTACCGCCGGCCTGGAAGGTTCGGGGACCGCGTGGTTCGACGGGTTCGAGCTGACCGTCGACGGCGCACGCGTGCATAGTTTTCCGACGGGCGTCGATCCGTCGCCTGCGGAGTTGCGCTTCCTTGCGATACTCGCGACGCCATTGCGCACAGTTGTGCCAGCCGGCGGGCTTGTGTCTGACGATTCCGACCTGAGCCGCTTTGCGTCCATTACTGCCGGTGCGCGTGTCGTCGCCCTCGGCGAATCGACGCACGGAACACGCGAGTTCTTCCTCGTCAAGCATCGAATCCTGGAGTACCTCGTTAGGAAACACGACTTCACTGTGTTCGCGATCGAGGCAAACCAGCTCGCTGTCGAGACGATCAATCGATACGTCCAGGGTGGCAGCGGGGCCGCCGACGACGTCATGCGCGCGATGTTTCGTGTATGGAACACGGAAGAAGTGCGCGACCTCGTCGAGTGGATGCGCCAGTATAACGCCGCGCATCCCGGCCGTATTCTGCGCTTCGTCGGGTACGACATGCAGGACCACCGACGACCCGCCGATTCTCTGGCCGCGTTTCTTCAACGCTGGGAGCCGAGCCTCGTCGCGACGCTCGAGCCACTGACCAGGTATCGCGAGCAGCGCTCCTGGTCGACGCCGCAGATCGCGGACAGCATCCGCGCGCGGTGGCGTCAGGCAGCAATTGACCTGTTTGACACAGTGCACGCGCGTCGCGCGGCGTGGTTGAACACTGCGCGCACACGCGCCGATACGCTGCAAGCCGAATGGGGCGTCCAGGCGGCCAACCTTTTGCGGCAGGCCGCGTTAGGCAACGCGACCCTCAACGTT
>DATFBW010000375.1:0-13412 GCA_035253645.1 Gemmatimonadaceae bacterium | reverse complement strand
CTGCATGATGCGCCACCAGTTGACGTTGAACGCTTTCTGCTGGGGACGGATCGCAAGCAGTGGACCAAAACTACACATGCCCGAGGTCGTTAGTCGCGCGACGCAATAAGTGCCTAACAAGGCCTCAGCACGAGGCGATGGGACGCAGCCATTGCCGTTCGCTGCATCCCGTCAGCCGCTCACTCCTTCTGACTTGCGCCGGCCGAGTGCGTGGCGCCTTTTCTTGGCTGCATCAACATGCCCTTCTAACAGGGGACTCTATGAACCAGTCTGTACGCTTGATTGCCGCCTCCCTGGTCCTTCCGTTGGCGCTAGCGGCGCAAGGCTCGGATCCAATCACAGGCACGTGGACCGGTCACATCGGCCCCGGAGCGACGCCGCAGTTTGCTGTCACGATGGACCTAAAGTTCGATGGCAAGTCGGTGGTAACCGGCACCCTCACGGGTCTGCCCAGCCCCGGAGACGTGAAGAGGGGGACATTCGATCTCGCGACCGGTGCGCTCAGGCTCGAGATGGGGGAGAGCGGCCAGGCCGCCGCGCGCCTGATCCTCGAGGGCACCGTCGTGTTAGGCAGCGTCACGGGTCGCGTCACCGCGGACAATCAGACCGGCACCTTCAGGATTGCCAAAGGCGCGGCGGCAGCAGCGGAGCCGCAGCAGCCTAACGATGCACCGGCGGCCGTGCGTGCGGGCTGGCAAGAGGTCAACGGATGGATCACCAAGGCGGCCGACGCAGTACCGGCGGACAAATACAGTTACCGGCCGGTTCAAACGGTGCGCACGTTCGGCCAGCTCATCGGGCACTTGGCCGACTCTTACAATTGGTATTGCGCCAACGCGAGCGGCCGCAAAGTGGAATGGGCCGATCCTGTCGAAAAGGGAAGCACCGACAAGGCGACGCTGGCGACAAAGCTCAAGCAGGCGACCACTGCCTGTAATACAGTATATGCCGGTCAGGGAGCGATGAGCCAACTCATGGGAAACGTCGCGCATAGCAACCTGCACTACGGCAACATCATCACCTATATGCGCATGATGGGGCTGGTGCCACCTTCGAGCTAGTCGTTAGGCAGCCGCTCAACGGCTGAAGCGCGACGCGAAGGCCCACACTTCCTCGGCTGTACGCACGATTGTGGTCTGCGGACCCGAGATGGCCTCGGAGCCCGGCGGCGGTGCGTCGCCGGGCCAGGCGTGTCCTGAGCCCGTGAGCCGCCAGTGAGCGACTTCGACACCCCCGCGACACGAGCGCCAGACTATTCGTGTTGCGGTATGATTCGCCATCCGCGTCCCGGCAGCTCCGCGCCTAACGTCGGTCGTGTCCGGAGCGCCGCAGGAATTCGCCGCTACCCAACGCTCGAGGCCCGCCACCACGGGCTGGTGCAGGATGCGATTGTTGGTGCCCGGGAACGGCGGACCCAGTCCGCCGCCATAGAGCGCGCGCGGATCGTCCACGCTATGGATTTGCAACACGGCCACAGGACGCGCCGGTTTGAAACGCATCAGATCGAGTGAGCCTGCCACCGGCACTACCGCTGCAACAAGATCCGGACGTTCCGCCGCGACGCGATGCGACATGATGCCGCCATTGGAATGGCCCGTCGCGTAAATGCGGCGACGATCGATGCGCGTCCGCTTCTCGAGGTCTCCAATCAACGCGGCCGCGAAACCGACGTCATCGACGTTGCGCTGACGCGCATAGCCACAACAACCATCGCCCGCGTTCCACGTGAGCAATCGGCGAGGCAGCGGACCAGTCCCGTTAGGGTACACCACGAGGAAGCGCTCGCGATCGGCTACGGCGTCCAGCTCAGCGTATTTCTGAAAGCCGTCCGCATTCCCCCCTCCGCCGTGAAACGCCAAAAGCACAGGCGGCGGTGCAGAGAGTTCGCGTGGCACGTACACGATGTAAGTGCGCGTCCTTCCGCCATGTCGGAGGTTGAATTCATGATTCCCCGGTGCGAGCTGCCGAGCCGCCCGAGGCTGTTGCGCCTCGGCATGAGCGGCAACAATCGGCACAATTAGGCACCAACGCACGACGTGACTGTAACCCATCCTGGCCTCGCACTTTGAGTGGCTATGATACCCCTAACAAAACCGCACGGCGCGGCTCATCCTTTCCGTATGGACGGTCCAGTTAGGCGTGTAGGCACGCAATGCCCGGCGCAGCAAGAGCGCCTTCAGTCTTACTCTGACCTCTGAGCCTGACCTCCTCTGACCTCAGGCCTCAGACCTCAGACCTCTTGTGCTTCGTTTCCCGGATTGGCTCGTGCCGATGGCTGCGACGCTCACGCAGGAACGCTTTACAGGCCCCGAGTGGATCTTCGAGCGCAAGTACGACGGCATCCGGCTGCTTACGTATAAGAACGGAAAGCAGATCCGCATGTATTCGCGCAACCGGTTGGAGCACGACCATCCGGCGATCGCTGACGCGGTGGCGCGGCTTCCCGTGCGCGACGCCATCCTCGACGGCGAAATCACATGGGGTCGCGGTAACGTCACGTACTACGTGTTCGACGTCATGTGGCTGGACGGCCGCGACGTTAGGCCCCTCCCGTTGGAGGAACGCCGAGCCTTGTTAGGCATGCTGCCGCTGGAACCGCCTATGCGGCGTGTACCTGCGCTGAATGACGCGCAGCCGTGGGAGCGTGCGTGCAGCGAAGGCTGGGAAGGCGTCATCGCGAAACGACGCGACTCGCCATACGAACACCGGCGGTCGCCGCATTGGCTCAAGATGAAGTGTGAAGCCGCGCAGGACTTCGTCGTTGGTGGCTTCACCGATCCGCAAGGCGGCCGTGTCGGACTCGGCGCGCTCCTGGTGGGGTATTATGACAATGACGACTTCGTCTTCGCAGGGAAAGTCGGCACCGGGTTCGACACAAAGCTCTTGCTAGAGCTGCGCGCGAAGTTGGATGCCCTCGAGCTCCCTGCATCTCCTTTCACAAAGGCCAAAGGACTTCCCAGGCTGCGGGCGCATTGGGTGCGTCCCAAGATCGTCGTGCACGTCGCCTTTATCGAGTGGACTGTGCACGGCAAGTTGCGCCATTCGCGCTTGTTAGGCATCCGGAGCGACAAGTCCGCGCGCGAGGTTACGCGCGAAAGCGCGTGATCTCCCATCCTGAGAAGGTCCTCTTCCCCGATGACGGTATCACCAAGGGTGAGCTGGCCGCCTACTATGAAACGATGGCGCAATACATCCTGCCGCACATCGTGCGTCGGCCGGTGACGATGGAACGGTTTCATCGTGGCATCGGCGAACCGGGATTCTTCCAAAAGTCCGTCACGAAGGGGTTCCCTGAATGGCTGCAACGTGTCGAGGTTCCAAAACACGGCGGCACTGTGCACCACCCACTCGTGACGGACGCTCGCTCTCTCCTGTGGATGGCCAATCAGAATTGCATCACCCCGCATGTTTGGACGTCCCGCGTGCCACACCTCGACAGGCCCGATCTCTGTGTTTTCGATCTCGATCCCGCCGAGGACGAGCCCGAGCGGCTGCGCAACGCTGTGCTGCAGTTGCGAGACTTTCTCGCCGAGCTGGGCCTAACGAGCCTGGTGAAAACCTCGGGCTCCAAGGGATTTCATATTGTCGTGCCCCTCGACGGCAAGATGCCGGTCGGCGAAGTGGCGCACTTCGGACACATCGTCGGGACTCAGCTCGTAAAGCGCGACCCCAAAAACCTCACACTCGAATTCAGCAAAGTGGATCGGCAAGGCCGGATCTACATGGACACTGGGCGCAACCACCCACCGGCGACCTTTGCGGCGACATACGCCGTTCGTGCCAAGCCGGGCGCGCCGATCTCGGCGCCATGTACGTGGGAAGAGCTCGAGAGCGGCAGTGTGGGACCACGCACCTTTACCTTGCGGACCATGCCCGCGCGCATGACGGCCGTTGGTGACGTTTGGGCCGATATCGAAAAGCACGGAAGCTCGTTGCGCGAGGGCATGAAACGTTTGCAGCGGCTCGCATCATGAAAGTACATGTCGTGGACGGGACCTTCGAGCTGTTTCGCTGTTATTTCGGCGCACCCAAGGCGTTGCTGCCTAACGGCGTGGAAGTCGGCGCGACGCGCGGGATCCTGCGCACATTGCTGTCCCTGTTGCGTCAGGACGACGTGACACATGTCGGTGTGGCATTCGATTACATCATCGAGTCGTTCCGCAATGAGCTCTTCGACGGCTACAAGACGAGTGACGGGATCCCGCCCGATCTGTGGAGCCAGTTTCGTCTGGCGGAGCGCGCAGCGGCCGCGCTGGGCGTCGTTGTCTGGCCGATGGTGGAGTTCGAAGCCGATGACGCGCTGGCAACGGCCGCGGCTCGCGCCGATCGCGATCCTAACGTCGAGCAGGTGGTCATCTGCGCGACAGACAAGGATCTCACGCAATGTGTGCGTGGAACGCGCGTCGTGTGCTTCGATCGCATGCGCCGCCGGCTCTTCGACGAAGCTGGTGTGATCGCGAAGTTTGGCGTTCCCCCGGCATCGATTCCCGACTGGCTTGCGCTCGTGGGCGATTCCGCGGACGGATATCCCGGAATCCCGGGTTGGGGCGCCAAGTCGGCAGCCGCCATCCTCGCGCACTACAAGCACATCGAAGAGATCCCTAACGACGAGCGCCAGTGGCGGGTGGCCATCCGCGGCGCGGCCGGTTTAGCCGCGGCGCTGCGCGAACATCATGACGAGCTGGCGCTGTACCGGCGGCTGGCAACGTTGCGCACGGATGCCCCGATCACCGAAGACACGGAAGATCTCCGCTGGTTAGGAGCCCCGCGCACTCAGCTCGTCGATTTTTGCCGCGAGATCGGCGACGAGCAATTCCCGGAACAGATACATCGTTGGCGAGAATAACCTTGAGCATGCGTAACAAAAGCGCCCCGCGTTAGCGGGGCGCTCGGCGGAGCACCGTACCTAACGAGTCGGCGCTCTAGTGTTTGGTCAATGTCAGCCCTGTCACCACCGCCTCTGTGTTGTGCGCGAAGCGGATGCCGTAAACACCGTCGGTAGACTTGAGCTTTCCGTCCGTCACGAGCGTCGCCTTGTCATAGCTCCCGACCACTGTGCCGTTGATAGCGCACTCGACCTTGTCTCCCTTCACCGACACCGCAATCTCCTGCGTCACAGGCTCACCCGGACCCGCCGCCTTGTTTACGGCTGCATTGGTCTCGCCGCGCCGTCCATTCACCTGGAAAGGCTCCGGGCCCATGCCACGCACAATAAACGTGCCGTTGCCGTATGCCGCGCAGTACAGGAAGCTCTGCTTATCCGTCCCCATGTCGTTTCCGGCAATCACGATACCGTATGGATGCGGATGGTTGTTGAGCGCCATGTACTTCTCTTCTTTGAACGTGGCCTTGATCGTGTAATTGCCAGTGGCCTTGTTCGCCTCACTCCAATAGGTGACGGCGGGACCGGTAGTCACGCGAAACCCGTCGCCTTCCTTGGCCAACTTCGAGTTGTTGAGCGCCTGACCAGCCTCGGCCTCCTTCGCGTCGATCTTACCCATCCAGCCCGGTACGAGAATTCCACCGCCGGCGACCGACCGCGCGGCATCCTGAGCCAGAAGAGAGCCGGCCCCCATGACCAGCACTGCCGACAGGGCGGCGGAGGTTCTGAAAAAGCGAAGCATCGTGTGTCCCCGGAAAAATTGACTGCATAGTCTTAACGTCCGGTAAGCAACTCTGCCAATACCGCCATGGGCTATCGGCAAGCCGGCGCGCCACTCCTTACCAAAGGCTGACACGCTTGAACGACGCGGGTAAACTCGATGCGCTCTTCCGGGAGGCAGTCGCCGCCATCGACGCGGGCGACATCGCGGCCGTGGAGCGCCTAACGAGAGATCACCCGCGTCTCGTGCGCGAGCGACTCACGTCGCCTGGTCCCTGGCTGCGCGACAAAGTCGGCGGTGCGCTGAAAGGCTTCTTCAAGAAACCGTACCTTTTGTGGTTTGTCGCGGAAGATCCCGTGCGCAACGACACGCTACCCAAAAACATTGCGCAGGTGACACAGGCGATCATCGCCGCCGCCAAACGCGAAAACGTGCGCACGTTGCAGGAGCAGCTGGATTATGCGCTGAAGTTGGTCGCGTGGTCCTGGGTTGCCGACCGCTGCGGGGTGCAACTCCAGCTGATCGACACCTTAATAGATGCGGGCGCCTCAGCGCAGGGCGTCCCCGAGAGCGCGCTTGTCAACGGCCACGCTGCCGCCGCCGAGCGGCTCATCCAACGCGGCGCCGACGGCACTCTCGCAACAGCTCTGTATTTGGGTCGCTGGCAGGATGCCGAGCGGCTGGCGCCTTCCATCGACACTCGCGAGAAGCAAATGGTGCTTTCGCTGCTCGCATTGCGCGGGAAGAGCGAAGCGCTCGTTAGGCTCCTCCGAATCGGCGGCGTGGACATAAGCGCCCCAAGCAAGGACCTGTACGCGCACGCGACCCCGCTACACCACGCCGTATGTTCAGGCTCCCTCGACACCGTTAAAGTCCTGGTCGACGCAGGCGCCAGCCTGCAGGCAAGAGACACAGCGCACGGTGCTACACCGTTAGGCTGGGCCGAGCACTACGTCGAAGAGCATGCAGGAAAAGAGTCGTCCCAGCGGTTCACGGAAATCGCGCAGTACCTTCGCGCCAGGACCACGTAAGCGGCTAGCGCGCCACCTGATTTCCGGCGATCCACACGGAAGCGATCTGCCTAACGTTTGAAATGTTCGCGAGCGGATCGGCGTCAAGCACGACGAAATCCGCCCACTTCCCAACTTCCAGCGTACCGAGCTCCGCGTCGAGCTTCATGCAGCGCGCTGCATCCCGTGTGGCTGCGTTCAATGCCTGACGCGGCGTGAGCCCCGCCTTCACCATCAACTCCAGCTCCATCAGCTCGAAGTAACCCTGAAAGCGTCCGGTCGGACCTGTATCTGTCCCCATCGCGATGGGCACGCCGGCATCGGCCAAGCGCTTCACGTTTCGGCTCGCCACTTCCAGAGCGACTTTGTACCGCTGCGCGCTCGCACTCGTCCGCATTACCTGCTGCCGCGCCGGATCCTTGAGCGTCGTCACCCACTCCTGATTTGCGTGCTTGAGAAAGAGCGGATCCGCGAAGAAATCTGGCGTCGACTCATATACGAACGTCGAAACTTCACGCATCAAGGTCGGGCAGTAGCAGACCCCAGACATCTTGAGCGCGCTGATCAACGCGGCATCGACCTCTGCGTCACGCACACTATGCGCGATAAAGTCGACCTTCGCGCGCAGCAAGTCCTTCGCATCAGCGAGATAAAACAGATGCGACGCGACACGCAGACCTTGGGCATGCGCCGCGTCAATGACCGCGCGGTAGACCTCTGGCGACATTTTTTGCACGGTGCCGAGGTTATCGTCGACACGGATCTTCACAATGTCGACTTTTCGAGCTGCGAGCTCCGCAACCTGCGTACGCGCCTCGTTAGGTGTGGCTGGCGTGAGTACGGGGCCTGACACAAAGACGCGTGCGCGATTCAGTGCGGGACTCGTCTGCTCGGCGCGCGCGGCAAAAACCGCGGGCTGCTCGCCACCGAGGCTGAAGACCGTGGTGACCCCGTAGGCGGCGTAGGTGCGCAGGTCGCGCGCCGCGTCGTTCACATGCCCGTGCGCATTGATCAGGCCGGGAATGACGAACTTCCCATCCAACGCGATCCTCTGAGCCCCCGGTGGAATCACGATGCTCGGCGCCGGACCGGCGCGGATGACCTTTCCGTCCTGCACAATGATTGTCGCGTTAGGAATCGGCGTACGCTCGGTTCCGTCGATCAGGGTCAGGCCGGTGAATGCCTTCACCGGTGTCGGCTGGGCCGCCAGACGACTTCCGAGCAGGACGACGCAGAGAATTCGCAGCGTAATCATAGGTCCTCTAGGTTATAGCGCGGCGAAAGAGTTCGCGAACTGGGCGATCACCTCGACAAACGATGCAAGACCTGACAACCGGGCCGATAACTCGCCACCTCCTGAAGACGACGAGCTTCATGCTCGTTACGATGGTTTTTCAGACCCTGTATTTCCTCATCGACTTGTATTGGGTGGGTCGCCTGGGTACCGAAGCAGTTGCGGCCGTAGGTATCGCCGGCAACCTGAGCTTCATCGTCCTCGCACTCACGCAAATGCTGGGCGTGGGGACAACCACGGTCGTGTCCCATGCGGCGGGGCGCAAGGATCGCACGCACGCGCTCCTCATGTTCAATCAATCGCAGGTGCTGGCGACGCTAGTTGGAGTGGTGGTGCTCATCGCGGGCATGGCGCTGCGTCGGTGGTATTCGAATTCCATGAGCGCCGACGCGAAGACCGCGGCGCTCGCGTCGGAATATTTGTTGTGGTTCATACCGGCGCTCGCTCTGCAGTTCCTGATGGTCGCGATGGGGGCCGCGCTCCGTGCCGTCGGCAACTTCAAGCCCGGGATGATCGTGGCGACGGTGACGGTAATCATCAATATGATCCTCGCACCCTTCCTGATTTTCGGTTGGGGGACAGGCATCGCGTTAGGCGTCGCCGGAGCGGCGATTGCGTCCCTGATCGCGATGGTCGTCGCTGTGTTGTGGCTGACGCTGTACTTTATCCGCCCGGACGCTTTTCTGCGCTTCGTCCCCGCCGATTGGAAGCCACGGTACGAGCTGTGGAAGCAGATGCTCAGCATCGGACTGCCCGCGGGATTCGAGTTCATCCTCATGGCTGTGTACATGTTCATCGTGTACACGATCAGTCGGCCGTTTGGCGCCGCCGCGCAGGCAGGATTCGGCATCGGCATGCGCATCATCCAGGCCGGGTTCATGCCGGTGGTCGCGTTAGGCTTCTCCGTCGCCCCCGTTGCCGGCCAGAATTTCGGTGCGCGGCTCGGTCACCGTGTTATCGCGACGTTCAAGGACGCTGCCCTGATGGCCAGCGCCGTCATGCTCGTCTTCGCGGTCCTCTGCAACATTGCACCCGGCGCGCTCGTCGCCTTTTTCTCATCCGATCCAGCGGTCATTGCGGTTGGCGGAGATTATTTGCGGATCGTGTCATGGAACTATATCGCCTCAGGGCTCATCTTCGTCGCCTCGAGCATGTTCCAGGCGATGGGGAATACGATCCCCTCGCTCATCGCGTCCGCCGCGCGTATCGCGCTCGTGGCGATTCCGGCTTTCATTTTGGCGCGCTTGCCCGGCTTCCAACTCAATTGGATCTGGTACCTCTCGGTAGCTGCTGTCATCGTGCAGCTCACGATCAGCATGTTGTTCTTGCGTCGGGAGTTTAGCCGGCGCTTGACGTTCGCCGTTGCGGGCGCGTAATCAGACTGACCCACTGAAGACTGGAGACTCATTGTGACTCTTCCCGAAGAAGCTCTCGATCAGGTCGAATCCGAGCTCTACGCGCTCGACGTCGATGAACATGGCCTTGGCCTCGATCGCCGGGAGTTCGTCTTTCTTTCGCTCGTGTCAGCCGCGGCGAGTGCCTTCGGCATGGCTACCGTGGCGCGCGCGCAAGCGGTGAGCGGTGCACAGCAGCCCACGCAACAACCTCCTATTGCGTTAGGCAACGGTGAAGCGCCCGCCTTGCAGTTTCAGCCCTACCCCGGCGGTACGGGAGCGCTGATGGAAAAGCTCGCAAAGGAGCGCGGCCGCGCGGCATTCGATCGCGCTGTATTCACCGTGGAGAACTGGCGTGGCCCCATTCCGACGGCACCGGAGGACATCGCCTACCTGCCCGCGCACCGGCTGGCAGGGCTCATCAAGGCACGCCGCATCACGTCGGCGCAACTGACCGACATTTACCTAACGCGACTCAAGCAGCTCAATCCGACGCTCAACTGCGCCGTCACTATCATGGAGGAGCAGGCGCGCGCCGAAGCCGCCAAGGCCGACGCCGAGATCAGCGCCGGCCGCTATCGCGGTCCACTGCACGGTCTTCCGTATGGGCTCAAAGACCTCTTCGCAACGAAAGGTGTGCCGACGACCTGGGGAGCCAAAGATTTCGAAAATCAGATCATCGATGACGATGCCGAAGTTGTCGTTAGGCTGCGCGACGCGGGCGCCGTGCTGATCGCAAAGCTCGCTACGGGGCTCTTTGCGCAGAATGACCAGTGGTTCAGAGGCCGCACGAACAACCCATGGAACCTGACGCAAGGCTCGAGCGGCTCGTCCGCAGGCCCAGCTTCGGCGACCGCGGCGGGATGTGTGGCCTTTAGCATCGGTACAGAGACGCAGGGATCCATTGTTTCACCAGCTGTGCGCTGCGGCATAAGCGCGCTGCGTCCTACTTTTGGACGAATCAGTCGTTATGGCGGGATGGTGCTTGCGTGGTCAATGGATCGCGTCGGCCCGATGTGCCGCACCGTGGAAGACTGCGCGATGGTCTTCAACGCCATTCACGGCGTCGACGAAAAGGATCCATCGACGGTGATGACGCCGTTCCAGTTCGATCGCAAGACCAAGCTTGCGTCATTGCGCATCGGCGTTGACCCTAACGCGCCCAAAGAGTTGGTAGACAAGCTGCGTGACCTTGGGATGCAGCCAGTTACGATCGGTGTACGGCCAACCGTCCCGGGAGCGAGCAGTGGACTCGGCGCCGAAGGTGCGGCTGCATTCGATGCCTATGTGCAGCGCAAGGCGAAAGAGATCGGCCTCGACCTGACCGCTCTGCCCGAGCCCGCGCCTAACGCAAGCGGTGGCGGGGCCGGTGCTCCAGCGGCCGCGACTCCTTCAACGACGCCTGCCACGCCAGCCAATCCCATGGCGCCGGCCGACTGGAATCCACGTTTCGTGAACGGCCGGCGTCCGCGCGCGTTCGAGTTCGTCCAGGCGCAACGACGGCGTTACATGTTGATCTCGAAGTGGGGCGAGTTCATGAAGGACCTGGACATGTTCATCGGGGCTCCCACGGCTGATGTCGGGCCTAACGCGCAGACTGGCCATCCTTGCGTGGTCTTCCCGTACAAGTTCGACGTCCCGCAGCAGCAAGGCCGGCGCGATGGTGCACCCGCCGGCGGGAATCAGCCGCCTCCGCAGGAGCTCAAGCCACAGCCCGTCTGCGCGACGATCGTCGGCGGCTTGTTTAATGACGACAAGATTCTATCCGTCGCTCATCAGTTCCAGGCGAATACAGACATACATCTCAAGCGCCCGTCACTCTAGAGGCGTAGAGGGCTCCACGTTCCTCGCTCTTGCTAGGAGGACGCTCGAATAGCGCGTCCTGGTCGCGCCGTCGTCACTTTTCCTGAGTCGACCACGACCTGGCCGCCAACGAGCACGTAAGGGATTCCCACGGGTGGAATCGTCGCGTCCTCGTACGTCGCGCGATCGATAACCGTCGCCGGATCGAAAATCGTTAGGTCCGCATCAGCCCCGACGCGCACGCGCCCCTTGTCGGCCATCGCGGATACGCGTGCCTCCAGCCGCCGAGCGGGCTCGATCGTCATCTTGCGCAGGGCGTCCATCAGCGTGAGCGCCTTTTCTTCGCGCACGTATTTCCCAAGCACTTTGGAATAGGACCCGGAAGTGCGCGGGTGGCCCCGCCCATTTTCAATGAAGCCATCGCTCGCGATCATAGTGAGCGGACTCACGATCGACGCACGCGTCTGCTCTTCACTGCGTCCGTGAATGATCACCGTCACGTTGGTGCCCCCCTTCGATCGTGCCTCCGCAAAAGTCTTCCGCGTTAGGCGTTCACCCGTAGAGACCAGCTGATGCAAACCGAACCGCGAATCCGGCCACGTCCGCCAGTCATCGAATAGCGCGGAGCCGAGCTCCGTCATGCCTGCGCCGTACGGATACGCTTCGGTCGTGACATCCTGCCCCTTGTCACGCGCTGCTTGGATGCGTTCGAGAAACGCCACCAGATTCGTGTCGCCGCTCGAGTTCACGTGCACGATGTGCAACTTCGCCTTCGCGGCCGCGGCCGCCGTAATCGTCGAATCGAGCCCCGCGACATTACTCCTCATATGGATGTGCGCCGACGCATTCCCCTCGGCGGCCACCCGCATCATGCGCTCGATCTCGGCCATCGTCGCGCCCGGCGTGTATGCGCTCCCGAATCCCACTGCGACCGCCCCTTCGGCAAGGCCTTTGCGCATAACGTTCTCGATGTCGGCGATCTGCGCATCGCTTGCCGCTCCACTCCCGCCGATCCCAATCGGCAGCAACCCCTTGCTCGGATCCTTCAGGACTTTCATCCGCGCCTGGATGTGTCCTATGCTCACGCCGTAGTTGACGAGTTGCCCGGGTTCGCGTGAGGCATACCATGGCGCGACATCGGCGGTCCCGATTTCCAATTCGAATGCTGATGTCACGCCGTCACGAACCATCATCTTGTACGACTCTTCCTGCTGGCCGTGCTCGTGCAGATCAATGAAGCCGGGAGCAACCACGTGATTCGTCGCGTCGATCACGCGTGTCCCTCGTAGCGGCCGCTCTGAGATAGCGGCGATGCTGTCGCCCTTTATACCAACGTGCCTAACGCCGTCGAGCTGCGACTCGGGATCCATCACACGCCCGTTCGCAACCACAAGGTCGTATGTCGGCTGACTGCAGGCGACGGATACAACGAGGGCGTAGAATGGGAGACGCATTACGCGCTGAGCGGAGATCACTGTAGGCGTCCTGGGAGGGAGGGATGGTTCTGGGCGCGCTCATCTTCGCTTCGGTCCTGCAAGGCAGCAACCCTGAGCCGTAGCCCTGCGTTAGGCAGCACCGGCTGACGTCGCCAATTGCGCCGACAGGTGTCGGCGGGCGTGTGCTGGAAAATCAACCTTGTTGCCAACCAAATCGGCCCTGCCTCTGTCCTACTCGCTGTCACAAGGTCAGGGGACCCTCATGCTCCGTGCTGTTTTTGCCTTTACTGCTGTCGTTGTAAGCCTGCCGGCTACTGCCTCATCGCAAGCGCAGCGCGGCGCTAATTCGGTTCCTGCGCTATCAGCGGTCGCCGCACGGGCAGCTCAGGAACCCAAGATTGACGGCCGTAATGACGATCCGGTGTGGCAGACGGCTACCAAGTACTCCGAATTCCGCCAATTCCAGCCGCGCCTGGACACCACCCCCTCACTCAAGACTGAATTTCAGGCCGCGTTCGACGAAAAGAACCTGTATGTCTTCCTGCGGATGTACGATCCGCACCCCGACAGCATCATGCGGGCGCTCTCGCGGCGCGATGTGCGCGGGCCGTCCGATCAGATCAAGGTCCTCATCGACTCGTATGGCGACAAACGGACCGGTTTCGAGTTCGCGGTGAATCCCGACGGCGTAAAGCGCGACTACACGATCGTCAATGACGGTCAGGAAGACGGTTCCTGGGACGGCATCTGGGACGTCGCCACCATGGTCGACTCGTTAGGTTGGACCGCCGAGTTTCGCATCCCCCTTTCGCAGCTACGCTACGCCCGGGCCGCCAGTCACACGTTCGGCTTCGGTGTTTGGCGCGACATCG
>DATFBW010000374.1:0-2598 GCA_035253645.1 Gemmatimonadaceae bacterium | reverse complement strand
CGCGGCCGTTGTCGTACACACGAGCCTTACGAACGACGCAATGTCAAAGCCCGCGCTGGCCCTGTTCGAGGCGCGCGAAAAGGCGATCTACGAGGCGTTGGAGCAGCAGCGCGTCGCGCTGGCGCAAGCCGCCGTCACGACTGAGACGTCGGAGTTTTGGAGCGCACGCCGCGAGCGGGACGTGCTTGACGGCGGCCCACCTAACGAGGACGTGGATATCGAGACCGTCCGCCGCGACGCCGACGTGCAGGCCGCATTTGCGGCACTGAAGCAGCGGGACAGCATAACGCTGGCGCGCGGCGCCGAGGTAGAACGCTCGATGCTCCCGACGGTTCGGGATAACCTCGTGGTGCTCGAGGAGCGAATAACGAGCCCGCTTATGGCAACACCCATCCGGCATGCCCGTGGCGTCAACCTCGTCACCTTGCTCGATCTGGCGCCGGCAGCGTCGCAAGTGCCCGACCTCTACGACGTCTACTGTAAGAACGAAGGGGCTGTGCCGCTGGGAGACTTTCTCGGCGCTCTTTCCCTGCTCGTCGGAAAACGCATGCTTGTCTTTGCTTGACAGCCCTCTTGCACATCTTGTAATTCCCGGCCCATCAATGGGGGTGAGACCCCTTTGATTTCTCGTCGATAAGTGGAGGGCGCCAGTCAGTGAGTCCGTGCACTGCTACCAGGACGTTTTTCGGCGCTCTAGCGCTCGCCTTTTGGGCGGACCTCGGTAGAGCGCAACCACCGCGGGACACCACGACGGGTTTCGCCATCAAGCACGAAGCAACGATCGCGCGTTGTGCGCGCTGCCATAAGCGTGACTCGACCGGGATGATGAGCCGCTTGTCGTACATGCGAAAAACGCCGGAAGGGTGGGAGACTTCGCTGCGCCGCATGGTCACGCTCAACGACGTTCGCGTCGATCCGGCCGAGGCGCGGGAGATCGTGAAGTATCTGTCGAACAATCAGGGGTTGGCGCCGGAAGAGCTGCGCGCCGGTCGTTTCGAAAGTGAACGGCGCATGATCGACCACCGCTACACCGCGGATACCCGCACCGAAACCGTGTGCAAGGCGTGTCACTCGTTAGGGCGCGTCATCACCCAGCGCCGTACGCGCGAGGAGTGGGAGCTGGTTGTCGCCACGCACCGGGGGTATTACCCGGTTGCCGATTTTCAGGGCTTCCGGCGTTTTGGCCCGCCGCCGCCCGACAGCGCCGGGCAGCCGCATCCGATGGATCAAGCCATCTCGCACCTGGCGCGTGCGTTTCCGCTGCGGACGCCCGAATGGACGGCGTGGTCGGCCACGATGCGTCCCCCGCCGATTGTGGGGACGTGGCTTCTCAGCGGGACGCAGCCTGGCCGTGGCGACTTCGTCGGTCGCCTAACGATTACGAAAGCGGGCGCCGACGACGAATTCGCGACGACCGCGAGCTATCGTTTCGTGTCGGGCGGGGGCTCCGTGACGCGCCAGGGGCGATCCGTGGTGTACACCGGCCACCAGTGGCGCGGCCGTTCGACGGAAGCGGGGAAGCCGGCCGACTCCGTGTGGCGCGAGGTCATTTTCATCGAGCCCGGTTGGCAAGAGATGTCGGGACGCTGGTTCAATGGCGGGTACGATGAAAATGGGATCGACGTCAAACTCACCCGCTTGTCGGGTTCCCCCGCCGTCGCCGGTATCATTCCGCGCGGACTGCGTAAAGGCGGCACGGCACAGGATATCACGATCGTTGGCGCGAACTTGCCGCCTAACGTGAGCTCCGGCCAGATCGACTTCGGACCTGGCGTGCGCATCGAGCGCGTGCTCAGATCGTCTGCGGAAGAAGTACACGTGCGAGTTGTGGTCGATACCACGGCCGTGATCGGCGAACGCGACGTGTTCGTTGCCGGCGCTGCGCTCCCCAAGGGCGCCGCCGTCTACGACAAAGTGAGCCGCATCAAGGTTACGCCGCTCGCGGCGATGGCTCGCGTGGGCGGGATCCGCTTCCCCAAGCAATACGCGCAGTTCGATGCCATCGCGTACAACGACGGCGCAGACGGACGGCCCGACACGCCTGACGACCTGGCTCTCGGGCGAGTCGAGGCGCAGTGGAGCCTGGAGGAATACGGCGTTACGTACGACGACGATGACCTCAAATGGGTGGGAACGATCGACGCGCGTGGCTTCTTCACGCCTAACGTGGATGGCCCGAACCCGCAACGCTCCGGCCAGCGCAACAACATCGGCGACGTGTGGGTCGTTGCCACCTATCGGACTCCAGGAGGGGCGAATGAAGCGCGCCCGATTCGCGGCCGCGCGCATCTGCTCGTGACAGTTCCGCTGTACATGCGCTGGGATCCGTGGGCTCCCGGAGCGGCACGGGCAACGGGGACGACACAATGAACCTGCTCCGTCGCGGAGAGTATCACGCCTTCGAGGCTGATGGCGCGCGCTACGTCTACCTCGTCCCATCGGCGGCTGTCTTCCGTCTCGACGATACGTCCCAAGCTGTGTTGGATGCGCTTGGCGAAAACGACATTGCGCCGGACACTCTGATCGGCTCGTTAGGTGCTCGTTTTAGCGCCCCGACGGTGCACAACGCGATCGGCGAGCTCTTGGCGGCGCGGGCCG
>DATFBW010000373.1:0-3051 GCA_035253645.1 Gemmatimonadaceae bacterium | reverse complement strand
TTGCATGATGTCGGGCTCGACGCCGTAGTGCTCGAGACCGAACCAGCGGCCCGTTCTTCCAAACCCCGTGATGACTTCGTCGGCAATGAAAAGCACATCGTATCGATCGCAGATCTCGCGAATGCGCGGGAAATAGTCGGTCGGCGGGACGATCACGCCGCCTGCGCCTTGTACTGGCTCCGCAATAAACGCCGCGACGCTGTCCGGGCCTTCGTCCTGAATCGCCTGTTCGAGGAGGTCGGCTGCGGCAACGCCGACGGTGACGTCGTCGCGGCTGGTGACGAAGCGGTAGGGATCGGGCGGGTCGATATGCACGAACCCTGGCACGCGCGGCTCGAACATCGGCCAGAACGCGCTCAATCCGGTCGCGCTCATCGCGGCGAGCGTCAATCCGTGATAGGCGCGCCGACGCGAAATGACTTTCGTCTTGTCCGGACGGCCGACGGCTTTCCAATAAAAGCGCGCGGTCTTGATCGACGTTTCGGTGGCCTCGGCACCACCGCTCGTAAAGAAGAACGTGTTGATCGACGGATAGGTGAGCGTGCTGAGCTTCTCGGCGAGCGCGATCGCAGGACGATTGGTCGAGCCCGCGTACGACGAGTGATACGCGAGCTGCGACATCTGGGCATGGGCGGCCTCGGCCAACTCGATGCGGCCGTGACCCACGTTCACGCACCACAGTCCCGCCAGTCCGTCGATGTATTCGCGGCCGGCGTCGTCGGTAATCACCGCGCCTCGTCCGGACACCCACGTTCTGGTGGTCGCATGCGCGGACGGATGGTGCAGCGGATGGAGAAGATGCGCCTGATCGAGTGCGGCGAGCGAGCGTGTTTGCGTAGGCATGGCTGGTTAACGACCTCGATCGTTATGTGGGGACCCCGGCAGCCGGGGATTCTTGGTTCTGTCGACGACGACGCGGCCTTCTTTCATGACCCAGCGTACGTTGTTGATTACGGCGTCGATGTTGCGGAGTGGATCGCCCTCGACGGCAATGAGATCGGCGAAGTATTCGGGCGCGACTCTGCCCAATCGGGTGTCCATCTTGAGCAACGCCGCGGGGACGGTCGTGGCGCTTGCGAGCGCCTGTTCCGGTGTCATGCCTGCATCCACGAACCACCGCAATTCGCGCGTGTTCTGACCAAACATCGAATACACCGCGTCCGAACCCATCGCGATCTTCACGCCTGCCTTGACAGCCCGACGCAGCGAATCGAAGTTGCGATTGATGTAGTCCTTGAGGGCGCTCTCAGACCCTGGCGCAAATCCGTACTCGTCCTTTGCGTCGATGTAATAGCGGTTGTGATCGATGGTTGGCACCCACACGATACCGCGCGCCGCCATCTCGCGAATCGTGTCGTCGTCCAAATCTGCGCCGTGCTCGATGGAGTCGGCGCCGGCACGAACCGCATCACGCACCCCAGCCGCGCCATACGAGTGAATGGCTACGGGCTTGCCGAGCTGATGCGCGGTTTCGACAATCGCGCGCATCTCCTCGAAGGCGACGGTTTGCGTCCCATCGACGTTTTCGAATCCACCGCGCGAGCCGAACACTTTGATCCAATCTGCGCCCGCCTTGATCCGATCCTCGACCGACTTACGCATTGCGTCCGGGTCGGGCGAGGCGCCGGCGCGCGCCGAAAGACCTGGACCCGATGCAACGATGCGCGGCCCAGTCATCGCGCCCGATCGCGTCAACTCGCGCATCGCGAAGTCAGTGTCGTTCGCCGCATTCAGATCGCGGATGGTCGTGACGCCCGTTTCCAGCGTACGCCGGGCGTTCTCTTGCGCCAGAAATACGGTCACCGCAGGCAGGCGCCGCTGTCCACGAGGCCGAGTTCCCGGCGCACGATCCCAGTAATACGTAATGTGCGTGTGCGCGTCGATCAGGCCTGGCAGTCCTGTATAGCGCGACAAATCAATGACCCGCGCGCCCGCCGGAGGGTCTCCTCCCGCCGTCACGCGGACGATGCGACTGCCGTCCACGACCACGACGGCCTTGTCGATGACGCGGTCGCCATCCCACAGCCGCGCAAATCGAACAGCCGTCACCTGTGCCGCAGCAGGACTGGAGAGCGCCAGAAAGAGAGTCGCCACGAAGGGCACGAGGGAATCGAAGGGATGTTTGGGGGCACACATCTCGACGGCGCGCGAAGGCAACGAAGGCGCCGAAGGAGTCGAAGGATCTTCGCCACCTCCGATGCCTCCTTCGCGCGCCTTCGTTGCCTTCGCCGCCTTCGAGATGCAAAAACCCAAAACCATGACCTTCCTAGCCCTATTAGCTTTCGTGTTACTCGTACCGTAATGCAACGATCGGATCGACTCGTGTCGCGCGCCGCGCTGGCAACAGACTGGCGGCGAGCGCAACGGCGGCGAGCACACCTGCGACGATTGCCAGTGTCACAGGATCGCGGGGGCTTACGTCACCCAGATATGTTCTCAGCAGTTGCGTCGTCGCCAGCACGCCGATGAGTCCCAGCGTGATGCCCAGCGCGAGCTGTGCGACCGCGCTGCGCATGAAGAGCCACACCACTTCGGACGCACGCGCGCCCAGCGCCATGCGCACGCCAATTTCCTGCGTGCGCTGGGTCACCGCATGTGCCGCCAATGCGTATACGCCCACTGACGAGAGCAGCAGGGCGATCCCGGCGATGATCGCGAGCCACGTGCCCACCATCTTTGCCGGATAGCGAGCTCGGGCAACAGCGCTGTCGACCGTCTCGATCGCGTGGAGCGGCAGGTCGGCGTCGAGCGCGCGCACCTCTTCGCGCAGCGTGTTGACTGCCGATCGCAGATCGGTGCCGCGCACGATGATCGTGCCGGATCCCGGCAGCGGCAGCGCTCCGATCGGGACGTATACCTCGGGCTGATCGCTTTGCGGCGGTCCCAGGTGCGGAAGTGCGGGCACGACGCCAACGACGGTCAGCGGCGGCGTCGGTGGAGCCGTCTGGCCCGATGGATTCGCCGATGCCGCCAGCCGGAGGCGTGCGCCGAGAACGGCGCCCTCGGGAAAGAACGTCGCCGCGAACGCTTCGTCCACAACGACGCCCTCTT
>DATFBW010000372.1:0-8030 GCA_035253645.1 Gemmatimonadaceae bacterium | reverse complement strand
GGAGCCGCACTCTGGATGGCGCCCAGCGCAATCGCCATGGGGACGATGAAGTGCGCAATGGGACGAAACATCTTCATGGTCACTTCTCCTGTGAACGAACCCGCGAACGGCGCGGGGCCAGTCGTACCACTCCATTGGATCGGGCGATCTCGGCGTCGAGGACTTTGGCGAGCGCGGCGATCGCCTCGCCCGCCGATTCCATCGTGAAGGTGATCGTTATCGGTTCGGTGCCTAACGAGGCTGTCTCGACACGCAGGTCCACATCGTACCAGCGGCGCAGCTCCGCCACGACGCTGTCCACCGGCGCGTTGTGAAACACCAGCGCGCCGCGAGTCCAGGCGACGTAGTCATCGACCGTCACTAACGGAGAACGGCGCACCGTGCCGCCGGCATCTATCACGCCGCGATCGCGCGCATATAGCGTTAGGCGCGCCGGGCCCGCCTCGCGGGCCCGCGCTGCCTGCAAGGCCACGGCTCCCTCAGCGACGACAACCTGCACAAACGACTCATGATCATAAGCGCGCACGTCGAAGGCCGTGCCCAGATCCTCGGCAACGCCGCGGCGCGTTTGCACCAGGAAGGGGCGCTGCGCGTCGTGTCGCACGACGAAATAGGCCTGGCCGCTCAGCTCCACCGTTCGTGTCGCTTCGCCGAAGTCGCGCGGGACGCGCAGCCGCGTATCCACGCTCAACAAGACTCGCGAACCATCGCGCAGCGACAACTCGGCGCGCTGTCCTGGCGCCGTTGTGTATTCCCGATCGGGATACTCTGGCGACATCCGCGCCGCCCAGTACAGTCCCGCGGCAAGCGCAAATACCGCCGCCGCCGCGCGCATCGGCCAGCGCGAGAGATACCACCGCCGTGCCGGGCCGGGAGCGCGAACGCCCGCGTTAGGCAGGGGTTCGGCATCGTCAACGCCGGCTCCCGCACTCTGAAGTCGTTTCCGAGCCGCATCGAGGTTCCAGCGCTGCGGCGAACCGCCAGTTAAACGCCAGACTGTGCGCAACTGCCTCAGCAGCGCGGCTCGCTCAGGATCGGCACTCACCCATCGCTGAATCGCGGCCGCTTCCTCGGCCGTGCATTCACCTTCTATCAACCGAATGAGATCTTCGTCTTTCGGCACTGGTTCGAGCTCGAGGTGTCGTTTCCGGATACAGAACCCTCGAGCGGCCCCATAGTGTGCAGCGCTGTTCGTGCTGTACGAGCGAGCCTAGTCCAGATGCTCCCGGAGCTTCTCGCGAAGCAAGAGCGCCGCGCGCCAGATCTGCGACTTCACCGTGTTGAGCGAAATCCCCGCGCGTTCCGCAATCTCGCTATAGCTCAACTCTTCACGGCGCCGAAGCAGAAAGATCTCGCGGCAACGCGGTGGGAGCTCTGCGATGGCCTGATCGACCGCGCGCTCCAAGTCCTGGCGCTCGCAGCGCGCATCGGGCGTCTCCGGTGAGACAGGCTCCTCGAGCAGGGTGCGTTCGATCCACCCCTGTGCGACGCGTTGGTGCCGCAGGTACTTGAGCGCCCGGTTACGCGTGGCGACGAACAGATACGGCCGCCCAAAACGCGAGGCGTCGCCCAGCCTGCGGGTGCGCCAAAGGTGCAAAAAGAGGTCGTGAACAAGGTCGGCCGCCACATCGGCTGATCCGAGCATACTGACGGCGAAATCGCACAGCGCCGCGTAGTGCTGCTCGAGCGCCTGCTCCCACGCCCTGTCGCAATCAAAAGCGGGTGAAGGCGCAGCGGAGAACGGAGAGCCTACGAAACGCTTCATCCCGGATGCCGCACGCCCCCTGTGTTATGCGCTCGCTAGGGTGACTTCTTGAGCGCGTTGTACTGCGCGATCGCCGCGTTCACCTTGAATTCGACAGCCTGCTTTCCGATCTCTGCGGTGGCTTTCGTGGGATCGCCGTTCACTCCGGACTCGGGCCCACCGCCGTTAGGCATGAGCCTGTCCTTGCGGATCCCTTGCGGGAAAATGTACAACAGCTGCGAGGTGTCCGTGATGCCCGCATGGCTTCCGGCCGTCGCGGCATCGTAGCCGAACTTTTCCAGGAGCCAGGCCCGCAGCTCCACTCGGCTTTTGGCGTAGTACTCCGTCAGCGCGAATACTCGCACGCCGGTTCCTTTCCACTCTTCGTTGAGCTTGTTGGCGACGTTCGTTAGGCCCTGCTGATTTCCGCCGCTGTCGCCGATCAGGAGGATCTCCGTGAACCCGTGCGCGCGAAGGCTGCGAGCGGCGGCATCCAGCAATGCGTCATACGTCGGCGAAGGGTTGGAAATGACGCCGGGCTTATCGCCAAAGTTGGGACGGTTGAAGTCACCCTCGGGCACATATTGAACCGTCGGCGCCACCAGCGCGTTGCCGAGCCTTTGAGCGATCACCCCGGCAACGAAAGTGACTATATAGTTGTGCTTCCCCAGGACCATGTGCGGTCCGTTCTGCTCCGTGCCTCCTGTCGGGATAATGACTGCCTTCTTGCCGGCTTGAATGGCGTCGTGCACCTCGACCCAGGTCATGCCTTCGATGTATGGAGGTCCTATCGTCTGCGCGCCTAACGCCGGAGCGATGAACAGTGGCGCAAGGAGCGAAGGAGCAAGGAGCAGGGAAAAAGCTCGGAGTCTCATGGTCGCTTCTCCGCCAGGCTGGCTTTCATCTGCCTGACCGCGTTGTCGATCTTGATCTGCACGAGGGCCTTTCCGATCTCGGCGCTCGCTTTGGATGGATCTCCGACCACGCCGCTCTCGGGAGTCCCCGGCGCGATCTTGTCGCGACGCACGTAGCCCGCATTGACGAACATCAGCTCGGACGTGGCATCGACGCTCGCGTGCTGTCCTATCTGAGCGGACGTGAACCCGTGTTTTTCCATCAGGTACTTGGCCGCATCCTGTTCGGATTTGGCGTAGTAGTCGCCGATGAAGTGGACGCGCACGCCGCTGTCCTTCCACTCGCCGTTCAATTTGTCCACCACGGCCCGCATGCCGTCCTGGTTTCCGCCGGAATCGCCCAGGAGGAAGATGTTCTTGAAACCGCCGCCCTTGAAGCTGCGCCCGGTATTTTCGAGCAGCGCCATGAATCGCTCGTTAGGCAGCGAGATCGTCCCCGCCTTGGTCATATGCCCCGACGGAGGGTCCCACTCCCCCTCAGGCACATATGTAATGATTGGGGCCACAACCGTGTTCCCGACGGCGCGCGCGATTTTCTCCGTGGTGTACTCGAGGACAAAACGGTGTTGTCCGGTGACCATGTGCGGCCCTTTTTGTTCCGTCCCGGCCGTGGCAATGATCACAGATGTGAGGCCGGCGCGCATGAGGTCGCGTAGCTCCGTCCACGTTAGTTCCTCCAGCCGCACGGTATCCGGCGGCCTCTGGCCTGGAGATATGGAGCCAACCGTTAGCGAGAGTGCGAGGAGCAGCGCCGATCGCATCAGTCCCTCTCTTTAGGGGAAGCCCTAACGCGCGTGCCGATAAAGTATGGCGGAGCGCGCGGCGACTCCAGCAATGGGCGGCGGCGGGGCTATTTCGAGAATCCCCCTCAGGGCCTGCACACGTTAAATATGTTTGCCGAGGCCAGCGCGGAGTCGTCTGGACAGACGGATGCACGTGTAAAAAGAAAGGAGCTCTCATGGTCAACTACGAGATGCGGGGCATCGTTTTGGCGGCGGTGATCGGCGCCTGTTCCAACGGCAGCTCAGTTACCTCGGCCACTCCCCAGCCGCCCCCTGCGGTGCCGCAGGTGTTACTGCATACGACTCTGGACAACCCAGGAGCGATTTCAGCTCCGGCGGTCGGCACTGGGACAGGGGCGGTCATCGCCACAGCACCGTCTAATGATTTCGTTGTCGCGAGAATTGGCAGCGGTTTGCGCACGGACGCGATCGGCGAGCGGGTCCAATTTCCGCAAACCAGCGGCGGTGTACAGAATGTTGAGCTACTTCGCGGAACGCTCGAGTTCTGGTACCGACCGAATTACAACCACGACGACAACTTGAAGTACGCGATCGCGGGGACTGGCGATTGGCAGGGGTCTCCTCCAGCTCGCGGCTCGATCCACCTGGGCAAACACAACAGCTCGAATCAGAACAAGATCTTTTTGATCTTTTACGATGCGAATCAGGTGCGCTGGGAGCATAACGTCGCTGTCAGCGATTACAGCTGGAGGGCGGGAGATTGGCTGCAGATCCGTCTAACCTGGGATTTCGGTGTCGCTGCTGGCGTACAGAACCTGCACCTCTATGTGAACGGTCAGGAGTTGCGTCTCACGGGCGAGGTATCTCGCGGCCCACAGCCGGTGCCGGCAGAAAGTACGAGTGAGCTCGTGTACATCGGTTCACGCGACACGGCCGGGACGATTATCGCGAATGGTCTCTACGACGACGTGAAGATCTGGAACGCCGCAATCCCCCCGAACTAGCGGAAGGGAGTGCGGTAACGCCACTTTCTCGTTGTCACCGAACGAACAACGAGGACGCAAAATGCGACTTAGTCGAGTGGCTGCCGGAACTGCTGCCTACCTGCTAGCGAGTTGTGCATCTGGCGGCGCAGGAACCACGACCACCACCAGCGCGCCAGCTGCAGCAGCGCCCACTACTGGCACTGCTCAGACGCTCGTCGCGACGATGGTACCGACGAATGCTTCGGGGAATCGGATCACCGGTAGAATCCGGCTCGTTCCCACGGCCCGGCCAGACGAGTTGATGGCCGAGATCGATCTACGCGGCGGCGCCTATCAGAACAAACACGCGTGGGTCGTGCGCGGCGGCCAATGCGGTGACGTGGCGCAGGACGTGGGGACGACTATGACCTACCGCCTCATCGAAACACGCGGCGATGGGATGGCACAAATGAAAGTCCCCGTTAGGATCACCATCCCTTCGGGGACGCATCATATCGCGATTTTCCCGGACGCGACGAATAGAAATGTCGTTGTCTCTTGCGGGGTATTAAGTCCTGAGAAGTAACCAGTCGTTAGCTCTTAGCTCTTAGCGAAACGAGCGCTCTAAGAGCTAAGAGCTAAGAGCTAGGTACTAGTCACGGCGCACTCCCCGGCAACGTCCCACCAAAGGTGTAGTACGGCAAGCCTAACGTCTGAAGCTCGCGACCGGGGACCGGTAGCTGCATCAAAGAACCCTTGAGCAGCTTGCCCCATCCGCGGGCGTCGGCCCAGGGAATCGTGGCCTCGGTAAGGAAGGTCATGATGCGCTTCTCGTACACGAACGCGTCCCACAAGTCGCCGCACGTACCATCGTTCCTGCGGGGCACGCAGCTTGGCGTGTTCGGCGGTCCCGTGGCAGTGACCGGTGCGAGGCCCGCGGCCACGCGCGACGGATTGATCAACGCGATGGCCTCGGCCGTGCGATTTAGACGCAGCAGCGCTTCGGCTCGCAGGAAGTTCATTTCCGTCGGCGTCATCGTGGAATTCACGCCGCGCTCACCGGTATCCGATACCGTTCCGTACTTGATGGACCGGTAGTTGGAATGCATGTACGTACCTTGCGTGGTCGACATTGTTTGGGAACTCAGGTACCTGAAAACGGTCCCCGACGAAGTTTGGCCGGTGGCGCCATGGATACGTCGATCGGGGGTGCCAATGATGAACGCCGCGCGCGTGCCTAACGGTGTGTTGAGCCAGGTCTGGTAGCGACCTGTCGTGTCAGCCGGTCCCAGGAGATAGTTGCTTACGCGCGCATCGGTCTGCAGCTGGCCCCCGCGTACGTAGTAGCTCCGCGTACCGCGGATGTTGGGATCGGCTTGCTGGATGAACCCTTGTTTGGAACCCGAGCTGTACGAGAACCCGGGCGCTGTGATCCCGCGATCCAGGAACGTCAGCACCTCGCTCCAATTGATCGCTGCACGCTCAGTTGGCGTACGCGCACCGTACACTTTTCCGCGCGCGATAAACGAGTTGGCCAGCTTCACAACATCGGCGTTGCTGTACGCATAGCCATTCACCCACGAGGTTGGCGAGCGGAGCGTATCGCTGATTACGGTCGTTGCCAACGTGATGGTTTCCTGCAGCTGCGCGATGCCTTTCGCGATCAGCTCTGTATACGGCCGGAAATCAGTCGAGTACGGATCGAGCGGCTTCGTCTCGTCGTTGATCAACCCTTTGTCGAAATACAGTCCGATGTACAAGTGACTGAGGCCTTGAACGAACTTGGCCCAAATACGTCCGCGCGTCGTACTTCGCCCGTTAGGGAACGCGGCATCGACGGTGCCTAACTTCATGCCCGCGTCGAGGATGCGTAGCACGTCGGTCGCCATCGCAAGGGATGCGTAATAACTCTGATATGGCAGACGATTCACCCACTGGCCGGCGTCGAAGTTGTTGTACTCCGAGCGAGGTTCGGCCGCAACGTCGTCGAATTGCCCGAGCGTGACGGCTGTGAGCTCGCCTCCCAAACCGGCCAGCGCAAGCGCCGGCGTGTACGTGATGCCCTGCCGGAGGTCGTCACCACTCGTGGAAGCCCACCAACCCTTGAATGCCGACCCGATCGCGGTTTCAACGTTGTTAGGCGTCGCGAAGGCGTCGTCGACTGAAGGTGCGTTCGTGTTGACGATGTCGAGGCTCTGACAAGCGGTAAGGAGCAGAGCCGCGCCGAGCCATGTGCGAGATGTGTTTTTCATGTTAGTACACCACGCTCATGGAGAGACTGAAATTGCGGGAAATCGGGTAGTCGGTATCATCCACCTTGTAGTTAGGCGATCCCCCTTCGACTCGGAGGCCTGTGTAATTCGTCCACGTGAAGAGGTTGCGGCCGATCAACTGCAAGCTGACACGATCCGCGCCGATCGAGCGCAGGAAGCCGAAGCGCGTGCGATCCATTTCGTACGCTAGTTGTACTTCATAGAGCCGCGCGTGCGTGGCGTCTTCGACGAAGTTTCGGAGCCAGAGGTTGTTGTTCTGCGTTAGGCCGCGGCTGTAGTAGTAGTACGGCTTCTTCAATTCGTTCGGCTTTCCTGTTTGTACGACCTCAGGAAGGTCGAGGCTCGCCATGAGGTTCTGGCGCACATTGTTGTAGATGTCGCCGCCGAGCTGGCCCGAGATGAGGAAATAGAGCTGGAAACTCTTCCAGTTGATCCTGTTTCCAAGGCCGAAGCGGAGGTCGGCTTCGCCGTTTCCGATGGGATGGAACAGCGCAACACCGAGGTCTTCATCCCAGACCAGGATCGGTTCGCCCCAGCGATACGCGATGCCATCGATCGTGAGAAGCGTTCCCCACAGGTTCTTGGCCATTCCGTCGCGCCAGCTGTTGCCGGTGCCAACGGGGACGACGAATCCATGGTCGTTGACCTGGAACTGCCCTTTTGAGTTGGCGTGTACCGAGCGCAGCTCGTTCAGATTCCTAACGAGGCGCTGGCCCCACATCTGGGTCAGCGGTGAATTGTCGCAGTAATAGCGGATACCATCCGTGTAGCACGGGCGGTTGATCTCGTCCACCATGCTGCGCGTGCGATCGAAGACGAAGTTGGTCGACCACTTGAAGGTCGGCCGATCGATCCACGCACCCTCGATCGTGGCCTCGTACGTCTCACCGTGCGTCTGTCCAACGTTTGCGTTCTGCGTGTTGTAGCAAGTAACGCTTGGCGCCGCGATGCCGATGATGGCGTCGCGCGTACGTGACTTCGCGTAAGTAAGCAACACCTGCACGCGGTTCTTGAAAATGAAATCGATGCCCGCTTCGTGATCGGTCTTGACTTCGGGCGCGAGATCGGGGTTGCCTAGCTCATCGCGCACGAACCCCTGCGTGCCAACCGAGATGGCCGAATACTGATCCGCAAAGTCCGGCCGCGTGCCGGCGGTGCCGACATTGTAGCGCACCTTGAATGTCGTTAGGTGCCTGAGCAGCCCAGTCTGTGGCCACCACGGCTCGGAGGTCATGAGGTACGAGCCGCCCGCGCGGTAGAACGTCGTCCAGCGGTGCGCCCGGCCGAACAGTGAGTTTCCTTCGCGCCGTACGAGGAAGTCGGCGATATATTTGCCGCCGAAATCCAGGCCTAACGCGGCGACGCCGGCGTTGATGCGCCGCTCGGTAATG
>DATFBW010000371.1:0-3985 GCA_035253645.1 Gemmatimonadaceae bacterium | reverse complement strand
CCCCGCGCGGGATCCCCGCTGAATCCGTCCGTGGCTCGAGCGCGCCGTGGAAGTCGTTCGTCGCGATGACGCGCAGCCAACGCCCATTCGTTAGGTGTCCGTCGTTCGCCGTCGTCGTCGCGCGCGCGGCGGGCGCCAGCTCTGCAACGGCCTGGGCGACCGCGGCCTGCGGTTCGAGGCGCCAATTGCGCGTGAAGTAATCTTCCGGGCGCAACGTACCACGGCGTCTCACTTCGTCGATCAAGAGCTCGCGGATGTCTTCTTTCGCGTCGTACACGACGGACGCGCCCGCGAGCATCGCAAACCCGCCGCCGCCGGATTGCCGGTAGTTGTTTAGGGCGAGCGTGAAGCTGTCAGTAGGAGTTACGGGCCGGCCGCGTACCGTCAGTGACACAACGCGTGCGCCCGCGGGCTTCGAAAGATCGAGGGTGTAATCGGCACCCGAGATCATGTCGAAGTTGTAGCCCTGGATCGCCGGATCGGCGAGCGGCGTGGTACCTAACGAACGATAATACCGCGCGCTGTGCTCGAGGTACGCGCGCAGCTGGGCGCCGGAAATCCGCACCGCGCGCAGCGTGTTTTCATATGGGTACAGCTGCGCGACCTCGGCAATCGTTATCGGGCCGCTATCCAGTTGAGCGAGTGTGAACGCCGCGGTAGACGACAACTCGCTCCCCGCGCGGCGCCGCTGCACCTCGTTGATGAAATCGATCAGCGGCGTGTCGGCGACACGTACAGAATCCGAGCGCCACGCAACATTTGTCTGGCCGAGCGGCGTCGCCACATAACGCACCGTTCCTTCATGTGCCGGCCGCACCGCGGCGACAACGGTGGGACTTTCGGCATGACCGGCGGACTGGATAACGGTGCTGCGTTTCGCGACGACTCCGCGACCGCGCACGACGCCTAACGTGGCGACGGCTACGCTCGTCGCCCAGTTGCGCGGCTGGATGAGCAAGGTCGAGCCAATCGTTAGGCCCGCCTGCTCCTTGTGGGAATGTCCGTACACGACGAGATCGATCCCCGCAACCTCGCGCGCCACACGCGCCGCCACATTTTCACTCGGAACTCGCGACGCGACGGTGTCGTAACTCGACCGCTCGTCCACGCCGGAATGCAAAACAGCGACGACAACATCCGGTCGCTCCCGTTTTACGTCACCCACCGCCCGGCGTACTTCTGAGACGATGTCGCGAACATCGACACGACCCTGCAGGTTCGCGCGATCCCACACCACGGAACCGGGATTCGTCGCTCCGATGATCGCGAGGCGGACCCCGGCTCGTTCGACGATGCGATATGCCGGAAAAGCGCGCTGCCCGTCCGTGCGCCATGCGTTCGCGGCAAGGAACGGGAAGGTCGCGCTGCGCGTCGCGCGAGCGAGGGTCTCCAACCCGTAGTTGAACTCGTGATTACCAAGCGCCGCGGCGTCGTAGCGCATCGCGTTCATCGCGGCGACGACCGGATGATCCACCGTCGTGTCGACTCGGGCCGCGAAGTGCGTCAGCGGGTTCCCCTGCAGGAGATCTCCGGCATCAACCAAAACCACGCGTCCGGAATTCGCCTGCCGTATCGAGTCTATTATGGTTGCGGCGCGTGAGAGCCCGCGCAGTGAATCCGCTCGTGCCGTGTAGTAATCCCAGGCTCGTAGGCGGCCGTGCACGTCCGTTGTGGCTGCGATCACGATCTCGACGGTATCGCTCCCGCTCGGCACAACCGACGCAGTTTCTTTTGTCCCTGCAGAGGTGCAGGCGACGATCCCTGCGAGCAGAATGGCCCAACGCATGGGGACTAAAGCTAGCTCTGGGGTCGGATCTTGAAATACGACACCTAAAGAACGCAGGCGCCAGCATATCCGCGCGCGTAGACTTGCTGGCGCCTGCAATGTTTAGGTGTCGTGTTTCAAGATCCGACCCTTTACCAGATCGTGACGCCCTCCTCGCTTTTCTTTATCGTCGCTCCCCGGCAACGTGCACGCCGAATTGTGGGGCCCCCACCTTCGGCGCTGCCGTGAAGCCGCTCATCATCGGCATTGCTGGAGGAACGGGCTCAGGGAAATCGACGGTCGCGCGTAAGGTTGGCGAGGCAATGCGGCACGCTTCGGTCGTGGCTCTCGATATGGATGGGTATTACCGCAACTTCTCGCACCTTCCGATGGACGAGCGCCGGAAGATCAACTGGGATCATCCGGATGCGTTTGACTGGGACCTTCTGGTCACGCAGCTGCGCCTGCTCTCCGACGGCGAGGCGATTGAGAAGCCGGTGTACGATTTCGTAACGCATACGCGGAAGATGGAGACGCAACGACTGGCGCCGGGCGACGTGGTGGTGGTTGATGGGATACTGCTCTTCGCCGACGCGCGTGTGCGCGATCTCTGCGATGTGAAAGTGTTCGTGGATGCGGATGCTGATATCCGCCTGGTGCGTCGAATCCAACGAGATATGCGCGTTCGGGGGCGGCCGCTGGAGGAGATTCTGCAGCAATACCTAACGACGGTGCAGCCGATGCACCTCCAATTCGTGGAGCCGTCCAAACGTTACGCGGACATCATCGTGCCCCGTGGCGGGCACAATACGATCGCGATCGAAATGATCATCGCGAAGATACGTCAGCGTCTCGAAACGCAGGCGTCGTGATGCAGGCGGCGCCTGTCGTCGAGCGTGTGCTCGTCGTCGATGACGAGCCCGATATCGTCGCGCTCGTTGCGTATCACCTCGTCAAAGCAGGGTATCGGGTTTCAACCGCGGGCAACGGGACGGACGCGATTGCGCAGGCGCGTGCGGAACGTCCGTCTCTCATCGTCCTCGACCTCATGCTGCCCGGAATGTCGGGCTTCGACGTACTGGAACAGCTGCGCGCCGACGAGGGGACGCGCGACCTGGCCGTCCTAATGTTGACGGCGCGCAAGGAGGAGCCCGATCGCATCCGAGGCTTGTCGCTTGGCGCCGACGACTACCTCACCAAGCCGTTCTCGCCTCAGGAGCTTGTGCTGCGAGTGGGCGCGATCCTGCGACGGCTACGCGGGAGTGCCGAACGCACCGACGAAGCGCTGCGGATCGGGACGCTTCTCATCGATCGTGCGGCGCATAAGGTGTCGGTCGATGGCCACGAGGTAGAATTGACGCCCACGGAATACCGGCTGCTCTTGACGCTCGCCGAGCGGCGCGGAAGGGTTCAGGCACGTGGTCTCTTGTTGGAGACTGTGTGGGAAGCAGCACCTGATATCCAAACCCGGACCGTCGATATGCATGTGCAACGCTTGCGCACCAAGCTCGGCCCCGCCGGGGATATGATCGAGACCGTGCGCGGATTCGGATATCGTTTGAACGCCGCTCCCGCCGCTGCCGCTCCCCCGCACACGCGTCGGGCGTGAGGGTCGCGGGGCGACTCGTCGTCGGGTCGCTGGTCATCATCGCGGTTTTTGCGCTGCTGGTTATCGTCACCCTGGAACGGCGCCTGCGCACGCGCCTAACGAATCAGGCGACGGCAACGTTGCTGCGCGAAGCGCGGTTGGTGGCTAGCCAGTGGTCGAGCATTGATGCCCCGGACGAGCTCGCCGATGCCTCTGGTGCTGCGTTAGGCGTCCGCGTCACTCTCATCGACGTCAGCGGACGGGTTGTGGGCGACTCGGAGTTCGACGAGCCCGCGCTTTCGGAATTGGAGAACCACGCGACCCGCCCGGAGGTCGCGCAAGCGCGGGCGCAAGGTACGGGCATGACACGCCGTGCAAGCCCGTCCGCGGGTGACGTCGAGCTATACGCGGCAACTCGCGCGCCGTTAGGCGTTGCGCGCACGTCCATTTCGACGCGCGCATTGGAGGCGCTGCTGGCGGCACAGACGCGAGACGTCGTTCCGGTCGCGCTCCTGGTGGCGGCACTCACCGTCGCGCTGGTCGCCGTCGCTGCGCGATCCCTGGTGGAACCGATCGTCGCGCTGAACAACGAGGCCCGCGCGATCGCGTCCGGGGATCTTTCGAGACGCCCG
>DATFBW010000370.1:0-3360 GCA_035253645.1 Gemmatimonadaceae bacterium | reverse complement strand
AAATTATTCGTGCGAGCACGTGTGGATAACCACAATGACGGCATGAGCACTGGCCGACCTACCCCGCCGACGCCGCGACCGGTCACGACATCCTGACGAAGCACTGCCTAACGGCTAGTAGCCGACTGCCATTCCATCCTTCCGCGGATCGCTCGCCGCCGCGTACCCCTTTGGGAGTCGGATGATTGCTTGCGCCCCGCCGAACGCCACAGGCGGCTGCTCGATGAGCACGTGCCCCATCGCCTTGAGCGCGTCGCGCACAGAATCCGTAACGGGCGCTTCTAGCGCGACCCGCAACCCGTCATAGTGCCGGAAGCGCGGCGCGTCGATCGCCGCCTGCAGGTCCATGCCAAAAACAAAATGATTGAGCAGAAATTGCACGTGTCCTTGCGCCTGCACACCGCCACCCATCAGACCGAAGCTCATGTATGCCTGCTCGCGTCCATTCACCGTCTGCGTGACGAACGCCGGGATCAGCGTGTGGAACGGCCGCTTGCCTGGCGCGACCGTGTTCGGAAGGCCCCGCGTTAGGGTGAAGCCCGCGCCTCGGTTGTGCAGCGCGAACCCGGTTCCGGGCACCACGATCCCCGAGCCGAAGTAATCGAAGATCGAGTTTATGAACGACACCATGTTCCCCTCGGCGTCAGCGACCGCGAGGTAGATGGTTTCGCTCTTCGTTCTGAGCGGCCCCGGATCGACACGCTCCTGCGCGCGCGTCGGATTCATCCGACTGCGTCGCTCGGCGATGAATTCGTCTGTGAGCATCTGCTCGGCGGGCATGGCGAGATGATCCGCATCACCGACGAATCGCGCGAGATCGGCGTAGGCAAGCTTCTTGGCCTCGATGAGGTGATGGAGGTACGTGGCCGAGTTGTGCCCCATCTTCGCGAGATCGTAGGTCTCGAGAATGCGCAGCATCTCGAGCGCCGCGATGCCCTGGTTGTTAGGCGGCATCTCCCACACGCGGTAGCCGCGGAACGGTACTGAGATCGGCGTCACCCAATTGGGCTTGTTGTTCTTGAGGTCGGCGAGCGTAACAAAACCGCCTAACGCCGAGAGATGGGCGACGATACGCGCGCCTAACGCGCCGCCATAGAACGTGCCGATCCCCTTGTCGGCGATCTCCTGCAGCGTCCGCGCGAGGTCGGGATTCCGGAACCATTCGCCTGCCTTCGGCGCGCGCCCGCCCGGGAGATATGTGGCCGCTGCGGCCGAATCGCGCTGAAGGAATTCAGTCTCATCCGCCCACTGGGCGGCGATGATGGGCGAGACGGGAAAGCCGTCCTTCGCATATGCGATCGCGGGTTGCAGTGCCTGCGCGAGCGTGCGTTTTCCGTATGTGCGCAGAAGCATGTCCCAGCCGGCGAGCGCGCCGGGGACGGTCACGGACATGGCGCCCTGCTGCGATCCGGGCCGGAAGTCGCGCGCCTGTAGTGTCTCGTGCGTCATGAGCGAGCCGGCGCGTCCGCTGGCGTTGAGTGCGACGAGCTTCTGCTCTTTCGCGAGCCATACGATCGCGAACATGTCGCCACCAATACCCGTCATGTGCGGTTCGGTCACGCTCAGCACCGCCGCGGCGGCGACCGCGGCGTCGACCGCGTTGCCGCCCTGCCGCAGCACCTCGAGCCCGGCCGCGGAAGCGAGGGGTTGGCTCGTTGCGATAGCGGCGTTAGGCGCATAGACGGTGGATCGGCCGGCCAGAGTCGTGGGTCTTTGGGCTGGGAGCACGAGAGGGGTGACGAGCTGGGCGGCGACGGCGGCAGCGAGCGGGCTGAGTCGGTTCATCCGGATTCCGGAACGGTGTGAGTCACTGATGGTATGCTAGTGCGGACGATTGAGCTGCGCACCCGCAAACGTCAACGTCGCGCTATTGGCGCACCCAGTGGCGTCACAATGGCGGGCATGGCGGCGAGTTCGTCGACTTCGATAATCGCCTAACGCGATTAGTCGCCCTGGTCGTCCTCGGTGACACGCATCATTGCCGTGGGCATTATCTGCATGAATGCCGACGGTGACACGCCTCCTTCGCCTTCGCTCATGGCGGCTGTCATTGCGCCCATAGCGACGTCGTAGCTTGCGCCAAAAGCGTCGAAGTACGGGGGTCGCACGGGGTGCCGCATCCGCGCCCGCGCTTCAGCCGCAGCGTAGTGCTCCTTGTTTCTCCGCACAGTCTCCACGGCCCGTACGAAGAATTCGGTTGGCGGCCGCGTGCCGGATTTCTTCACGCGCTCGTAGGCAAAGAGGAGCTTCCCGTCTTCAACGACGCGCTTCAGGTCAGCGCCCGACAGCCCTTCGCTTGCTGTTGCAAGTGCGTCGATGTCCACCTGCCCGATCGCCTTTGGCAGACCTGCGCAGAGGTCGACGAGAATCGCGGCGCGCGCTGTCGGATCGGGGAGCCGTGTCTCCAGCCAAAGCTCGATGCGCCCTGATCGCACGAGAGCGGGCGGCAGATTGGCGACGTCCATTGCGGTCATCATGAGGCAGATCCGTCCCGCGCTCGCGCTCTCCAGGCCGTCGAGCATCGTCAGCAAAAATCGATACAGACCCGTATCGTGGCCGCTCTCGAAGATCACGTCGCTGTCGTCGATGAAAATGATGCCGGGAGCGTTCTGCTTCGCCGCCTCAAAGATCCGGTGGATGCGCGGATAGAACTCGGGCGTGCCGCTGATGACGGTGCCGTCGATCAGGAAGAACTTGCTCTTCAGGCGATGCGCGAGTGCCCGCCCTATCGTTGTCTTGCCCGTTCCAGGCGGTCCCGCCAGGAGCACCCCGCGCTTGGGTTTGAGCTGCAGTTCGTCGGCGACTTGCGAATTCTCGAGCGGCAGAATGACGTTCGCTTCCAACGCGTCGAGCACATCGTCGAGTCCCTTTAGATCCTGGAGGTTTACCGCTTGTACCTCGCCCAGGTCAACGTTGCTCGCCATGTGATGCTCGCGCAGGTAGTCGACAAACCGCTCCGTATCGAGCTTCGCGTCTTCGCGCAGCGCCTCGCAACTTTTGCGTAGCTGTCGCGCGTTCAGCTTCGGAGCGAAACGGTGGATTCGGCGCATGTCGAGCGTATGAGCGCGCGCCGCGCCGAGGTAATGGGCGCAGAGGGCGTTGAAATCGTCTACCGTGAATTCGGCGATGTGCGCGGTGGGGAATCGCTGGTAAAGTCCCGCGATCGGAACGTGCTCGGTCGCGAACACCAGTGTCTTCCCGACATCCTCGGCCATCGCCGCCAGCGGCACGAGCGCCGCGGCCATCAAGTTCAGCCGCGGATATGCATGCGAACAACAGGACACGATCGCGATGAGCTGAAAGTCGTCCACGATGACGACGTCGTTTTTTTCCAGCGCGTCTGCCAAAACGCGGTACACG
>DATFBW010000369.1:0-5194 GCA_035253645.1 Gemmatimonadaceae bacterium | reverse complement strand
GGCGCGTTGCTCGTGTCCTGGCCCGGTTCTGTCACAGGATGCCCGGGCAGCATCTCGAACATGGAGAACGGCGCCATCCCCGCGGCTCTGACACCGGGGAGATACCCGAGCCGCTCCAAAACCTGATTCTGGTAGTTCCGTCCAGTCACCGAATCGAAACCAACCAGATCGAGGTTCACCGCCACGAGGAGCGAGCGATCTGCCAGCTCATCGAGGGACGCTGATGGCGGACGCTGAGCTATGCGCACGAAGACGCTCGAGACCGCGATGAGCGCGAGCGACGCGGCAATCTGCACGACAACGAGTGCGTTGCGGAGCCGAGAGCGACGGTAACCGCTTCCCGGCGCGCCCTCCTTGAGCGCACTTGTGAAATTGGTGCGCGTGGCGCGAAGGGCTGGGACGAGCCCGAACGCGAGCGACGTCAGGAGCGCCAGTCCGATCGTGAAGAGCATGACGCGCGCGTCGATCGCAATGCGGAACGGAAGCGGGACGACCACGCGCGCTGCGTCGAGCAGCCACCGCGCGAGCGCCGTGCCTAACGCGCCAGCGATGACCGCGAGCAGTGCTGACTCGACGAGGAGCTGACGCACCACGCGCGAGCGCGTGGCTCCTAACGACAGGCGCACGGCGATCTCACGCGCGCGCTGAATGGCGCGCGCGAGAAGCTGATTGGCGAGGTTTGCGCACGCGACGAGCAGAATGATCGCGGGCACCGCCATCACAACAAGCAACCCGCTGATCATTTCGGCGGAATTCTGCGCGCGGTCTCCGCCGGCACGGAGCACCGCAAACGCGTTCTTGCGTTCCACGGGATACGCCGCGGCGAGGCGTGCGGCAACACGATTCATCTGCATTCCAGCTTCACCTAACGAGGTACCTGAGCGCAGCCTGCCGAATGCCTGCAACCAGCGATCGTTCAGCGCAACGGTCACGGTCGATGTAGCAGGCGCCTTTCGAAGGAACGGCGCGGCGGCCAGCGGAACGAACAGCTCCGCCGCGCCGATGTCCGGATCGATGGCTTCGCCCGGGTACAATCCAAAAAAACCCTCCGGCGCTACACCGATTACCGTGAAGGCACGTGTCCCGATTGTCATCGTCTTACCGACGATGTCGGGCGTCCCGTTGAACTCACGTTTCCAAAACTGATGGCCGAGGACGACAACTTGCTCGAGGTCGCGGGCGTCGTCGTTTGGACTCATGAACCGGCCGACGGCAGCGCGCGTGCCTAACACATCGAAGTAGTTGTCCGATACCAGAGCGCCACGAACGGCTTGCGGCTCACCGGCGACACGCGCCGAGAGCTCGAGATTTCTGAACGCGGCGATGGCGGAGAATGACGACAGGTCACTCCGCAGCACCTCCCAGTCGGGGACGGCCATGTATTCGGGGCTCGAACGGCCCCAGCGGGTTTCCCAGCCGATGCGCACGGTGGCGAGCTCGCCCTGTCGCCTAACGCCAGGCAAGTCGCGGAACATGACGGCATTGACCAGGCTGAACGCCGATGTGTTCACGCTGATACCGATCGCCAGACAGAGTGTGGCGAAAAGCGCAAAGCCCGGCGCTCGGCGCATCGATCGCGCGGCGTACCGCAAATCTTGCAGGAGTTGCTCGAGCGGAACTCGCGCACGTGACTCGTGGAACCGCTCCCGCGCTGCGGTCCTGTTTCCAAACGCGCGCGCGGCAGCGGCACGCGCATCTGCCGGTGTCATGCCGGTCGCGATCAGACGGTCGGTCTCGAGATCGATATGCGCTGCGATTTCGTCTGCGAAATCCTGGTCCGATCGCCTGCGGAACCACATCGCGTCTAACCTTCGGACAGCGCAGGACCGAGGACGCGTCCGATGGCGGCCGTCATCGTGCGCCAGCGGTTCGCTTCGGCCGCTAACCGTTTACGGCCGCTCGGCGTCAACTCGTAGTAGCGCGCGCGGCGGCCGTTTTCTGACACACCCCATTCCGCACGTATGAGGCGCTGAGCCTCGAGGCGCTGCAGCGCGGGATACAGAGATCCGTGCTCAACGAGAATGACCTCGTTCGAGGTTTGCTGAATTGTGCGCGCGATGCCCTGCCCGTGCTCCGGGCGGAAGAGGAGCGTGCGTAGAATCAGCAGGTCGAGCGTCCCTTGAAGGAGCGTGAGGCGCTCGCTGTCCTGGCCTTGGGTCGACATTCTACCCGAAGGTAGCACACGAGCAACGGGTAGTCAAACGGGCCCGCGTCGCGCATCACACATCCCCAGGATTAGCTACTGGGCTTACGGCCCGTGTTGCGGGAAGCCGCCCGAAACGTGCTTGTCAGCCGCTACGTTCGTTAGGCGTGGAGTGCCCTAACGAGTTCGCAGCGTCTGCTGTGACGCCTTATTAGGCTGTTCATGCCCGGCATCTCGAGTCATGGTACCACTGTCACTTGCGTCGCGGCCTTAAAGCTCGCGTTTGCGCGCAAGGTCGCGATCATGGTTGCATTTCCTGGAGCTACAGCCCGAGTAAGCCCGCTTAGCGAGTCAATCTGTGCAACGTCGGGCCGGCTCGTGATCCATGTAATAGAGGAATCCGGGATGGGCGTACTCAATGTGAGGACAGCACGAAAGCGCATCGTATCGCCCACGGCTACGGTTGCGGTTGAAGGGCTCGCGGAGATGCCCGTAATGCCCGTACGGGGAGGAAGTGGTTCGGCGCTCGGAGGTGCGCCGGAGTCGCGACAGCTTGGGCAGATGATCGCCAACAACAGCGAACAACCAGCTGATGTCCGGACCCAGTAGCGGCTCATACAAGGACAGACCCCGCGACACGGCAGCGCGCCACAGCTGGCACCGGGCGGCTGCGATGGGGGAGAGCCGTTTGTCACGAAACCTGATGCGCTGTGTGCCTAACGTCCGCGCATAACTGGCCGGACCGCATTCCAGCACCGTTCAACGGTCCACAACGGTGGTCGCGGTCCTGTCAGGTTCATGCGCATGTTAGCCAGCGTCTACACCTACCATGATCCTTAGCCTTCGAATCCGAATCAGGTGATGGTCGTCATGTTCAGCGTAGAACTGGGCGCAGTCGACGAGCCGCATCGGCACTTGAAGTCGTTCATGAAAGGCCGAAGACTTCTGCAGTTCAGGTGAAGCCTGAGCGAGCGCCTCAACGAGCCGAGACCGGCGCGCCTTGAATTCCCGAAGAGTCTCTTCCACTGAGCGCTCTTGATGTCTCTTCGCCAACTCCTGAAAGCGCGAAGCAACGGCCGGGGCGTACGTCTTCCTTCCCGTCTTCAAGTCCTCGAGTCGTTCCTGCCAAAGCTCTTCGACGTCCGAAAGATGACCGATGTTCTGAGCAATCGACCACTTCCCCTCGAGCTGTAATCGTGCGCGAGAGTCATCCAATCCGACAAGCAGCGCGTCAAGGCGAGGCAGCGCGCCGCGAAGGCGTTCGACAAAGTCCGCCAGCATCCATGGCGGATGAACGAAGGAGAACTTCCGCTGCGCCCATGGAGGACGGTCGAAGTCTGTAGGGACCTGAACCGTACGTTGAACGGAGTCCATCACGATCGCCTGGCTAATGGATTTGGTGTTCAGCTGCGGCGCATATCAACACATGCGCACATGCTGCAGCAATTGCTTGTTAGGCAGCCGAGTCAGAATCATCGCTCCGAACTAAAGACATCGCCGATAGAGTCAGCCGATGGCGCCAGTGATTGAAGTATCATGCTAGCAATGAGTGTCACAACAAATAAGAGCGAAAAAGGGCGCCAAGAGTGGGTCAAGCTGCTGACGAACCAGTGGCGAGCCGGCAGTCGTCGCATGCGGCGGTACACGCCAGCGACTACCAGCGCATCCACAAGCAGCTCGGCAAAAAGTACGGGCGCGGTGGCAACGACATAGAAGGCAGCACCGCTGAGCAGGAGTGCAACGAGCAGCATAGGCACAGCGACAAGGCCCTCGGCATCCCAGTCAAGATCAATGTCGGCGGAGGGTTGCGGCGCCGCATGACTCGGTGCGATTGCGGACGAGGTGGCCGAGTCTATCGTCGCAGACGCGCCTCCGCCGCTGAAACCACCACATCCTCCGAAGCCTTGGAAGGCTTCAACTGAGGCGTCAGGTCGTGGTGTTAGATCCACAGAGTCAATAGGCAGATCGATCGCCAGCTCGCTCCTTGTGCGGGGCTCACGCCAAAGAACCCAAATGCGCAAGCATAGCAAGAACACACCGTAGCCGATGATCGTCGCGATTGGGTAACGGAGCGTTAGCGCTTCAACACCGAGTGATAGCAGGGCGACAGAGGACAGAAACGCTGTAGTTCCAGAGAGAATGACGATTACAGCCATATCGCGCCGCGGCGCTTTCTCCACGATCAGCCGGCTGCGGATGCGCTCACGCAGCAACGACCGTGTAGCTTCGCTCATTCAGTCATGTCTCGACAGCCTAACGGCCTGGCGTTCAGCTGCGCCGCACTCAATAGATGCTGCCGTGGCGCAGCAACACGGCAGCATTCCTTCCAGAGTCTGCGGCGACTGCTGCAACGCCTTGTTAGGCGCCGCGCGTACTCCTGAGTTCCACTCGCGGATTGTGGGAGAAGCACCAACCTTGTGTCGTCGAGGCATACGTACTCCCACGGTCATCTTGGATTTCCACTGTACAGCTGAAGGCGTGCTCCTCTAAGGCCTCATGATGAGGGGATGGCTGGGACTGAGTAAGATCGAAAGTGAGCGTGGCGGTGGCACGAGCAACGAGTGCCCGTGAAAGCTTCTGGTGTTCGAGATTCTTCCAGAACGTATCGGCCCAGGTGGCGGGTATCGAGCTGAGCGCACTCGCGGCGAGCTTCGGCGTACTCTCCGCGCAGGCGAGATCAATCGTGTAGCGGGTGCTTCCGGTTTTCAGTGCGTGTGAGAGGAGCTGACCCATTGCCCAGTAACCGCCGAGATCATCATTACGACTTACCAGCGATTCGCTCACATCGTGAGCCACAGCCTTCAGTGTGCGCCGAGTAGCCATCGAGTATCGTGCGTGCGCCTAACTCTTAATTATGCTGCGAATACATAAACGAAAAGAGGAACGAACGGTGCGTTATTCAGCAAGATCTCGCGCGATAACCTGGCGCGAAAAGCGCGGGTTCATCGAAGTGCCGCGACCAAACGACTTAGGAGTGGAGCTCATTGCATCATAAGAAATATTCGTGCGAGCACGTGTGGATAATCACAATGACGGCATGAGCGCTGCCCG
>DATFBW010000368.1:0-3759 GCA_035253645.1 Gemmatimonadaceae bacterium | reverse complement strand
CGAAGCACACGCGGCAGGTGCGCAGGTCGTGTGTCTGCAGGAGCTGTTCAATGCGACGTACTTCTGCAAACGGCAGGATGTCTCGCGATTCGACATCGCTGAGCCCATCCCTGGTCCGACGACGGAGCGCATGCAGGCACTCGCGCGCGAGCTCGGGATCGTGCTCGTCGTTCCGGTCTTTGAAAGGCAGGCCGCCGGTATCTACCGGAATTCCGCGGCGATCATCGACGCCGACGGAGAGTTGTTAGGCATCTATCGCAAAATGCACATCCCGGACGATCCGCTGTATTACGAGAAGTATTACTTCACTCCGGGGGAAGCGGTCGCGCTCACCAACGCTGCACGATCGCAGCATGGCTTCGCCGTTTGGCGGACGCGGTATGCCGACATCGGTGTCCTCATCTGCTGGGACCAATGGTTTCCCGAGGGCGCTCGCATCACGTCACTGTTAGGCGCTCAGATCCTGTTCTATCCGACGGCGATCGGCTGGCACCCTTCGGAGAAGGCCACGTTCGGCGTCGCCCAAACCGAGGCGTGGCGCACGATGCAGCGCGCGCATGCGATCGCCAATGGCGTCTACGTAGCCTCGCCGAACCGCGTGGGATTCGAAGACGAACCCGGCACCGAAGGCATCGAGTTTTTCGGCCATTCCTTCATTGCCGATCCGTTTGGACGCATCGTTGCGAGTGCGGAGTGCGACCCGGCCGTTGTCGTCGCCACGTGCGATCCGGCGCTCAGCGAAGAAACCCGTCGCAACTGGCCTTTCCTGCGCGATCGCCGCATCGACGCGTACGGAGGGATACTGAGCCGGTGGCTCGGTTAGCGCCGGGCGCCTAACGATGGCGCCGCCGACTTATCGCATGCCGGCGGAGTGGGAGCCGCATCGCGCAACGTGGATCGCGTGGCCGCATCACGAGCCGGACTGGCCAGGCAAGTTCGAGCCCATCCCCTGGGCATACGCCGAGATCGTGCGGGTCCTGCACACGCGCGAACAGGTGGAGATCTTGTGTCAGGACGAGCACACCCTGGCGGATGCGCGCGCAAAGTTGGCGTCGCACGGGGTGGACCCGGCGCGCGTACGCTTGCACGTCGTCCCAACAGACCGCGTCTGGCTGCGCGACTCGGCCCCCACGGGAGTGATCCGCGACGACGGCAAACGCGCGTGGGCCAACTGGCGCTTCAACGGCTGGGCCAAATACAACAATTACGAGCGCGATGAGAAGGTGGGCGAAGCGATCGCCGGTATCGCCGACTGGCCGCGCCTAACGCCAACGCGGCCGGACAACGGAGCTCGCGTCGTGCTGGAAGGTGGCGCCATCGATACCAACGGAGCGGGCCTCCTACTCACCACCGAGGAATGCCTGCTTTCCAGTGTGCAGGAACGCAACCCCGGCCTCACGCGCGAGGGGTACGAGCAGGTGTTCCGCGAGATACTTGGCGTTAGGCAGACGATCTGGCTTGGCGGGGGGTGCGCCGGCGACGATACGCACGGCCATGTGGACGACATCGCACGTTTCGTCGGGCCGGATACCGTGGTTCTGGCCGTCGAGGAGGATCCGAGCGATGCCAATTACATCCCGTCCATGGACAACCTGGAGCGGCTCGAGCGTCTCGAGGGGCGCAACCTGAAGATCGTCCGGATCCCCTTCCCGCGCCCGGTCATCATGGACGGCCAGCGGCTCCCCGCCAGCTACGCGAACTTCTACATTGGCAACGGCGTCGTCCTGGTACCGACGTTCAACGACCGCAACGATCGGCACGCCCTGCATACGCTCGCGACTTGCTTTCCGGATCGTGACGTGATCGGGATTAATGCCGTCGATTTGATATGGGGTCTGGGAGCTATTCACTGCCTCACTCAACAGGAACCCGCCTAGCCATGTTGTCGAGCCGCCGAATTACATTGGTCGTCTGCCTAACTGCGATCGCGTGCGGTCGCTCCGACGTTGCCAGTTCGGCGGATGCCGGAGGCGCCGTGATCATCTCCACCGGCGCGGATGCAGATGCAGTCCTCGCGCCGCTCGCGCGCATCAGCGTCGGCCGCATTGTCGCGGAGCATGTATACGAGCTGCTGGCCGACGTCGGCGACAGCCTCAACACGGTGGGCGATGCCGGTTTTACGCCGCGCCTGGCCAAAAGCTGGACGTGGTCGCCCGATTCGGCGTCCATCTCTTTCGCGATCGACCCGGCGGCACGCTGGCACGACGGTCGACCCGTGCGATCTCAGGACGTGAAGTTCTCACACGCGGTCTACGTAGACCCCGTCATCGCGTCGCTCGCGGCGTCCAGTCTCGCGAACGTGGATTCCATAACAACGCCGGATTCGCTGACCGCGGTCGTCTGGTTCAAACAACGCTCGCCCGAACAGTTCTTCGACTTCGTCTACAACCTGCGGGTAATCCCCGAGCACAAGTTAGGCAACATTCCGCGTGACAAGCTTGCGTCCTCGCCCGAAGCGACGCACCCGGTCGGCAGTGGACCGTTTCGCTTTGTGCGCTGGGAGCGCAGTGCCCTCATCGAGATGGAGGCCGACACGAACAATTGGCGGAGGCGGCGACCTCTGCTCGACCGCGTGATAGTCAGCGTCTCCACCGATCCCACGGCGGCCGTCACCCGTGTGCTCGCCGGTGAGGCCGACTTCATCGAAGTGCTGCGTGGCGATGCCGTACAACGTATCAAGGACAATCCCAATGCGGTCCTGCTCAACGCTCCTAGCTACGATTACGGCGCCATCCACTGGAACGTGCGCGATCCGTCCAACACGAAACGCCCGCACCCGATTCTGGGCGAGCCGGCGTTGCGCCGCGCGCTGGCGATGGGCGTCGACCGCACAGCGATCGTGAAGAGTGTGCTCGACACGTTAGGCTACGTGACTGAAGGACCCTACGTGCGCGCCCAGTCGTTCGTCGACCCCGCACAGGTCGCATTCCGCTACGACCAGAACGCGGCACGGGCCCTGCTCGACTCGTTAGGCTGGAAAGACACGAATGGCGACAGCATACGCGAACGCAACGGCCGCCCCCTCGAGCTGACGCTGGTCGTACCGGTAACCTCACCGACGCGAGTGCGCATGAGCGTCATCATGCAGGACCAGCTCAAGCAGATCGGCGTGCGCCTCAAACTCGATCAGATGGAGCACAGCGTGATGATCGATCGCATTTTCGGCTCCCGGAAATGGGACGGCGTTTTCATGGGCTACCACGCGGATCCCGGATCGTCCGCGGTAAAGCAGAACTGGGGGAGCGCCGGGGCAGTGCCAGGCGGGTCAAACATTTCGCTGTACCAGAACCCGGCATTCGATGCGCAATTCGACAGCGCGCAAACCTCATTCGACCCGGCCGCGCGCCGCAGCCACTTCAAGCGCGCGTTCGAGATCCTGAATAACGACGCCCCCGGTCTCTGGATGTACGAGTTGCGCGCGACGATGGGCATAAACAAGCGCATCCGGCCGGGCACCATCCGTCCGGACGCTTGGTGGGCGCACCTGGATAAGTGGTCGATACCGGCTGACCTACGGATAGCCAGAGACAGAGTGGGGCTGGCCAAGTAGGGTCGAAGGTCAAGGGTCAAAAGGTCAAAGTGAGTTAAACGGGTTGCTTTGACCTTTGACCTGTCCTTGAGTCGTTACAAACCCACGCGGCAGCCGTCTTTGGATAGGCGTTCCCCTTCGACCCCAACGCCTGCCGCCGTTTGCCTCGCTCTCACCTCACAACGCCTCGAGCCATGCTCCGATGATGACCGCTCGGCGTGGTTTGCGAT
>DATFBW010000367.1:0-14406 GCA_035253645.1 Gemmatimonadaceae bacterium | reverse complement strand
GGTCACCAGAGCTATGGATTGCGCTGCGGCGCGTTCATCCGTGCCAATCTTGATGTAGTGCTCGAGACCTGCGTACAACCCTTCCGTATTCTCACGCACGAGGACGATGTCGACGTTATCGAAGCGGCCGCCGGGGATCATATCTTTGGCGGGGCGCACGTTCGCGTAGAGATCGAACGTCTTGCGCAAGGCCACGTTCACGGAGCGATACCCACCGCCGCTCGGCGTCTCCAGCGGACCCTTGAGCGCGAGGCTTGTGCGCTTGATGGACTCGAGCGTGTCGTCAGGCAGAGGGTCGTCGACTGCCGTTACCGCGGCCATGCCCGCGATCTGACGATCCCACTCGAAGGCCGCACCGCCTTGAGCTCGCACGGCGTCGAGCACACGCAGCGTTGCGTCAGTGATGTCTGGTCCAATCCCATCGCCCGGGATCAGCGTACACGGAATCGCCATGATTGCCGAGGAGTCAGGAGGCTCGCGTAGCGAGTCGCCGAGTAGTTCGTAGGCCGAAAAACATAGCTCCCATTAGGCTAACCCCTAACCCCCAACCCCTAACCCCTAGTTGGTGAGGTTTTAGATTCTCGCCGGCTTCAATACGAGGGCGTGGATGCGTCGCATTGGCCAGAACCTGATCTGGATTGCGGTTGGAACGGTGGGCACGATCGCGCTCGCCGTGCTCGCGCTGCAGCGCGGCGAGACAATCAGCGCCGCGTGGCTCGTCACTGCGGCGGTCTGCTCCTACCTCGTCGCCTTTCGCTTCTATAGCCGAATCATCGCGAGCAAGGTCTTCGCGCTCGATCCAACGCGCCGCACGCCATCGGAGCGGTTGAACGATGGGCGCGACTACGTCCCGACGAACAGGTGGATCGTTTTCGGCCACCACTTCGCTGCGATCGCGGGACCCGGACCTCTCGTTGGCCCGACGCTAGCCGCCCAGTTCGGTTATCTCCCTGGGGCCCTTTGGATCATCATCGGTGTCGTCCTTGGCGGCGCCGTCCAGGATTTCGTCATCCTCGCGTCATCCGTTAGGCGCAACGGTAAGACGTTAGGGCAGATGGCGAGAGAAGAGATCGGCCCGGTTGCCGGAATCACCGCGCTCATCGCTGTCCTCGGCATCATGATCGTGCTGATCGCCGTCCTCGCGCTGATCGTGGTCAACGCGTTAGGCGAGAGCCCATGGGGGGTCGTTACCGTAGGCCTCACGATTCCGATCGCGCTGATCATGGGCGGCTACATGCGCTGGATCCGGCCCCACAAGGTGCTCGAGGCGACCGCGATCGGGCTGGTGCTGTTGATCCTCGCGCTCTATGCCGGTCGCTGGGTCGCCGAACATCCGGTGTACGGACCGATGTTCACGTTGCAGCGGACGACGCTCGCGTGGGCAATCATGATCTACGGGTTTGCGGCGTCGGTCATTCCGGTATGGCTGCTGCTTGCCCCGCGCGACTACCTCTCGGCGTTCGTCAAGATCGGCGTGGTCGTCGCTCTGGCCTTCGGTGTCCTGCTCGTTCTCCCACCGCTGCAGATGCCCGCAGTCACGCGTTTCATCGATGGAACCGGACCTGTCTTCGCCGGCAAGCTCTTTCCATTTGCATTCATAACGATTGCTTGCGGCGCGATCTCGGGTTTCCACTCGCTCATCGCCTCCGGCACGACGCCGAAGATCCTACAGCGTGAGCCTGACGCGCGCTTTATCGGCTACGGCGCCATGCTTATGGAGTCGCTGGTCGGAACTCTGGCGCTCATCGCGGCTTGTGTGCTGACGCCGGGCGTTTACTTCGCGATCAACGCGCCGGCCGCAGCGTTAGGCCCGACCGTCGAGACGGCCGCGGAAGCCATCCGCAACTGGGGCTTCACGCTCGACCCGGTCCAATTCAATGCATTGACCGAGCAGATCGGTGAGCAACGCCTGCTATCCCGAACGGGCGGCGCGCCGAGTCTCGCTGTGGGTATGGCGGCGATCTTTTCGGATGCGTTCAGTAACTCCGGGGCGCTCGCCTTGTGGTACCACTTCGCGATCATGTTCGAGGCGCTGTTCATCCTCACGACACTGGATGCGGGGACGCGGGTCGGCCGTTTCATGCTGCAGGACGTCCTGAAGCACGTCTGGGCGCCGTTTGGCAGAGTATCGTGGTATCCGGCAGTCGTCATGACGAGTGCGCTGTTTGTCGCGATGTGGGGATACTTCCTGTATCAGGGCGTGACTGACCCGTTAGGCGGCATCAACTCGCTCTGGCCGCTTTTCGGCATCGCGAACCAGCTCCTTGCTTCTGTGGCGCTCTGCGTCGGGACGACCGTCATCATCAAGATGGGTAAGGCCCGGTACGCCTGGATGACAATCTTGCCCCTCGTCTGGCTCGTCTCCGTGACGATGACCGCCGGCTTCCAGAAGATCTTTGCGTCCGATCCGCGGTTAGGCTTCCTGGCGCATGCACGCGCTTTTACTCAAGCACTCGCTGAAGGGCGTCTCCCCGGAGGCGTGGCCAGTGAGAGTGCGGCTCGGCAGATCATATTCAACGACCGGATCGATGCGATCGTTGCGGGATTCTTCCTGCTCGCGGTGATCATCATCCTCGTGGAGTCGGCGCGCGAATGGTGGTCGACGATCAGTGGACGCAAGGCGGCCGTGTCGACGGAAGTCCCGTATGAGCCCGCGTTGGCCATGGCGATGGTGCGGGCTGAACCGTTAGGCGTCGTTATGGCGTCCGGCGTGCCAAGTCGGCGCCGACGCTTCGCACCACGCGCTGTGCTTGGATCGCTGGGGTCGGCGCTACGAGTGATAATCGGTGCGCCAGATTGGCGTCGCTATGCCGCTGCTGTTCGAATGCTTCCGCGACGGATGGAACCGGCTGGAGCAGAGATCCTAACGCCTGCCCAGTTTGCCGCCGAGAGACTCGACGCGCGTTACTCCAAACCAGGCAGCCGCTGCTGCTGATATGCGAATCATCATTGCGCTCCTTGCGTTAGCCGGTGCCGGATACCTTGCGGCGGCGGTGTATATCAAGATCAACGAAACGTCGCTCGTGTATCATCCCGGCGAACGTATCATTCAGTCACCCGATAGTGCGTTAGGCATCGCGCCGCGCAAAGTCAGCTTTGCGAGCGCTGACGGGACCAAGCTCGTGGGCTGGCTCATCTTCGCTCCGGGAAGCGACTCTGCAACCGGCGCCTGGGTGCTCGATTGTCACGGCAACGCCGGGAACATCTCCTCGTACGGCCGGCCGCGCTGGGCTGCGTGGATGCGGCAGCAGGGAATGAATGTCTTTCAGTTCGATTACCGCGGCTTCGGCGAGAGCGCGGGCTCTCCGACTGAACGCGGTTTGTACAGCGATGCCGAAGCTGCCTATCAGTACCTGATCGATTCGCTCGGCGTCCTGCCGGAGCGCCTGGTCATCTATGGCCATTCACTCGGGAGCGGCGTTGCAACGCACCTGGCGAGCAAGGTGAGGGCCGCAGGCCTGATCGTCGAAGGGGCCTTCACCGCAGTCGCAGACCGTGGCCAGGAATTATATCCGTGGTTGCCCGTTAGGCTGCTTTCCAGCAACGATTTCGACTCGATCGGCCGGATTCGCGGCATAGCCACGCCGAAGCTGTTCATCCACGCAACGGACGACGAGATCATTCCATACGCGCACGGTCAGCGTCTGTACGACGCTGCGGTAACGCCAAAAAGCTTCCTCACCGTATCCGGCGGACACGAACGCGCGTTCGAAGTTGATCGGGAGAAATACTACGCGGCGATACGTGCCTTTGCGGATACGGTCACCGGCCGCTTTGCCGTACCTAACGCGAAGGCTTATTGAGAACTCGCTGGGGGGGCGCGGTCACGCTTCGTGCAACCTCCGAGTAGAAACGGGAACCATCACCCAGAGCAACACGGCCGCTACTGCGGCGAGGCCCGCGGCGACAGAAAATGCGGCTGCCGGCGAGAAGCGATCCCACACGATGCCGAACAGCAGTGACGCCGGAAGTGCCGCCACACCTAACGTGAAGTTGAACCAGCCGTAGGCCGTTCCCCGCACACGCTGCGGCACGAGATCGGCGACGAACGCCTTCTCCACGCCTTCAGTCAAACCGAAGTAAAGGCCGTAGCCGAGAAAGAGCGCCCAGACGTGCCATGCCGCGGTCGCGCGGGCAAACGCGAGGTAGACGACCGCATACACTGCCCAGCCGGCGATGATGAGGGGCCGGCGTCCAACGCGATCCGACAGCGCGCCACCACGCAGGTTGGTCAGGGCCTTCACGACATGATGCGCCGCCCAGAGCAGTGGAACATGCGCCGCCGCGACGCCTAACGAGGACGCGCGCAGCAGCAGAAACGCGTCACTCGCGTTCCCTAACGTGAACAGAAACAAGACCGCCAGGTATCGCCAGAACGGTGCATCCAAGCTGCGCTCCGCTTTGAGCGACACTTCGCTCGTCGCCACCTGTTCTGAACGCGACTTCTCGCGCACCGCAAACATCAGCACAACTACCGACATGGCCGCGGGGATGGCAGCGAGCAGGAAGACTGTCCGCAGCGACAAACCCAGTCCCAGCAAAGCAAACGCGATCAGCGGACCCAAGACCGCACCGAGGTGGTCTCCTGCGCGGTGCAATCCGAAGGCGGCGCCGCGCTGCCTTGGCTCCACCGCGTCGGCGATCAGCGCATCGCGCGGCGAGGTTCGAATCCCCTTCCCGATCCGGTCCGTCACTCGTAAGGCGGCGACTTGCCACGCCGCCTGCGCGACGCCGATCAATGGGCGGACGACTGATGCAAGCGTGTAGCCTGCGACGACGAGCGGCTTGCGTCTCGTCAGGCGGTCCGACCACCGGCCACTCACGAGCTTGAGCAGCGCAGCCACGGACTCCGCGGCTCCCTCGATCGCGCCGAGCGTCGTCGCCGAAGCGCCGAGCACATTGGCAAGGAAGAGTGGCAGCAGCGGATAGATCATCTCGCTCGAGGCATCGGTCAAAAGACTGACCGCGGCGAGCGCGAAAACCGTCCGTGGGAGGCGTGCCATGGGGGCGAGAATGTATCGCAACGTCCCCCTTGCTGCGCGCACCGCGCGCCACCTTTTTGTCGCGATGGCCACTGGCGTCACCTTTGAGCAACTGGAACCAGCGCGCGAACGTCTGGCGCAGCGCGACGAAGCACTATTGGGTCTGCAAATGGCGATCGCCGGGATCGCGGCCCCAACCGGAGCCGAGGGCCCGCGCGCCGCGTTCCTCGCCGAGCAGTTGGGTCGGTTCCTGCCTAACGTCGAGATCGATGCGGTCGGGAATGTCGTCGGCCGGCTGCGTGGCGCTCGGCCGGATGCTCCCCCGGTCGTCATCTGCGCGCACCTCGACAATGTCTTTCCCGCCGGCACCGACCTCACGTTGACGCGTGAGAGCTCACGCGTGTCGGCTCCGGGCATTGCCGACAACGCCCGCGGTCTTGCGGGCCTCGTAGCGCTTGCCGAAGAGCTATCGCAAGCGCGTGTACCTCTCCTCCATCCCTTGGTGTTTGCGGCGACCACTGGCGAGGAGGGGAACGGCGACTTGCGCGGCGCGCGGCACCTCTTCGAGACGTTAGGCGACGACGTTCAGGCAGCGATCGCGCTGGATGGAGCGGGGGATACGCGCATCGTCATCGAAGCGTTAGGCGTGCGTCGTTTGCGCGCTGCGCTGCGCGGGCCCGGCGGTCACAGTTGGAGCGCCTTCGGCGTGCTCAACCCCGTGCACGTCGCCGCGGCGATCATCGCCGAGCTGGCCACCCTCAAGCTCCCGCACGAGCCGCGCCTCACGGTGAGCGTCAACCGGATCGGCGGCGGCTCCGCCGTCAACGCGATCCCCGAAGAAGCCTGGCTCGAGGTCGAAGTGCGCTCGACCCATGCGGGAGAATTGGAGCGCTGGGAGATGGCGATCGACGCGCGCATGCGGCACGCGGTGGACCGGGCAAACGCCGCGCGGCCCACCGGCACCGCCGCATTGACCCTAACGAGTGAGCGCATCGGGGAACGCCCCTCGGGCAGCATGAGTCTCACGCACCCGCTCGTGGTCGCGGCACGCGAAGCCACGGAGGCCATAGGGCGCACAGCGGAATTCGCGGCGGCGTCCACCGATGCCAACGTGCCGATGAGCCGCGGCGTCCCCGCCATCGCGATCGGCGCCGGTGGACGCGGCGGCGACACGCACACGCTGCGCGAGTGGTACGACCATACGGATTCGTCGTTAGGACTGTGGCGAGCCCTGACGACGGTCGTGCGCGCCGCGAGCAGTTAACCGCGCGCGAGGCGGTCCGCCACGAGCCGCGCATCGCGGCGGATATTCGAGAGCGCCCCCGTGCTATCGTAGTTGTGCCCCACGAAGAAGAGCCCGGCCCGATCCGCGCTCGTCACGCGATCCGTGCGGTACGCGAGCCCCTTGGCATCCGTGCGCACGTTGTCGCCTAACGCGCGCAATGCGGGAGCGAAGCCCGTCGCGAGCAATACGGCGTCGAACTCTTCCTCGGCGCCGTCGCTGAAGCGGACACCGGATTCGGTCAGGGAAGTCACGCCGGCGAGCCGCACCGCGATCAGCCCTTGCCGGATCGCATCGACCAGATGAAAGCCGATCAGCGGAATCGCATCCAGCGGCGAATGTCCCGGGCGCGGAAGAACGGCGGGACCATGCTTGCGCTCCATGATCCGGCGTACCTGCTCGACGATACGTTCGCGAGCCCCGCGCGGCAGGGCGCGCATGGCGTAAGCAATGTATTGAATCGGGACCCCACCTAACGACAATGGGACCACGTTTGCGCCGGAGCGGACCGCAACAGTTACCTTGGCACCTGCTTGCGCGAGCTCGGCGCCTATCTCGCCACCGGAATTGCCGACGCCAACGACGAGCACTCGGCGGCCAATCAAGTCGTTCGGTCGGCGGTACTCCACGCTGTGCAGGACGCGGCCGCGAAAGCGATCTTCGCCCGGGAGCACGGGGCGGCGAGGGTTCGCGATGATCCCTGTGGTCATCACCAGCGTAGCCGCATCGTGCGCGGCGCCCTGTGCGGTGTGCACGCGCCAACCGCCGTCACGCCTTTCGGCGCGCACGACCTCCTGTCCTGTTTCCACGGGGATCTGGAAGTGCCGCGCGTAATCGTGCAGATACGCCACAAACTCCTCGCGCGATGGAAAGAGCGACGTACCCGCGCCGAAGCGGTGGCCCGGCAGGTGGGAAAGGTGTTTGCCGGTGTGGAGCCGCAGACTGTCGTAGAGGTTGTGCCAGGAGTAGCCTAACGAGTCTCCGCGCTCGAGCAGGCGGTACGGGATCCCTCTGCGACGTAGCGACGCCGCGGTCGCGAGTCCTGCTGGCCCAGCCCCGACAATGATTACCACAGCGGGCTAACCCCCAACCCCTAACCCCTAACCCCTCGTACTTCAGAATGATCGGCCACTGTCACTTCACCGTCGAAGTTCTCGATGATCGCCGCGTCGCCGATCAACGAATTGCGTAGTGTGGATTTGCGCAGCGTGGCGCCGCTGCCCACGATCGTATCGCGAAGCGTACACCCTTCGACGACGCTCCCTGCACCGACCGTCACGTTAGGCCCGATGTTCGAGTCGTTTACGCGCGCTCCCTCTTCGATGCGCACCGGCTGTGTTATGCGTGCCGTAGAATGCTCGCTCCGCGCTCCCCGCTCCTTGCTCCTCTCGAGCATGACGCGATTTGTCTCCAACAGCGTGTCGATCTTTCCCGCATCGAACCAGCCGGCGACGTCCAGTACCTTGATGCGGGCTCCTTTCTCGATCATGTACTGGAATGCGTCCGTGAGGAAATACTCGCCCTGGTTTTTCGGCTGCGAGAGCACCCAGTCGATCCCTTCGTACATCAACTTCCAGTCGCGTATGTAGTAGAGGCCGATGTTCGCGCGCTTCGAAATCGGCGTCTTCGGCTTCTCTACGATTTTGGTCATGTATCCGTCGGCGTCCGTGACGACAACGCCGAAGCGCTGGTAGTCCTCGACCTCCTTGGTCCAGATAATACCATCCGCGTCGGTGTTATTGACGACGGCAAGGTCGGCATCGAAAATCGTATCGACGAAAATGATGAGCACCGGCTCGTCCACGTGCGGCTGCGCGAGCTTGACCGCCCCCGCGGTCCCGTCCTGCACCTTCTGCTCCACGAACACCGAGGGAAAGTCGTAGTTCTCGCGCGCAAACTCCTCGACTTTCTCCTTGAGGTGCCCCGTGATGTAGATGATCTCGGAAACCCTGCCTAACGCCTTGAGGTCGTCCAGGATGTACGCCATCACCGGCTTCCCCGCCACCTTGAGCATCGGCTTGGGCGTGATGTGCGTGTGCGGACGGAGGCGGGTTCCCTTCCCCGCGAGCGGAATGATCACTTTCATGGCGCGCTGGTCCCCTCTCGTCCGTAGCGGTCCTCGAGCCTAACGACGTCGTCCAGATCGGGCGTCGACGTCTCCAAAATGTCGCAGTCGGTCACGGCTTCCATATAGTGCACCGTTCCAGGGGTAATGCGAAATGCGTCCCCGATTTTGAGGTCCATATCTCGCATCTCGCCGCTCGCATCTCGCACCCAGTACTTTAGCTGGCCCGAAAGCAGATAGACGGTTTCGTCCTTCCTCACGTGGTACTGGACCGAGAGCGCGTGACCGGCGTTGATGTGCAGGATCTTGCCGACGTAGCGATCTGTGTGAGCCCAGATCTTTTCCCAACCCCACGGTTTGGGGACGTGCGTGACGTCGACGCGACCGCTCACGCGTTATGCGCGCGTCGTGACGATCCGCTGACGCAGCGCGCTGAGTCGCCGCCTCACTGAACCGTCCAGCACCGTATCTCCGATGCGTACGACGACGCCGCCGATGATCGCGGGGTTCGTCGTGACGTGTGGCACGACGATCTTTCCGAAGGCACGCGAGAGCTCCTTTTCGATCGCCTTGAGCTCGTCCGGCGATGCATCGCGCGACATGGTCACCCGCGCGTGCACGCGGCCCTGCTCTTCGTCGACGAGGTTGCTGTATTCGACAGCTATCGCGGGGATGAGCATTTGCCGCCGATTCTCGACGAGCTTCTGAACAAAGCGCAGCATGAGCCGCGGCATGTTGTCCGCAAAGGCCTTGCCTAACACTTCGTTCTTTTGTTGCGCGGAGATCTGCGGCGCTTCGAGGAAGTGCCTCAGCTGGTCGTCGTTCGTCGCTGCTTCCGCGAAGGCGTGAATGAGGTGCCCCCAGCCCTCGAGGTCGTCGGCTTTGCGAGCGAGCGCGAGCAGCGCCTCGGCGTAGTTGCGAGCGATCGTCGTGTCACGCATCAGCGTTTGGCCTGTGCGGGAATGGAGCTCAGGAAGCTTTCGACCAACTGCCTGTTCGCACCACTATCGAGGTCCTTTTCGATCACTTTGCTGGCCGCTGCGATGGCGAGGTCGACCGCCTCGCGCCGCAGCTCGGTGATCGCGCGCGCTTTTTCGGATTCGATCTCGCGTTTTGCCCGTTCGAGCAATTCCTGCTGCTGCGCGCGGGTCACCTCGAGCATCTCAGCCTTCATCTTCTCCGATGTTGCTCGGCCGTCAGCGATGAGGCGCTGCGCTTCGCCACGCGCGGATTCGAGTTGCCGCTGATGCTCCTCGAGCAGCTTCGCCGCGGCTTCACGATCGTGCTGCGCCTGATCGAGCGCGCGCTGCAGTGCTTCCTCGCGAGCTTCGACCGCGGCAAGCAACGGCTTATAGGCGTAACGCCCCAGGACGAAGATGAGGACGATGAAAACGAGCAGCGTCCAGAACATCAGACCGCCGGCCGGGGACAACAGGTTCACTCGCTCAGCTTCTTGAACCGGAGCGAGGAGCGACAGGAGCGAAGTGATATGCATAACGAGTGGGGTGTGGCGGCCGTGCCCCCGGGGGCGCGGCCGCCTCGAGAGACTAGAACTTACCCTGAATAAGGAACGCGATGACGATACCGAACAGCGCGGCTCCTTCGATGAACGCGGCAAGGATCAGCGCGCCCGTTTGCACGCGCGCGGCCATTTCCGGTTGACGCGCCATCGCTTCGACCGCCTGGCCACCGATGCGGCCGATGCCGATGCCGGCACCGATCGCGGCCAGTCCCGCGCCTACGCCTGCGCCGATGAGGGCGAGGCCTTGATTGTTCGCCGCGGGAACGACTTCCTGCACTGCGGCGACAACGGGGTACAGGTCCATGGATGACTCCTGAATTGCCTAACGTGATAATGCTCGGCTCCGCGGTGCCTCCTGCCCCCGCTACCCGTCAGCGAGCCCCGGGGCTCAACGGGCTTCCTCAGTCGCTCGACTGAGTACGTAACCTCGGATTGGAGCCCTCCGAGGCTTTAGCTCTTAGTCCGTAGCTCTTAGCAACGACCCTAACGCCTAAGAGCTAAGAGCTAACGGCTAGTTACTAGTGGTGCGCTTCTCTGATTTGCCCAATAAAGACGGATGAAAGCATCGTGAAGATGAACGCCTGCAGTAACGCAACGAACAACTCGAGCAGCATGATCGCGACCGCCATCAAGAACGGCGCGCCTGACGCGAGCCCCTTGAACGTGAAGATCATCCCGATGAACGCGAGCACCACGATGTGCCCCGCCGTCATGTTCGCGAATAATCGGATCGCCAGCGCGATCGGCTTCGTGAACTTCCCGATCAGCTCGACCGGCGAAAGGATCAGGAACATCACGAGCCGCATCGGCAAAGCCAACTCTTTGTTCCAGTAGAAGATCGTGCTGAAGTAGTGTCGCCCTAACGCGATCATCCCGGAAACCTCCGTCACGACAAACGTGACGATCGCGAGCGTCGCGGTCACCGCGATGTTCCCCGTCGCCGTCGCGCCGTACGGCACGAGACCCAACAAGTTCATCGTCAGGATGAAGAAGAACACGGTGAGCAGGAAGGGCACATACCGCTCGCCGTGATGTCCCACGTTAGGCAGGATCACCTCGTTCCGGATGTACAGCACGACGGATTCGATCGCCGCCGCGAAACCCTTCGGCCGGCCGAGGGTGCGCGTTTGGCGCACATGCGAGCGCGCCGCCGTGATCAGCAGGATCGTGACGATTGTTGCCGCGAGCAACAGCATCACCACGTGCTTCGTCGGCGACAGGTTGACCTCGAACGCGCCGATGTGAATCGGATCCCACAGCGGGCCGCACCCATGCTCGCCGATGTGGCGGCCCAGGCAAAGTTCCTTGTAAAACGGCGGCTTGAAATACGGGATCTCGATGTGGTAGCCGTCCGTGATGTGCGGCGTGATGATGTCCACTTTGGCCTCGGCACCGGCCGGAGCTCCATGGGCTGCCGGTTGGGCCGGAGGTCCGTGCTCTTGCGCAGCACCGGCGCTCCACGCAGTGAGAAAGAGAACGGCGGCCAGGGTGCGCTTCATCGCGGAGACAGGAAGAGCGGTTCGATGACAGTGGATGCGAAGACGAACAACGCAAAACTCAAAAGAGCGGGCTCGAGCGGAAACGCGATCGCCCATGGACCGAAGAACAGTGCGCCATACACGATCAGCGCGGTTAGGCGCATCAGGGCGCCTATGCCCCAGCCCTTGATGACCTCACCCTTGGTCGCATAACGCCTAGCGATGCCGAACGTCGCGAGCTGAACGGCCACGGCGAGAGCCGCACTCGTCCATATCGCCGAGGCGGAGCGCGGCTCCGAGAAGATCTGACTCAGGAGCACGGCGCCTAACAGCGCGACGCCGGCGGTCGTGAGAGCGAACAACACAGCCTTCATCTCTCGCCCGCCTTTGCTTTCGCTTGAGCCGCTTCTTCGTCTTTGAGGTCGCGCATGAGCCGTTTGTAAATGCTGTAGAAGGCTGCACTTGCGCCGACGAACACGCCAACGATCAGGAAGATCGGCTTCGTCCCCAAGCGGCGGTCAACCCACTGGCCAGCGTAGAGGAAGAGCACGATGCTGGCGGCGAACTGGATGCCGATTCCGGCGTACTTGCCGGCGGTCCCGAGGCCTCCGGTGGACGCCGCGGGAACCGGATCTGGTCGTCCGTGCGGCTCATCCTGCATCTCGGCGCGGGAATTTAGGACTTTGTGAAATTTTTCGCAAGCAAACCGGCAGTGCCAAAAGGGTCACAAAACATACGTGAGGTAGTGACACGGAACCCCAATATTCGTCTGGACTTACGAGATCTGCGCTATTGACACATTCGCCTTAGGACGCCTATAGTAGCCCCGCCAACCCGACGGCAGGGGCCTGTGGAAGTGGTTCGATCCCCTCGTGATTCTAATCTTGTGATTCCGTTCCGCCTCGCACCCGCCTTTCTCGCGGTGGCGGCAGTCGCATATGCGTGCGGGCCACGCCCGCATGCGTCCGGAGCCTCTGAACGCTCCCGCTCCGTGACCGGCCCATCGATCGTCACCTCTCTCGACGTTAGGCAGCAGGGTGCCGATGTCGCGTTCACGTTCCGCATAGCGAACAACGCCAAAAAGAAGCTCGAGCTCATTTTTCCAACGGGCCAGCGGTACGACCTAACGATCGTCGACCCCAACGGCGAAGAGATCTGGCGCTGGAGCGCGGGCCGCATGTTCACGCAGGCGTTGCAAAACCGCATAGTCGCCGCGTTCGACACGCTCACGTTTGAAATGAAGTGGAAGGCGCCCGCGACGAGCGCTGGGGCCTCGTACACAGCCGTTGCTGCGCTGCTGAGCCAGAACCATCCGCTCGAACACCGCGCGGATTTCGCCGTCCGCTGAGTTAGCGGATTCCCTCCCAGCCGCGCGTTAGGCGCGTAAGGCCGGATCCGTCCCGGCCAATGACATACACCTCATCGACGCCATTCCCGCTTCCCGAAAACAGGAGGCGCGCACCGTCGCGGCTCCAGCTCGCCTGGCTGCGCACACCCAGCCCATTCGTTAGGCGACGTATCGTGCCCGACGCGATCTCCAGCAGATAGAGATCGGATCCGCCAGCGCGATCCGAGTTGAACGCGACGAAAGCTCCGTCCAACGAAACCGCGGGAGCCGTGTCGTTCGCCTGGCTTGGCGCCAGTGACCGCACGGCGCGGGTCGCGAGGTCCATGAGAAAGAGCTGCTCGCGCCCTCCAGGATTCGCGTAAAACACCAACGCTCGGCCGTCAGGCAACCAGCTTGGCACCTGACTGCTCCATGTGTTGCTCGTGAGCTGCTGCTCGTTCCCGCCCAGCGTATCGATCGTGAAGAGCTCCCAGTGGTAACTCTGCGACGGGCGGTCATACGTCCCCCGCTGGAATGCAATGCGGCTCCCATCCGGTGCGGGCACAGGCACCCCATCGAAGCCGGCTGCGTGCAGCAAACGCCTTGGGTTTGCGCCCTGCGCATCCGTCGTATACAGGTCGACCTCGTTGGGATCGCTGGCATCACGCGGCGACTGAAATACGATACGGCCGCTCGCGGGCAGGAAGACGGGATGTGCATCGCGGCCTGGACTCCACGTTAGGCGCTGCTGCTGGGTCCCGTCGGTACGCATGCTGTAGAGCTCCCAATCGCGATCGCGCGTCGATGCGAAAACGATGCGGTCGTTCGTGGGCGACCATTGCGGCCACGCATTTTGATGCGCCGAATTCGTGAGCCGGCGCAGCCCGCTGCCGTCGGCATTGATGACGTACAACTCGAAGCGACCCTCATGGTCGGAGTAGAACGCTATCTGGCTGCCGTTAGGCGACCATTCGCTCTCGTAGTTCACACCCTGAGCGAGGGGGCGGGCATCCGAGCCGTCCATATTCGCGATAAAGAGCCGCGCCGTCCCCTCCCGTTCGGAGAAGAAGACGATTCGTCGGCCGTCGCGCGAAACCTCGCCACCAGCGTCTTGCGCAGGGTGCGAGAATAACGCGCGCTGGTCGCTCCCATCTATCTTCATGATCCACAAGTCACCATTGCCGCTGCGCGCGGAGCCAAAAACGATGGATTGCCCGTCCGGTGTGAACGTCGCGTGCCCGTCGCGCCCTGTCGCGTTCGTTAGGCGCGTGACCTGCGAGCCATCGGCCTGCATGATGTACACCTCTTCATCGCCGTCCCGATCCGAGTCGAACACGACGCGAGCTCCGTCCGGAGACCAGGCCGGATGCCGCGCAAAACTCACCCCTCGTGACGAGCCGCGCTGCGTCAGGCGTCGTTCATCAGCGCCGTCTGGCCGGATGCTGTACAGGTTCCACGCACCGTCCCGATTGGAGTCGAAGACGATGCGCGACCCGTCGGGTGACCACGCGGGGTGTGTGTCGTCGAAGGGACCGCTCGTTAGGCGGCGCTCGCCGCTGCCATCGGCATTGATGATGTAGAGCGAGGCCGGGCCGTGCCGGCGGCTCTCGAACACCAATTGCCGCCCGTCCGGCGACCATGACGGGTTGATGTTGAGGAAGACCGGCGTCTGGGCCCTGAGCGCCGAGGCGCTCAGAACAAGCGTCAGCAACCGTCGCAGCATGGCACTCAGTAAACACCTCACCAGAGG
>DATFBW010000366.1:0-12528 GCA_035253645.1 Gemmatimonadaceae bacterium | reverse complement strand
CTGGACGAGAAAGCGCAAGCGTTCGCATCGCTCGACAAGGCGGCGGACGACCGCTTCGGCATCCTCCCGTCGGTCCTGGTTGATCCTGTGTTCGATGCTCTTCGCTCGGACCCGCGGTATGCAGCGCTGCTGCGCCGCATGCGTTTGGATTCCCGACGTCAGTGACGCATAGCGGTGGCCGGTCGACGCTGCATCGCGTCGTTAGGCATCACACTCACGCGGTCAGGGGATCGCCAAGCCGTATTTGGCGTTGATCGCCTGCGCCGCCGCTGTCGCCAGAATCGCCTGACCCGCGGCGCTCGGATGCACCCCGTCCAGGCTGATGTTCGGCCCGAAGGGTGCACTCGAGAACAGCACGTCCACCACTTTGAACGCGGGCTTCGGGAGGTCATACAGCGCCGAGAGGCTGAAGTATGCCCATCCATTCTCGTTTGCGCGCGTCTGGATATGCGCGTTCATGGCCGCCATCTGTGAATTGATCGCCGTGATATCGCTGGGCGTGAGCACATAGTCGGCGGCATCGGGAACGTCCGCACAGGTTGCGGTGGTCGGCGTCCTGGAGAGAAGCGTCAGGAGGTATCCCGGGATGAACAGGTAGTTCGAGCTGAGATAACACTTGCTGCTCACGGAGATCCCGAGTGCAAGCAGGTACGGCCACTGATTGTAGAATTCGCGCGCGCGCCTGATGCTGGGAAAGTTCGCCGCATTGTTAGGCAGGCCGACGAGAACTGCGCCGGCACCCGTACCCTTTACAGCGTTGAGTATTGCGTCATAAGTCGCGCGCCATTCGGTGAATGGCGTCATCGCCGCGACGCGCCCTGTGCTTGCCGGCAACACTTCGTTCGCTGCGAGCTCCACGGAGACGAACGTCGGTTGCTTCGCGACCATCGCGGTCACCTGCGTTTGACCGGGAAGGAGCACTCGCGCGTACAATTCTGCCTTACGAGCACTGACGAGCGCTTCGGACTCGATCGTGCTGTGCAGCGCGTCGCGCGCTTTCGCGCCAGAGATGGCGAGGTTGCTCGCCGGTAGCGCGATGCCTGGCTCTAAGGGCGCACATGTCGTCATTATGGCGCTCACCAAGTCATCGCCGAATGCACCGATCAGCACCAGATTCGCCGCGAGCGGAGGTATGAGCGGCGGATTGCAGCCCGGGATCTGGATGAGCGGGATGTCGTAAGGCACACCAGCACGTTGCGCGAGTTGCGCGGGCCACGCCGCGCGTTGGCCAGCCGCAGCGACGCCCGCCGACTGCACGCCCTGGCTATTGCTCGTGCCTAGCGAGACGAAGCGCGCTAGCAAGCTCTGCGAGGTAGCAAGGTTGAGTAGAGGGCGCTGCTCTGGAGCGATGGGTCGCGGCGGCTGCACGATTTCGCCGCATGAGCTCACAACCGACGCTGCGCCAACGAGGGCGAGGAACCCGAGACCGGGTCGAGTGACGAAGTACTTCATACCTGCTCCTGCTAATGCATCGCTTCGGGCGACGTGATTGAGGCGCGTCTCGCCCAACACATCGCCGGGCGAAGGTGTGACGGCAGGCGGCAGACCGCAAGTCCCACCGCTGCCTAACGAACCATTGACAAAGAGCACTTTACCAAACCTTCTGCGCGTCATCGCCGTTCAAATACGCGTCGATCCGGCGCCGCTTTTGATCTAAAAGCATGAAAAGCGCGAACAGCGCTGAATCATACTCCACGCGGAACCCGTACTCGCGGTCGTAATACGGGCCGCGGATGGGGTTTGGCGTCGTCGCAATACCTGGGCATAGAACTCGGAGAAGCGTTCGGTTTTGGGACGCTGTATCCCATTTTCGAACGGCGCGGCGAGAGCCAGATACGAGAGGCGAGACTCAAATCGTTACGATTGTTCGGCTTACGTCGGGTGTGCGCGGTGGCACGATGCTTTCCTAAGGTGAAGGCGCAATGGTAGACATCAAACGCGATCCACCCAAGAAAACCAAGCGCAATATCGTCATCGGCGCCGCCCTCGCTGGTGTTGCTCTCATTACGGTCATGCTGAGCCAACTCGAGGCGCGTCCCCCTTCAGTCTCGCGCGCCGAGTTGTGGATCGACTCGGTGCAACGCGGGACGATGATCCGACAAGTGCGCGCCCCCGGCACCCTCGTTCCTGAGCGGATCCGCTACGTCGTCGCCGTGACTTCCGGGCGCGTCGAGGCCAAGCCACTCACGCCCGGTGTCGCGGTCAAACCACAAACCACCATTCTCGAGCTGTCTAATCCGGACGTGCAGCTCGAGTATCTCAATGCGCAGCGCGCCGTCTCGGACGCCGAGCAGGCGCTGGTCAACCTGCAGACATCGTTGGAGACGCAGGTGCTCCAGCAACAGTCGACGCTGGCCCAAACACGCACACAGCGCGCGCAAGCGTTGCGCGACGCCGAGGTGATGGCTGCGCTGGACAAGCGGCAGCTCTCGTCGCCTAACGAGGTCGCCCGTGCGCGTGAGGTCGCGACCGAGCTCGACGCGCGCATCAAGATCGAAGAGCAGCGCCTCAAGGTGATGCAGACAGCCGCGCTGGAGCAGGTGCGGCTGGCACGGCAGAACTTGACCCGGCTGCGCGCCATCGAGCGGTTCCAAGCGGAGCGCGTGGCGTCCATGCGCGTGATTGCCGGAGAAGATGGTGTGCTACAGACCTTGACCGGCGAACTGGGACAATGGGTCCTCGCAGGCCAGGTCCTCGCGACAGTCGCACAGCCCGGACGTCTCAAAGCCGTGCTGCGCGTCCCGGAGACTCAGGCGCCTGACGTCGGCCTCGGCCAGCGCGTGAGCATTGACACGCGAAACGGACTTGTCGCCGGCCGCGTTATGCGCGTGGATCCGACGGCGCAGAACGGAACGGTGACCGTCGAGGTCGCCCTCGAAGGGACGCTGCCACGCGGAGCGCGATCGGATGCGAGCGTCGACGGCACGATCGAAGTGGAGCGCCTGGAGAACGTCTTACACGTTGGGCGGCCGGCGTACGGTCAGCCGGAGAGCACCGTGGGTCTCTTCAAGGTCGATCCGGGCGGAAACAGCGCGACGCGCGTCAACGTTAGGCTCGGCAAAGGGTCTGTGAGCACGATTGAAATCATCAATGGGCTGGCGCCGCGCGACAGCGTGATCATCAGCGACATGACCCGTTTCGACAACGTCACCAAAGTTCGAATTGATCGATAATTAACCAAAGCTGTCAGCCGTCAGCTTACGGCCTCAGCTCACAGCTTGAAGTCACTCGTAACCTGCAACCACCACCGCGCTCTCCCATGGAAACTCTCATTCGGATGGAAGGCATCAAGAAGATTTTCTACACGGACGAAGTGGAGACTCATGCGCTTTCTGACGTGCACCTGGAAATCGGCACGGGCGAGTACGTCGCGATCGCAGGGCCATCCGGATGCGGCAAGACGACGCTCCTTTCGATCCTTGGGCTGCTCGACACGCCCACCGACGGGAAGTACACGCTCGCCAGTGAGGACGTATCGAACTTGTCGGCGGGAGATCGCGCGCGGATTCGTAACCGGCAGATCGGATTCATCTTTCAGGCGTTCAACCTGATCGGCGATCTCACGGTTTACGAAAACGTAGAGTTGCCGCTTACATATCGCGGTATGTCGTCGGCGGAGCGCAAACAGCGTGTAACCGAAGCGCTGGAACGGGTGGGGATGTCCCATCGCATGAAGCACTACCCCTCGCAACTGTCGGGAGGTCAGCAGCAGCGTGTCGCCGTGGCGCGCGCTGTGGGCGGCGACCCGGCGATCCTGCTGGCCGACGAGCCCACCGGTAACCTCGACTCCACGAACGGCGAAGCCGTGATGGAGCTGCTCCAGGAGCTGCACCGTGGCGGCGCCACGATCTGCATGGTCACGCACGATCCGCGTTATGCACGGCATGCCGACCGCTCGATCCATCTCTTCGACGGACGTGTCGTCGACGAAACGATGAGCGAGGCTACCGCGACGGTGTAGCCCCCGCGACAACCGGCCTGTGGAGCGTAGCGCATGTGGGATGCGCTGAGGAACGACTTGCGCTACGCCCTGCGAGCGCTGGCGCATTCGCCAGGGTTTACGGCGATCGCCATCCTGTCTTTGGCGTTAGGCATCGGCGTCAATAGCGCCATCTTCGCGCTCGTCAACGCCACGACGTTCCCCGACCTGCCGTATCGCGAGGCCGACCGGCTCGTCGACGTCCACGAAGTATCTCCGGAGCTTTGCGCTGGCTGCTCGGTGGGGACGAGCTTCCCCACGTACCGCGACTGGCGGTCGTCGGCCACATCCTTCAATGGCATCGGCGCGTATACGGAAGCGCCGCTCGCGATCACGGTCCGCGACGAGCCCGAACGCGTCTCGGGGGCCTACATCTCGTCGGAGCTCTTTCCAACGTTAGGCGTCGCCCCGATCACTGGGCGCGGCATCGCGGCGGAGGAGGACCGTACCGGCGGCGCGCCGGTCGCGCTCATCGGCCATGGTCTCTGGCAGAGGCTTTTTGCCGGCGACTCCGGTACAGTCGGCCGCACCATTCGCGTGAATGGCGAAGCGACGACGGTCATCGGGGTCATGCCACCGCTCTTCGAGTTCCCCGAATTCGCCGACGTCTGGTTGCCGCTCACCCCATACGCCGACACACTGCCACGCACGGACCGCTCGATCGGCGTCATCGGACGGCTCAAAGACGGCGTCCCCATCGAGCAGGCGCGTGAAGAGATCGGACGCCTCACGAGCCGCATCGCCGCACTACACCCCGCCGCGATGCGCAGCTGGACTGGATCCGTGGTCACGTTGCGCGAGGACCTGGCCGCTGATTCGGGACCGCCGTTCATCATCCTCCTGGGTGCCTCGGGACTCGTGCTGCTCATCGCGTGCGCGAACCTGGCGAATCTGTTGCTCGCGCGCGCGAACAGGCGCGTTCGCGAAGTCGCTGTCCGGTCGGCGTTAGGCGCCTCGGCGCGCCAGCTCGTCAGGCACCTGCTGACCGAGAGTCTCCTGCTTTCCGCGGTGGGAGCGGCGTTAGGCATGCTGCTAGCCGTCTGGACGGTGGACATCGCGCGGCAGATGATGCCCGGTGAGGTCCCCTTCTGGATCCAGTTCGAGATCGACTGGCGCGTCCTCGCGTTCACGATCCTGCTTGCTCTCGCCACCGGAATCGCCGTTGGCCTCGTCCCTGCGCTGCGGGCAGCTGGCGTCCGCGTACACGACGTCCTCAAGGATGCAGGACGCAGCGCCACAATTGGCCGCAGGCAATCATGGCTGCGCAGCGCGCTCGTGGTGACCGAAGTCGCGCTTTCGTTGGTGCTGTTGGCGGGAGCGGGACTGCTGATCAAGACGTTCGTGCGCGCGAATACAACGCGTGACCTCGGCTACGATCCGGCCGGCGTGCTGCAAGCGTCAATCGATTTCTCCGGCCGCCGTTACGAGGAGTCTTCGCAGGCTGCGCTCGCAGCCGATGCGTTGCTGGCGCGCATCGCGGCATCGGGTGCCGTCGAGAGCGCCGCACTCACATACACGCAATTCCTCGGCACATTCGTCGGCGCTGAGGGGCGGATGACGCTGGAAGGGAGTAGCGCCGCGGTTCCGGACGCAATCGTCCCCCGGTTCGCGCACGTGGTAACGCCGTCGTACTTCGACATTCTGCGCATGCCTCTCGTGCGCGGGCGCGGTATCCAGGACAGCGACGGCGCGTCGGCGCCGGGTGTCGTGGTGCTCAACGAGGCTGCGGCGCAGGCGCTGTGGCCCGGCCAGGATGCGTTAGGCAGAACGCTCAAGCTTGGCGGACCCGGCGAGCGCAAACCGTGGCTGACCGTAGTCGGCATCACGCGGAACACTGTCAACAATCCGTTGTCCGCACGGCAGGCGCCATTCGTCTACGTGCCCTTTGCGCAAAACCCCGGGCGGAGCATAACGATTCTGGCGCGAACACGTGGCGACCCCGTCGCGTTCGCTCCTCAGCTGCGGCGCATCGCGGCGGAAGTCGATCGGGACGCACCGCTCACCGGCGTGCTGCCGATGACGCAGCAGCTCGCGGACTGGATGTCGCCGATCCGCTTCATGATGCGGCTCCTGGTTGCATTGGCCGTCCTCGCACTCGTCCTCGCGGCCATGGGCATCTACGGTGTGCTCTCCTACATCGTCGCACAGCGCGCCCACGAAATCGGTATCCGCGTCGCGTTAGGCGCGGGCGCTCGTCGTATCATGCACATGGTGGTGCGGTACGGTCTCACCCTCGCAGCCATCGGCGTCACTCTGGGGCTGCTGGGCGCCGTGGCTTCGACGCGCGTCCTCCGCGCATTGCTTTTCGGCGCCAGTGCCACGGATCCTCTGGTGCTTGGCGCGGTCGCGGCCGTGTTGTTCGTCATCGCCTTGCTCGCGTGCGTCATTCCGATTCGGCGTGCTTTGCGCGTCGACCCGGTCGATGCGCTGCGCGTGGAATAGCCACCCTTCGCCGGAACGAACCATGCTTGCCATCATCGGTCGCGATATCCGTCTGGCACTGCGAGCGCTTGCGCGCCGGCCCCTCTACGCGTTCATCACGGTCGTGACGTTAGGCATCGGTATCGGCGCCAATTCCGCGATGTTCAGCATCATAGACGCCGCGCTCATCCGCGACCTTCCCTTTCGCGATGCCGGGCACTTGATGGAGCTGTCGCTCACGATCAAATCTTCGGAAAGGGGCAGAATCGCCGGACGCGGGGTGGAGGATCGCGTGGTCTGGTCATACCCCAAGTTCGTAATGCTGCGCGACGCGCAGCGCAGCTTCTCGGGGGTCGCGGCGTACAGCGCATACAACGTGAACCTCAGCGGCGATGGCGAAGCCGAGCGACTGCGCGTCGAGCTGGTCTCGGGGAACTACTTCGACATCCTGCAGGTGCAGCCGGCCCGCGGACGCGTCTTGCAGACCTCGGATGACCGCGCGCCTAACGCCTCCCCCGTCGTCGTCCTTAGTCATGCGTTATGGCAACGGCGCTTCGCCGGCAACGGTGACATCGTCGGGCGCAGCATAAGTATCAACAAGAAGCCTTACACCGTACTCGGGGTGGCTCCAGCGGGCTTCTCCGGGCTCAGCGGGAATGCGGATTTCTGGGTGCCGATGTCGATGGCGCCTACCATCTACTACGACAGAGCGCTCGAGGAACGCTGGTCCCACTGGCTGGACGTCATTGGACGTTTGCGGCATGACGTGACGCCCGCGCAGGCCAACGACGAGTTGCAAGGGCTCGGGCTTCGCATCGCCGAAGCCTTTCGCGCTCCGAATGACGGAAGCTCGGCATGGGGAGCGGCCGCGCGCACGCTGCGCGAAGCACGTTCCGACGCGACGTTGCGGCGTTCGATCTTGCTGTTAGGCGGCGCCGTGGTGCTCGTCCTCCTGATTGCCTGCGCCAACGTGGCCAATATGAGCCTTGCCCGCGCCGAGGCGGTGCGGCACGACGCGGCGGTGCGCGTCGCCATCGGCGCCGGCCAGGGACGGCTGTTCCGCCAGCACCTCGTCGAGAGCGTTGTCGTGGCCTTGCTGGGAGCAGTCGTCGGGCTTCTGCTTGCCGTGTGGGCGCTGGACGCGGTGCGCGCGCTTGCGCCCGCAACGCTGGCACCGGCGTCGACACAAGCGGCGCAATTCCTCGACCTGGCGAATGTACATGTCGACAGGCGGGTGCTGCTCTTCACATCCGCGTTAGGCGTCATTACGGGGGTTCTCTTCGGCTTGATTCCGGCATTCCATGCGGCGCGCAATGCCCCGGCGGATTCGCTGAAGGCGGGCGGGCGGAGTTTCACCGCCGCCGCCGGATCCTGGCGTCGCTGGAATACTCGCTCGGCGCTCGTGGTCGCGGATGTGGCTCTCTCCCTGGTGCTGCTCATCGCAGCGGGACTCATGCTGCGCAGCTTGGGCAAGCTGGGAGGCCTGGACGTGGGGTTCGAGTCGGGCAACTTGCTCACGTTCCGAGTGCAACCGCCGCAGGATTCGCAGTACAACTTCCGCACCTCGCCCCGGATGAAGGAGGGCATCCTGGAGCGTTTGCGGGCGCTCCCCGGCGTGCGCAGTGCGAGCGTCAACGTGTGCGCGCCGTTGACGGCAAGCTGTAATGGCTCGGTCGTGACGCGGGTCGCGGGTCGCCCTCCATTCGCGGTGGATGCGGCCCCGCCGATCGGCGTACACTCGGTGGATCCGGACTTCTTCACAACGTTGTCAATTGCGTTGCTCCGCGGGCGTCCGTTCAACACGGCAGACAGACGCGGGGCGGCGCGTGTTGTGATCATCAATGAAACAGCGGCCAGGCGGCTGTTCCCTAACGAGGATCCCGTGGGAAAGCAGCTGTCCATAGGCATCGGCTATCTCGGCGGCGGTGACAGCCTGGGCACGATCGTCGGTGTCGTGGGCGATGTGCAGTATCAGTCTCCCGGCACCGAGCAAGGGATGGATGCGTACGTGCCCGCGCTGGCGTATGGCGGAGCGTCGTCGATGTTTCTCATCCGAACGCTGGGAGAACCGACTGCCGCGATCCCGGGTGTGCGTCGCGCCTTGCGCGACTTCGACGCCGCGCTTCCCATCTTCGATGTGCAGACGATGGATGAGCGCAGCGGCCGCGCGCTATCGACGGCACGCTTCGGCGCTTTTCTCCTGAGTGTGTTCGGTGTGATCGCGCTCGCGCTGGCAGCGGTTGGCATCTACGGGGTCGTCGCGTATTCCGTGGCACAGCGACGGCGCGAAATCGGCATCCGCTTGGCGTTAGGCGCTCATCGCAGCCGAGTCTTGCGTCTGGTCGTCGGCCAGATGCTGGGGCTTGCGGGTGTCGGGCTCACTCTCGGGGTCGCCGGCGCGATTGCCGCATCGCGGGCGTTAGGTACGCTGCTCTTCAATACCAGCCCGCTGGATCCGACGACGTATATTACGCTGGCCGCTGCGCTGGCCAGTGTCGTGGCTCTCGCGAGCTTCGTCCCCGCGCGGGCGGCGTCGCGCCTTGACCCCGTTACGGTGCTTCGTGTCGAATAAGCCGTTCCCTCCACCACCTCTTCTGTGATCTGGTCTCTTCGCAAGGCAGCTCCCGTCGAAACGGCTCAGCAGGCGCCGACCGGCCCCATCGTATCCATGCGCAACCTCGAGAAGTACTTCGAGACCGCCGCAGGCCGTAGCTACGTCCTGCGACAAATCACGTGCGATATCGGGCACGGCGAGTTCGTCACCGTGATGGGGCCTTCCGGCGCCGGCAAATCGACGCTGCTGAGCATCCTCGGAATGCTCGACGCCGTGTGGAACGGTGAGTACTACTTTCGCGGCGCACCGATCCACAGCCTAACGACGAAAGAGCGTCTCGCGATCAACCGCAAGCACATCGGGTTCGTGTTCCAGGCGTATCACCTGCTCGACGACCTGACGGTGGCGGAGAACCTGGATGTGCCGTTGTCGTATCGGGACGTTCCGCGCAGCGAGCGGGCGGCACTTGTTGCCGACACACTGGACAAGTTCCAAATCGTCGGTAAGAAAGATCTGTATCCGCGGCAGCTCTCTGGCGGACAGCAGCAACTCGTCGGTGTTGCGCGGGCCGTCATCGCGCGACCCAGCGTGATCCTCGCCGACGAGCCAACGGGCAACCTGCACTCGTCGCAAGCGCGTGAAATCATGGAGCTGTTCCGTCGCCTCAACGCTGAAGGGGTGACGATCATCCAGGTCACGCACTCGGACGAGAACGCGCGCTACGGACGCCGGATCATCGAGCTGCGTGACGGGTGGATTGTCGATGACAAAACACTTACCTAGGGGTTAGGGGTTAGGGGTTAGGGGTTAGCCTAGGTCTGTTGCCTCGGTGATCGTGAGCCGAGACATTGCTAACGATGCCAGTGCCGTCCGTCTCGCCCTCTTCGCGCCCGCGGATCCTCGCCGCGGACGATCAGCTCGACGTCCTCGAGGCCCTCAAGCTCCTCCTCAAGGGGGGGGCCAACGGCGATGGCGAGGACGCGTACGACGTCGATACGGCGCGCTCGCCTAACGAGGTGCTGCTGGCCGTTCAAACGGGCGACTACGATGCGCTGCTGATCGACCTCAATTACGCGCGCGACACGACGTCCGGTCTCGAAGGGCTCGACCTGCTCCAGAAGATCCCCGCGTTGGATGCGACGCTGCCCGTGGTCGTTATGACCGCGTGGGCCAGCGTCGACAGTGTAGTCGAAGCGATGCGCCGCGGCGCCTACGATTACGTCGAGAAGCCGTGGGACAATGCGCGTCTCCTGGCGACCGTGCGCAATGCCGTGGCGTTAGGCAGAGCGCAACGTCGCTCGCTCAAGCTCGAGAGCGAGAATCGCGCCTTGCGGTCCGCGCCCCGTCCTGAGCTCATCGCCGAATCGAGCGCGATGCGACCGATCCTGCAACTCATGGAGCGGATTGCGCCCTCCGATGCCAATGTGCTCATCTCGGGCGAACATGGCACCGGGAAGGACCTCGTCGCCAACTGGCTGCATGCCGCATCTCCGCGCGCGGGACGCCCGTTCGTCGCAGTCAACATGGGTGGCCTGAGTGAAGGCGTATTCGAAAGTGAGCTGTTCGGCCACGTGAAGGGTGCGTTTACAGACGCGAAGACGGACCGCGTTGGTCGCTTCGAGTTGGCCGACGGCGGGACGCTGTTTCTCGACGAGATCGCGAACATCACACTTTCGCAGCAGGCGCGGCTCCTGCGCGTGCTGCAAACGGGTGAGCTGGAGCGCGTCGGCTCGTCCAAAGTCCGCCGGGTCGACGTGCGCGTCCTTTCGGCCACGAACACGAACGTGTCTAACGAAGTGGCCGAGGGGCGCTTCCGCGAAGATCTGCTGTTCCGTCTCAACACGATCGAGATCAGTCTCCCTCCGCTGCGTGAACGGCGCGACGATATTCCGCGGCTCGCACACGTCTTCCTGCGGCGGCATGCGGAACGCTATCGCAAGGCAATCAGCGGCTTCGACGCGGGTGGAGCGCAGGCTCTCCTGGATTACTCCTGGCCTGGCAACGTGCGCGAGCTGGGTCATGCGATTGAACGCGGCGTGCTGCTCGCGCAGGGTGATCAGATCCGCGCCGCCGACCTCGGGCTCCGCGGGGGCGCCAGCTCCACTGCACCACGGTTGGATGACCTGACATTGGCAGATGCCGAGCAACTGTTGATCCGCCGTGCTCTGGCTCGGTTCGACGGCAATGTGTCGCTGGCTGCGAAACACCTGGGTGTGAGCCGCAGCGCATTGTATCGCCGGTTGGATGAGCGCGATGCCTAACGGGCACCGGCGACGAGGCTTGAGTTACGAGCAGCGCATCACGCTGCTCGCGATTGGCGCCGGCTTCCCCGGTGTTGTGGCGGCGTTCTGGCTTCTCATTGCGGGAGGCTACAGCCCCAAAACGATCTGGACGCTTGGCATATTGATCGCCGGCGTGTGGCTCGCCCTCGCTTATATGCTGCGGGAGCGGATAGTGCGTCCGCTGCAAACGATCAGCAACATGCTTGCAGCCTTGCGCGAAGGGGACTTCTCGCTGCGTGGGCGGCGTGCGGGGCTCGAGGACGCGTTAGGCCTCGCGATGCTCGAGACCAACCTTCTGGGCGAAACGCTCAAGGCACAGCGACTTGGCGCCCTCGAAGCCACGGCTCTTCTGCGTACGGTAATGGCGGAGATCGATGTAGCTATCTTCGCGTTTGACGATTCCGGCGCGTTGGCGCTCGTGAATCGGGCCGGCGAGCGGCTGCTCGACCAGCCGCGCGAACGATTGATTGGGAAACCCGCGTCCGCCGTTGGCCTCGGTGAGCTCATCGGGGCAGCGGCTGGGCGCGTACACGACCACGCATTTCCGGGGCGCAGCGGGCGTTGGGAGATCCATCGCACGACGTTTCGCCAGGACGGCCGGCCGCACACACTGCTTGTGCTCGCCGATGTCAGCCGCACGCTGCGCGAAGAAGAGCTGCAGGCGTGGCAGCGGCTCGTTAGGGTATTGAGTCACGAGATCAACAACTCGCTCGCCCCGATCAAGTCGCTGGCAGACACGCTGCGTAAGGCGGTAGATCGCGCCGCGAACGATCGCTCGGCCTCGGATGATTTGCGCAAGGGACTTGGAATCATCATGGGGCGAGCGGAGGCGCTGTCCCGCTTCATGGCGTCTTACGCGAAGCTCGCTCGACTACCTGCCCCGCGGCGAGCCGCACTCGATCTCGGCTCGCTGGTGCGACGAGTGGCTGCGCTCGAAGTGCGCCTGCCCGTCAGCGTAAAACCAGGACCCGACGTGGTGCTCGCAGGCGACGCCGATCAACTGGAGCAACTGCTGATCAACCTGGTGCGCAACGCCGCCGACGCCGCGCTCGAGACTGGCGGCAAAGTCGAGGTCACGTGGCACGTCGCGAATCGCGCGGTGACACTCGATGTGCTGGACGAGGGGCCGGGCCTAACGACGACGGCGAATCTGTTCGTGCCATTCTTCACGACCAAGGCCGATGGCTCCGGCATCGGCCTCGTCTTGAGCCGCCAGATCGCGGAGGCGCACGGTGGAATGCTGACGCTGGAGAACCGTGGCGACAGAACGGGCTGCCTCGCGCGGCTGGTGA
>DATFBW010000365.1:0-15582 GCA_035253645.1 Gemmatimonadaceae bacterium | reverse complement strand
GTTCATCGCGCTCACGGGGATCGACAAGACGTCGCACGCCGCGGGGTACGACTCGCCGGCGGTGCTGCGCGCCCTCGAAACCGTGGACGAGACCGCGCGTTGCCTGCGCGTCGACGCTGAACGCGCGGGCCGCTGGGACGCGATGCAGCTCTGGATCGTGAGCGACCATGGCCACTCCGCCGTCGGCGCGCACGACGACATCGCCGCGCTCCTCCGCTCGTTAGGCTGGCGCGTGCTGGCACACCCGTGGACGTTCGCCGCGCCGGGCCGCTCCGCGGCCAACGTGGCCGTCATGGTCAGCGGCAACGCCATGGCGCACCTCTACCTCGATCTGGCACGGCGCAAGCGTCCGTTCTGGCCCAGCCTGGCGCCGCAATGGACCGCGCTCGTCGAGGCGTTGCTCGAGCGCCGGTCCGTCGATCTCGCGCTCCTCCCCGAAGGCTCGGGGCGCGTCGCGATCCGGACACGCGAGCGGGGCATGGCCGTGGTAGAATCGTTAGGCAGGTGGCACTCGTATCGCCCTGTGACCGGCGATCCCCTCGGCATCGGTGATGCGGCCGAGCATGGCGTGACAGAAGCGGAAGCGCACGAGATCACGTTCGCCAGCGACTATCCAGACGCTCTCGTACAGATCGCCCGACTCGCCGCCTGTGAGCGGTCGGGCGACGTCATCCTTTCCGCCGCCCGTGGCTGGGATTTTCGTGGCCGTTATGAACCTATCCCTCACGTGTCGTCGCACGGCGCGCTGCACCGGGACCATATGCTCGTCCCGTTGCTACTCAATCGGCCGGTGCGCGGAACTCCGCGGCGCACGGTGGACCTCATGCCCAGCGCGCTGAACGCGTTAGGTATTCCTCTCCCCGCGGCCCTCGAGGGAGAATCGTTTTTATGAAATCCCGCGCCCCTGGCCCCGCGCTCCTTGCATCCAACGAGACATGTGTGCAGCGTGAGGCGTGTCGGTCCTCACCCAGGAGTATCGTATGCGTCAGCGTCTGATCATTGGTCTCCTCGCCCTGAGCTCGATCGCTACGGCATGCGCCAGCGGTGGATCTTCCAGCTCGCCAGGGACGACGAACACCGCGACCTCAACGCGCCGGAATCCGAATCTCATCACTCAAGCCGAGATTGCCGGGGCCGCTGGGTTGGAAAACCTCTACGACGTTGTAGAGCGGCTGCGCCCCAACATGCTGCGCTCTCGCGGCCCCGCGGGCCGCTTGTCTGGAGCGTCGGAAACGTCGGCGGGTGCGACGGCAAGCTCGGTCAAGGTGTATCTGAACGGCTCACCGGTCGGGGACGTGACCGCGTTGCGTTCGATCCAGGCATCCAACGTGAAGGAAGTAAAGTTCCTCAGCGCGTCGGAGGCGACGACTTTTTTCGGGACAGGCGTCGACTCAGGAGCGATCGTGGTGACGTTACGTTAGGTCTGAGGTCTGAGGTCTGAGGAGATCGTATGAGAGTCCGACTAATCACTGGAGTTTTCGCCGCAACGATCGCTGTGACGGCGTGCGGAAGCGGCGGCTCGAGCGCGCCCGGCTCACCGGCGGCTGCGCAAACAACCGCACCCCAACGCGGCAATTCACGCCTTATCACTCGACAGGAAATCGAGTCGGTACCGCTGGAGACGATCTACGACGTCATCGAGCGGCTGCGGCCCAACATGCTGCGATCGCGCGGCTCGCCGATCATGGTGTACTTGAATACCACGCTGCTCGGTGAAGTTTCCACGCTGCGCGGCATTCAGGCGTCCAGCGTTAGGCAGGTCGAGTTTGTCAGCGCATCGGACGCGACGACGCGGTTTGGGACTGGAGTGCCGGGTGGGGCGATAGTCATTACTTCGCGATAGTCGTTAGGCGTTAGCCCTTAGCTCTTAGGCAGCACCGCTAAGAGCTAAGAGCTATGCGCTAATGACTATCAAGGAATTACTTGCGTCTTCGGCTCGATGCGCACGATCCACAAGCCATTGTACATATCGTTGACGTAGGCGAGGCCGTCCTTCACGACGACGCCCCAGGCCATCGCGGCATTCTGCACTCGGCCATCCATATCCGCGGTGTTGATGTGCCCGATCTCGCGATTCTGCGCGCGCAGATCGCCGCGCAGCTCACCCGAAATGTCGAACACGCGGAAGCCCGCGTTATAAGCGCCCATGTATAACGTGTCTCCGGCAACCCACACGTTATGCACCCCGCCGAATTCGGGCTCATAAAAAGCCACCGAACGTGGCTTCTCGAGATCGCTGACGTCGATCACCTGAAGTCGACCATACGCGCGCCCCGCGCTTGCGTCCTTCGCACCCTGCACGCCGCGCGCGGGGAACACCTCATCCGCGATGAAGACATAGTTCTTGTGCCTCCACGCTGTGTGCGTACCACGGATGAACCCAGGACCGGCCGCTTGCTCGACATCTTTGTAAAGCGCATTCAGGTCGTATTTGTACTGTGAAACGAATTGCGGATTGCTCGGCGTCCCACCCTTGATTCCGTTGCCAACGTCCAGCACGACGAGCCCATCGTTCCACCACGAGCCGTAGAGCAAGCCGTTCTGCACGTCAATGTCGTGGAGCGTGCGCCCGACGTCGCCGAACGCTTTTGGCGTACGCCATTGCGCGACTTCCTTCGGCTGGGCGGGGTTGTCGAGGTTGAGGACGTGCAGCGCACCCGTGCCGTCGTTCGTGATGTACGCGTGCGTGCCGTACTTCGGATCCTTGTAGATGAAGGCGGAGTGAACACCTGAAGTCACGCCATCCGTGAACTCGGAGATCACTTTCGGATGCGCCGGATCCTCGAGCGACGCGATCACCACGCCGTTCTTGCGGTCGGCGGCGCCTTCGCGCGTGAAGATGATGAACTTTCCGTCGGGATCCGACATGACGTCGTTCACGCGCCGCGTGTTGAGGACGAGCGAGTCGGTGACGATCGGCTTTGCCGGATTGCTGATGTCGAGCGCGTACAGCACGTCCCCACCACCGCCGCTGCCGAGGTAGGCGTTTTTGCCGTTAGGGTGGATCCAGACTTCTTCGGTGCTGAAACGCGTGCGTGGGAGGCGGCCGACGACAGTGAGCGGGCGCCGCACCTCACGGTCTGTCAGACGCACCACGGCCTGGGCCGTGCGGCTGCCTAACGAGGCGGTCACCACGTAATCGCCCACTTCGTACCCGACAAATGCGCCGTCCTGCTCGATAGCCCCCTGCCCCGGCGAAAACGACCAGTTCACCGAAAGCCCGTCAATCGCTCGCCCGCTCGCGTCCCTGGCTGTTGTCTTGAAGCGGATCACATCGCCCTGCCGGGCGTCGATGCGCGCGGGAGAGATCTCGAACGCTGCCACACTCGCGTTCATGACCTGCACGTTCACCGTGCCGCTCGCCGAACCGCTGGTGGCCGTGAGCGTGGCGCGTCCGGCGGCGACCGCGGTCGCCATTCCGTCGTTGTCCACGCGCACGACGTTAGGCGCGGAAGACCGCCATGTGACCGCGTCTCCGGTCCGAACGTCGGCCGACTTGGACTTCACGGTCGCGCCGAAGCGCATCCGTTGCCCGACGGCCAGTCTCGCGGCGTTAGGCGTGGGTTCGACGATGGCCGCGGGCCCCGGGACGATTTTCACATCCACGCGCCGGATCAGCGGCCGCTCGCCCGGAACGATCGCCGAGAGCGCGACGGGGACCGTTCCGGTCACGCCGCCGACGACGAGACCGCTGCTGTCCACGAACGCCTCGAACCGCGCTCCTTGCTGTTGGAAGCGCACCTTGACGCCTTCCATCGTCTTGCCTGCGGCATCGACGACGTGCGCGTTCAAGCGCAGCGTGTCACCGGCCGTGACTACCGGATTGGCCGGCGTCACCACGATACGCATCGCACTCGCGTTAGGCTCCTGTGCGGCAAGAGGAGCGGCGAGAAAGAGAACTGAGAGAAGACGTTTCATGGAAGATAGGTCTGAGGTCTGAGGTCTGAGGTCTGAGGTCTGAGGTCTGAGGTCTGAGGTCTGAGGTCTGAGGTCTGAGGTCTGGGTTTAAGATCTGTTGCTCCGAGGTCCGAGCTCCGAGCTATGGAACTACCACTGTTTTTGGCTGCATCCGTATCACCCAAAGCCCATTCTGATTGTCGTTCACATACGCCAGGCCATCGCGATAAATCACGCCCCACACACGGGCCGCGTTCTGCACTTTCCCATCCATGTCGGCTGTATTCACGTGCCCGATCTCACGACCCTGCGCGCGTAAATCGCCACGCAACTCACCGGCAATGTCGAAGACGCGGAATCCAGCTTCGTACGCACCAATGAAGAGCGTATCGCCCGCGACCCAAACGTTATGCACACCTCCGTACTCCGGCTCGTACCACGCCACGGAACGCGGTTTGGCGATGTCGCTTACATCGATGACCTGTAGTCGGCCGTACGCGCGGGTAGCCGAGGCGTCCTTCGCGCCTTCAACATCGCGCGCCGCGAAGACTTCGTCCGCAATGAAGACGTAGTTCTTATGCCGCCATGCGGTGTGAGTTCCGCGAATAAAGCCAGGGCCGCCGGTCTGCTCGACGTCCTTGTACAGCGCGTTCAGATCGTATTTGAACTGCGATACAAGTTGCGGGCTCTGCGGCGTGCCGCCTTTGATGCCATTCCCGATGTCCAGCACCACGAGCCCGTCATTCCAATAACTCGCGTAGAGCAAGCCGTTCTGCACGTCGATGTCGTGCAGCGAACGCCCCGCGTCGCCGAACCTCTTCGGGGTGCGCCACTGCGCCACTTCCTTTGGACGATATGGATCGCTGATATCGACGATGTGCAGCGCGCCGGTACCGTCGTTCGTTAGGTACACGTGCGTGCCGTAGTTGTCCTGCTTGTAGACGAAGGCGGAGTGCACGCCGGCAGTCACTCCTTCCGTGAATTCCGAGATCGGCTTGGGGTGCGCGGGATCCTCGAGCGAGCAGATGACGATGCCATTCTTGCGGTCCGCCGCGCCTTCACGGGTGAAGACGAGGAATTTGCCATCGGGCGTCGTCATGATGTCGTTCACGCGCCGCGTGTTGGCGACGATCGAATCGGTGACAAACGGCCTGGCAGGGTTGCTGATGTCGATGGCATACATGACATCACCGCCGCGCCCGGTGCCGAGGTACGCGTATTTGCCGTTTGGATGGATCCAGAGCTCTTCGGTGCGGAAACGGGTGCGCGGTAGTCGGCCGACGACTTCCATGGGCCGCCGGATGTCGCGATCGGTGAGCCTAACGAGCGCGGTGGCGGTCTGGCCGCCTTGCGTCGCGCTGACCACATACTCGCCCGGCTCGTAGCCGACGAACGCGCCTTCCTGGTCGATCATCCCATCACCCGGCGAGAAACTCCACATCGTGCTCAAATCGGTGATGGGCGCACCTTGCGCATCGCGCGCAACGGCCTTGAACCGGACGACGTCGCCCTGGCGGGCCTCGATCCGCCGCGGCTCCAGCGTGAGCGAACCCACGCGCCGGCCCACGACGTCCACGACGACCGTGCCGGATGCCCCGCCGGCGCGGCCAGTGAACGTTGCGCGGCCCGCGCTGAGCGCGGTGACCATTCCATCCGTGTCGACCGACGCGACGTTAGGCGCTGCGCTCGACCATGCGACGCGCTGCGCGCTCAATTCGTCCCCGTTGCCCGAGAACGCGCGCGCGTCGAGGCGATATCGCTGCCCGGGTGCGAGGCGTACCCGCGCGGTTGCGGGTACCAGTTTCGCGGCCGGCCCAGGCACCATCCGCACTCTGACGATCTCCACCTTCGGTCGTGCGCCCGGGACGGTCGCCGACACGGCCACGGGGATGGTGCCAGTTGCACCGGACACGACGAGGCCTAACGAGTCTACCTCGGCTTCGAAGACGCCCCCTGCACCGCGGAACCGGATGACGGCGTTAGGCACGGGGCGACCCTCCGCGTCGAGCGCCTGCGCGCGCAACCGAAGCGTGTCGCCCGCGTGCATGACCGGATTCGCGGGCGCGACCACGAGTCGGGCGACGGGGGACGGCGGTAGCGACGGCGCCTGCGATTGTTGCAGAGCAGCGACAGCGAAGAGCAGGAGCATATGGCCTTTTGGTCGTTAGCTCTTAGGCCTTAGCTCATAGCTACCCAGAGCTGAGAGCTAAGAGCTAAGAGCTATGACAAGTTGGTTAGGGAACGACCTGCGTTTTGGGCTCCAGGCGCACGATCCAGAGCCCTGAGTTGAAGTCGTTGACGAACGCCAGGTTGTTCTTGACGACGACCCCCCACGTCATGGCCACGTTAGGCACGAAGCCCTTTTCGTGCGCGGGGTTCACGTGTGCCATCTCGCGCCCCTGTGCGCGCAGATCACCGCGCAGCTCGCCCGATATGTCGAACGCGCGGAAGCCCGCGTTGTATGCGCCCATGTACAAGGTGTCCCCCGTCACCCACACGTTATGCACCCCGCCGTATTCCGGCTCGTACCACGCCACAGATTTCGGGTTGTTCAAGTCGCTCACGTCGATGACCTGCATCCGGCCGTACGCGCGTGACGGTTTCCCTTGCATCAGCGCCATGATCGCGTCGTTGCCGAAGACTTCGTCCGCGATGAACACATAGTTCTTGTGGCGCCACGCCGTGTGCGTCCCGCGGATGAAACCCTTCCCTCCCTCCAGCTCTACATCCTTGTACAGCTTGTCCAGGTTGTACTTGTACTGCGCGACGATCTGCGGATTGCGCGGACTTCCGCCCTTGATCCCGTTGCCAACGTCGAGGATGATGAGACCGTCGTTCCACCAGCTGCCGTACAGCAGCCCGTCCTGCACATCCACGTCGTGCAACTGCCGGCCCGCATCGCCGAACTTGCGCGGCGTTCGCCACGTGGCGACTTCCTTGGGCTCGCGCGGGTTATTGATGTCCACGATGTGCAGCGCACCCGTCGCATCATTCGTTAGGTAGACGTGCGTGCCGTGGTTCGGCTGCGTGTACACGAAGGCAGAGTGCACGCCGGACGTCACACCTTGCGAAAAGTCCGCGATCTTCTTGGGGTGTAGCGGATCTTCCACCGACGCAATCCCAATCCCGTTGACGCGGTTGTCGGCACCCTCACGCGTGTACACGAGATACTTCCCATCCGCTGTCGTCATGATGTCGTTGACGATGCGGAAGTTGTCGACCAACGAGTCGACAATTACTGGATTGGCGGGATTCGAGATGTCGATTGCGTAAAAGCGATCCCCGCCGAGGTGCGTGCCAAGGTACGCGACTCTCCCGTTCGGATGCACCCAGACTTCGGCCGTCGGGAATTGCGTGCGAATCACCTGGCCGACGACGGTTGCCTTACGCCGCACGTCGCGCTCACTGACGACGATCACGGCATCGCCGCTGGCCGTCCCGAAATCCGCTTTCACCGTGTACGTCCCGGGCTCATAGGCGACAAACGCTCCGTCAGCGTCGATCTCCCCTTTACCGGGAGTGAGTAACCAGAGCGGCGTTAGGCCTTCGATCGCGCGGCCGGCGCTGTCGCGCACTTCGGCACGGAATCGTACGACATCCCCGGTGCGCGCACGCGGCGTCGCTGCCGTAACACTCACCCTGCCCACTCGGCCGGGCACGACGGTGACGTCCAGCGTGCCACGCGCATTGCCGGCCACCGCCGTCACGGTCGCGCGCCCAGGCGCGCCAGCCGTAATGACACCGGTTTCAGTTACGTATATCACGTTAGGCGCCGAACTGCGCCACTCGATCCGATCATCGCGCGCGTCGCCACCCGCCGAAAAAACTTTCGCGTCCAGACGCAGACGCTGGCCGCCGACCATCCGCCGCGGTTGCGGCGAAACAACCACCCGTGTTGCCGGCCCTGGCACCATGCGCACGTCGATGCGCTGCACGATCGGCCGGACCCCGGGAATGATGGCGCTCGCGACGACAGGGAGTACGCCAGCCGCACCAGAAGTCACCAACCCCGTGCTGTCGACCGTCGCCTCGAACTGCCCGCCTTGTTGCTGAAAGCGCACGCGCACGTTGGCCATCGGTTGACCGGACGCGTCGACGACTTGTGCACGGAGTCGCAGCGTATCTCCCGCGACAACCGTAGGTTGAGCCGGCGTGATAACCACGCGCGGCTGCGCGGCCTGGAGCATCAGGACCAGGGACAACAGCATGGCAAAGCTCCGAAATAGGGAGTTACGAAGTACCCCAACGTTGTTGGGCGAGAGGCGGCGGCGTCAATGTTCCAGCCGGCACCGACAGGCGTGAGTTCCGCCTGTCAAAAATACTCGCGGAACGCGGCAGCGTTCCCGTTAGGCGCCTCCGCCTGCCGATACCAGCTGCTGGAAGGCAAAAGAGGGCGAGCTTGCGCGCGCCCTCTAGTCTCGACAGCTCCGGCCGCTTCCCGCCGGCGTGCTATTTCGCGTGAATTACGATAGAGCCGCCCGCGATCGCCTGCGGTGCCGCCGAGTCTACGGCATTCACGAGGTTGTCATATACGACGACGTTCGTGGCCGTGTCCCAGATTTTGATGCGGAACCTGTCCGTGCTTCCGTCAGTTGCCCAGAGCATGAACGTGTAGCCCTCGGCCCCATTTACGGTCCCCGTCCCCTTGAACTGCGCATTCGAACTGTTCTGGTTCACCACCAGCCACTGATAGGTGGAGCTGTGGAAGTTGAAGCCACCAGCGTGGAAGACGAACTGCGTGTTCCCTTCCGGCACGGTCGCGCCCCTCTTGTATTTCGAGACGAAACCGAACGTAGCCTTCCCGCTGAGCCCAGCGTCGAGGACGTATGCCCCTGCAGGCGAGTTGATCCAACCGCCGCCAGTCACGAAGCCCGCGGACGGGTCGTACACGATAATCTGGACGGTCGCTGCATCCGTTCCAGCGTCGTCGTCATTGACAGTCATCGTGACATCGTAGACGCCCGCAGAAACGAAGTTGAGCGTTGAGGAGCACGCACCAGCGGAACCGGCCCCTATTGAACCGGTGACAGTGGGAACGCCGAATGATGTAGCTACGGCGACACACGTATGGGTGTCCGCGGTCCCTGGATCGGTGAACGTGACATTGAGCGTCACTGCTTGCGAAACGGGATAGATGTTGCCCAGACTGGCCGGTGCGAGGCTCAATCCGCTAATCGTCGGATCCACGTTGTCGATCGTGACGCTCGCGGAGTATTCGCTGTAGCCGCCGTCGTCATCCAGCACCTTTCCCTTCACAATGCGAATCCCGTTGTCATTGGTCGGGCAAGACGCGTTAGGCGTCGTGGACGCCGAACCATAGCCCGATCCGGTTCCGCAATCGAAGGCGAACGTGTGCGTGTCCGCCGTACCCGGATCGACCACATTGCTCAGCGACAACCCGATCGCCGTCCCTTCGTCGATCGACGACGGGGCGTTAAACGTCGCGGCCGGCGCAACGTTCGATACCGTGAGCGTCGCGCTCGACTGCGCACTCGCACCATCATCATCTGTGGCTATCAGCGTGAGTGTCCAACTGCCATTGTCTTCACACGTAACGGAGGTGACCGCGCTCGTGGGCGGCGCGATGGTACATGTACCGTCGTTGGGCGCGATGCTCCAGAGCACTGACGTAATCGTTCCGTCGTTGTCGATTGCACTTCCGTTCAATGCGATACTGCTTCCTTCTGATCCCGCTTTCGCCCCGCCCGCTGATACTACAGGCGCCTGATTGGCCACGATGATTGTCGTTGGGTCCAAAGCGGCGTTATTGCCAGTGTTGACCTCACCTCCACCGCTCACCGTCGCGGTATTGATCACGGAGGTCGGCGCGTTAGGCGCGACATTCGCCGAGAGCGTGATCGCAGCATAAGCCGCCCCCGCGGCGAGCGCGTCACTGCGTGTACACGTGAGCGTTGCCAGCACGCAGCTCCAGCCTGTCCCCGAGATCGCGGTCGCCGAGAGTCCGCTGGGAAGAACGTCGATGACTGAGACCGTGCCGCTCGTCGCCAGGTTGCCGGCGTTCGTCACGGTGACGCTGTAGGAGCCGCTACTCCCCTGCGTGAAGTTGCCGCTATGCGTCTTTGCGATTGTAAGATCCGACGCGCTGACGGTGAAGGTGAACGTCTTCTCACCACCGGTCTTGGCCGAACAGCCGGCGTTCTCATACGCCTGCATCGTTAGGGTGTGGCTGCCGAGCGTGCCCGGCGCTGTGAAACCAGTCAGCGTGTGGTTCGTGACGCCATTCGTATTCACTCGATCCGGTGTATCGGCGCAAGTTTCCGTTCCGCCGTCGATCCACCACCCGGTGCTCCGCCAGATTCTGTTGCCGCCCGAACCGTTGATATCGACTGAGATGTCAGCGGTGAACGGGGCGCCAGGGGCAGGTGCGGCCGGCGTGATCGAGGTAATGCTCAGCACCGTCGCACCGTCTGTGAACACAAGAGTAGCAACCGATCCGGACGCACGACCCGTTGCCGTGAGGGTGAATGTGGATCCAAGGTCGTGGAGCTGCACATGATAGAAAGGCAAACTGAAGTTGCCGGAAGCGTCTGCCACGACGCTGTCCGCGAACGGGCCGTGCGTGTCCGGAACTTCGGTCATGTACAGGGAGATAGTCTCGTTAGGTGACCATCCGCGGCCGACCAGTTGCACGACTTCGCCAGGCGCATAGTCATCCTTGTCCGTTTCGATCATCGCGCCAGTCGCGCTATCGATTCCAACGGACAGCACCGAGATCGCCGAGCTGGGCGTCGGTCCCACAGTGCGTTCTCCGCCGCACGCAAGCACGAGTACACAGAAAAGTCCTCGCACCAGTTGCGAGGAACACGACGTTTTGATCGACTGCACAAGGGCCTCCCGAAAGAGCGTGGATCGACCTCGTTCGGCGGCCGGACTACGTCGGGGACGTTGCGGCTTTGCGGACCGGTCTCGCGACCGGGGTGCGGTGTCGGGAGGACGTTCTCAACTAACCGGCATGAGGCTGCAGAAAGCGCAGGACCTCGACGCGGCTGATGGAGAGCTTTCGCAAATCACACGCCGTTTGGCTGAGTCCGCCATCGCTCATCGAACTCGTTGCGCTGCACGACTTTCGCGGACCGTCGCCTGGGTAAGACAGCGTCGCGTCGCGCGTCCAGGCAACAGATTTACTGACGGTCTACGCTAGACCTGGCTTATCAACTGTTTCGCGGGCGAACCAGACGCGGGCCGCATCGACCTCCGGAGCGGCGAGCTCATGGCCTCCCTGCTGCCAGTGCACCGCTACTCGCGCTCCGGCTCCGGTCAGAAGCTCGATCAGTCGCTCGGTCAGCTGTTGGGGGACCATGGGGTCGGTCCTCCCGGCCGAAACAAAGACGGGAATCCCCGAGAGGTTAGGCATCTCGTTAGGCTCGAACGGAACCATGGGATGAAACAGCACGGCCCCCGCCAGCGTGCCTGGGCGTCGTAGGAGAAGGCTCGCGGCGATGTTCGCCCCGTTGGAGTAGCCGACCGCGACAACACGCGCCGCTTCGAAGTGATACTCTGCCGCCGCCGCAGTCACGAAGCTCGCAAGTTCGTCAGTCCGAAGGGCCAAATCCTCCTGATCGAATACGCCTTCGGCCAGCCTTCGAAAGAAGCGTGGCATTCCTCGCTCCAGCACCTTGCCCCTTGGAGCGAGGAGCGCGGAGCGAGGAGCGAGGTGACGACCAAGGTCCAGAAGATCGTTCTCGTTTCCCCCCGTTCCATGCAGAAGGAGAAGAGTCGGAGAGGCCGCTGGTGCCGCAGCAGGGACAAAGCGATGAATGAAATCCAGACCGCGCGCTTCAGTTTTATGCTCCACGCGCTCCCCGCTCCATATCCCTCGCTCCAGTCAGCACTGGCAGATTTGATTCGATCTCGGCACGTTGCGGCTCCAGCCATGGCGGCAGGATCAACTTCTCGCCGAGTGTTTCGGGGTCTTCGTCGATGGCGAACCCGGGTCCGTCGGTGGCGATCTCGAACAAGACTCCGCCAGGCTCCGTGAAATAGATGGACTTGAACCAGAAGCGGTCGATGACCGGTGTCGGCCTGCGTCCGACTGTTTGCACCTGCTCGCGCAGCTCGAGCTGTGACGTGTCGTCAGGTGTCCGCCAGGCGACGTGATGCACACCACCCACGCCCCACGCTCCACGCGGCACGTTAGGCACTTCCGCCAGATCGATGAAGCGTCCCGAGCCGCCGCCGGCCACGATGAAGCGTTGCCATCCCTGCTCTTCGCCTAACGCTGAGAAGCCAAGCGCTTGCGTGATGAACTGCTGCGTGGGCGCGCTGCTGCGTTCCCACAGGCGCACGCCGTGCAGGCCGCGGACCTGCCGTTCCTCGGGCACGGGACTGCCGGTCCAGGGAGCGAAGTCTTCGCGCTGGTCCGTCTCCACGAGTGCGAGGGGGAGGCCGTGGGGATCCATGACCGTGAGCGTCCGTTCGCCGAAGCGCGTGACGGGCTCTCCCGCCTTCATGCCCGCGCGGCCCAGCCGCTCGGCCCAGAAGCCTAACGAGTTCGCCGGCACCGCGAGCGCGACCTCCATCGTTAGGCCTACGCCCGCGCGTGCCGGGGGCATGCCCGGCCAGGGGAAGAACGTCAGATCGGTCCCCGGTCTCCCTTCGGCGTCGGCGTAAAACAGGTGGTACGTGTCGGGTGCGTCTTGATTGACGCTGCGCTTCACGAGGCGCATGCCCATCACGCCGGTATAGAAATCGACGTTCTCCTGCGCATCGCCGGAGATGCAGGTGATGTGATGGACGCCTTGAACGCTCTTCATAGGCCCTAGTCGTTAGCTCTTAGCTCTAAGCAAACAGTAGCACCCTAAGAGCTAAGAGCTAAGAGCTAAGGCCTCAGGGCACAACCTGAGTTCGCGGCTCGATCTTGATAACCCAGAGCCCATTATTGAAATCGTTGACGAAGGCGAGGTTGTTTTTCACGACAACTCCCCACGTCTGTGCGGCGTTCTTGATCTTCCCGTCCATGTCTGCCGTGCTCAGCGATGCGATCTCACGCCCCTGCGCACGCAAATCACCGCGTAACTCGCCGCTGATGTCGAACGCGCGGAAGCCGCCGTCATACACACCCATGTACAACGTATCGCCGGCCACCCAGACGTTATGCACGCCGCCATTCTCCGGCTTGTAGTAGGCAACTGACTTCGGGTTATTCCAGTCGGAGACGTCGATCACCTGAAGGTTCCCATACATGCGGTTCGCTGCCTCGTCCTTCGCGCCCTTCACATCGTCCGCGCGATAGACCTCATCCGCGATGAACACGTAGTTCTTATGGCGCCACGCGGTGTGCGTGCCGCGCGTGTGCCCGGGACCGCTGACGATCTCGACCTCGCGATACATCTCGTTCAGATCGTATTTGAACTGCGCGACGAACCTGGGATCGCTCGGGGTTCCACCTTTGATTCCGTTGCCGACATCGAGCACGACCAGCCCGTCGTTCCACCAGCTGCCATAGAGAAGTCCATCCTGCACGTCGACGTCGTGCAGATAACGTCCCTGGTCCGCCCGCGGTGTCTTCCAGCTGCCGACGAGCTTCGGTTTCGCTGGATCGTTGATATCGACGATATTGACGGCGCCCGTGCCGTCATTCGTTAGGTACACGTGCGTGCCGTGCTTCGGTTGCGTATAGATGAACGCCGAGTGCACGCCGGCGGTGACACCTTCCGTGAATTCGCTCGCGAGCTTGGGGTGGAGTGGATCTTCCAAGGTGTAGAGCACAATCCCGTTCTTGCGATCCGCGGCGCCTTCACGCGTCGCAACGAGAACCTTTCCTGCTTCGTCCGTCATGAGATCGTTGACGAGACGCGTATTCATCATCGCCGAATCGACGACCACGGGTTTGGCGGGGTCGGAGATGTCGATCGTGTAGAACCGATCGCCGCCGCCATGCGTTCCGAGGTATGCAACTTTGCCATTCGGATGCAACCACACCTCCGCGGTCGTGAATGCAGTGCGCGGGAGGCGGCTGACGACGGACACCGCGCGCCTAACGTCGCGGTCCGCGACTGTCACGACCGCTTCGGCGCTGCGAGTCCCCAGGTTGGCGCTGACCGTGTAGCGGCCGGGGTTGTACGGAACGAACGCGCCGTCCTGTTCGATCAGCCCTTCGCCGCCCAGCATGGACCACTGCGGCGTGAGACCCGTTACCGTGCGCCCGGTTGCGTCCTTCGCGGTCAGCGTTAGGCGCACCACATCCCCCTGCCGTGCCTGCGTGCGCGACGGGGAGAGCTCGAGCGACACGATGTTGTTAGGCACCACTTGCACGGCGAGCGTCTTCGTCGCCTTGCCCGATGCGATTGTGACCGTCGCGCGGCCCGCCGCGACGGCGGTCAGAAGCCCGTCGCTTCCAGCTCGCACAACCCGCGGCGCGGATGACGTGAAAGTGAATAGATCGTTCTTGCGCTCGTCGTTCTGCGCCGACCACGATTTTGGTGTGAGGAGGATGCGCTGACCAGCGACCAGCTTGGTCGGCTGCGGGGTTACCTCCACGCGCGCGGCTGGACCTGGAAGGATCCGCACGTCGAAGCGCTCGACCTTGGGACGCTGCCCCGGAATGATCGCGGATGCCGTGGCGGCGATTACCCCCGTGGATCCTGTGATCAGGACCCCTGTCGAGTCGATCTCGCCGCCTTCGCCCTGCACCATCGCGAAACGCACGCGGACGCCGCTGATCGGATTCCCGGCGGCGTCGAGCGGCTGTGCGGAGAAACGGATCGTGTCCCCGGCACTGACCTGTCGCGTGGCCGGGGAAATCGCGATGCGTGCAATTGTCGAAGGGTTCTGAGCGCTGGCGGTGGCGCCGTGGGTCGCCAGCAGCGCAAGCGCGGCGATGAGTCGTCGAGTCATGAGAAACCTTGGTGGAGGATCAAAGGGGGTCTGACCCCATTGGTCGCACGAAGTTGCCACTCCAAGTTACTCACCGATGACCTGGCGCCGCCTCTCTCTCGCATTGATGCGCCGCGCGCTATTCGACCCCTCGCTGGCGCGTGCATTGGTCGTGGTTTCCTGGCGCTTCCGCGACCGCAGCTGGTATCGCAAAGCACCATTTCTCCCCCTGCCTTCGCGCACGTATACGAGATGGCGCATGCACACGGCGTACGGAGACCCGGAAGCAGTACCGACAGTCGAGGAGGCGATCCGCTACGTGCGCTGGGCGGCGAAGCGTAACGGATGACAGCGGTAGGTGCCCTTGGCGCGCGCCTCAAGGCGCAGGCGTACGGCGTAGGCTTCGATCTGGCCGGAATCGTTAGGCTCGCAGCGAGCAGGACGTTCGCCCACTACACCGATTGGGTGCAGGCGGGACATGCCGGCGAGATGGCGTACATGACGCGAGGTGAAGCGTCCCGCGACGATCCGCGCGCGCACCTTCCGGCTGCCGCGTCGGCACTCGTGGTAGCCCTGGATTACGGCGGGCGCGCAGCCTCGGGGCCGGTCGCACGCTATGCGCGCGGCGATGATTATCACGACGTAGTGCTCGCGAAGCTGCGCACGCTGGAGTCCTGGCTCCGCTCTGAAGCCGGCGCCGAGATTTGGGTGCGGGCTTACGCGGATACGGGTCCGTTTCTCGAGCGTGACCTCGCGCGGGAAGCGGGTCTCGGGTGGTTCGGCAAAAACACGATGCTCATCAATCCGGGACTCGGATCGTTCTTCGTGCTGGGGACGCTGTTCACTTCG
>DATFBW010000364.1:0-4632 GCA_035253645.1 Gemmatimonadaceae bacterium | reverse complement strand
CTGACCGCCGACGTCACGGTGAACACTGACTTCGCACAGGTAGAGATAGACGAGCAGCAGGTGAACCTAACGAGGTTCAGCCTGTTCTTCCCCGAGAAGCGCGACTTCTTCCTCGAGGGTCGCGGGGTCTTCGACTTCGCCCGCGGGGGGGTGGGGGCCGGAGGATTCAACGCCGGCGCGACCGACACGCCGTTTCTTTTCTACTCGCGGCGTATCGGGCTCAACGCGGGCCGCGTGGTGCCGATCGATGCCGGTGGTCGTGTGACAGGAAAGGTGGGGCCGTACGCGTTAGGCATCCTGAACATCCAGACGGGCGACGAGCCCGTCTCGCAGACCGAGCCGACGAATTTCACGGTATTGCGCGTCAAACGCGACGTGCTGCGCCGGAGCGCGATCGGCCTGATGGCCACAAACCGCTCCGTGTCGGCGCTGGGAACGGGATCGAATCAGTCGTATGGTGTCGATGGGTCATTCGGCCTAACGCGGGATCTCAGCCTCGGCGCGTATTGGGCACGCACCGCGACGACCGAGCTGGAAGGGGACGACCAGAGTTACGAAGCGCGATTCGACTACAACGCCGATCGATATGGGGCGCGCCTGGAACACCTGTCAGTCGGCGCGAACTTCAATCCTGAAGTCGGGTTTGTGCGCCGCACCGACTTCAATCGCTCATTCGCTGAATTGCGCTTCTCGCCCCGGCCAGCGCGTGTCAGGAGCGTGCGCAAATTCACGTGGAGCGGCTCGGCGGAGTACATAGAGACCGGCGCCGGAGCGGTCGATGCACGGGTTTGGCAAGGGCAGTTCGGGACCGAGTTCGAGAGCAGCGACCAGCTTTCGATCGATTTCGCGCAAACCTATGAGAACCTCCGCACCCCGTTCACACCGGCCGGATCTCCTGTGCCCATCGCGCCGGGCGGCTACTCGTTCAACAATGTCTCGGCCTCGTATCAGTTCGGTGCGCAACGACGCATTTCGGGCGGGATTGCCATACGAGTTGGAGAGTACTACAACGGCACGATCCGGAGCCTAACGCTCGGGCCCGGAGGAAACTCCCCGGGACGCGTTTCGGTCCATCGGCAATTGTCCGTGGAGCCGACGTTCTCCATTACGCGCATCGAGCTGCCTGACGCGGCCTTCACGACTCGCCTGGCGCGCGCGAGAGTGGACTACGCGTTCACGCCACTCATGTTCGCGAGCGGACTGTTGCAATACAGCTCTGCCGACCGCGCGTTCAGCACCAACCTGCGCTTTCGGTGGGAATATGCGCCGGGGAGTGAGCTGTTTCTCGTTTACACAGACGAGCGCGATACCAGTGATGACGGCCTGCCGCCGACGGCGGTCCGCGGGCTCAAGAGTCGCGTCTTCGTCGTGAAACTCAATCGCCTGATCCGTCTGTAATCGCGAGACTCCTTCACTCGTCGCGTAGTGCTTGAGACGGATCCACAAGGCTCGCACGCCGAGCAGGGAAGTAGGACGCCACCGCCGCGACTCCCAACAGGACTGCCGCGACGCCGACGAACGTGATCGGATCCGTGCTGCTAACCCCAACAAGGTAGCTCCTCACGACTCGTGTGAGGGCGGCGGACGCGCCGAGTCCGAGCACGACACCGATCGCTGCCAGAATCATCCCCTGACCGAGTATGATCCGCAACACGTCGCGTTCGCTCGCGCCGAGGGCAACCCGAACGCCCATCTCTCGCGTTCGTTGTCGCGCCGAATACGAGATCACACCGTAGAGGCCCAGTGAAGCGAGGATGAGTGCCAGCCCCGCGAACGTGCCGTTGAGCGCGAGGAGGAACCTGGTCTGGGCCATCGACTTCGCCACCCACGACTCGAGTGTCGTGAGCTCGGCGACCGGGACGTCGGGATCCAGAGCGCTGACGGCACTTCTGATCTGGGCGATCAAGCTCGTGGGCGCGACCGTCGTGCGCACCACGAACGTGAGTGGCAGAAACGAGTTGACTACGTACGGAAGGTAGATCGTCTCGCGGCCGTCGGCCGCGAGCGAAGCAGATCTGACGTCAGCCACCACGCCCACGATGGTCATGGGAAGGCGTTCCATCGAGAAGGTCTTCTCATTGAAATGGTCGACGATGATCTGCGCTCCGATCGGGTTCGCAGTTCCGAAGACGCGCTTGGCGAACTTCGCGTCTACGATCGCGACATCCAGCGCCTGATCTTCATTATCGCCGCGAATGAACGTGCGCCCCGCGACGAGTTTGATCCGCATCGCGTCGAAGTATCCCGGCAGCACGGCCTTGTAGTCCGCTTTGTTGGCCCGATAGACATCGTCCGACTCGCCGACCTTGCTGTACGAGCCGACCGCGTACTGCTCGCCGCCGGCGAGGGGCAGCGGAGTCACGCCGCCCACAGCTTCGACGCCGGGGATCGCCGCTAACCGGTCGCCGAGCTGGTTGGCGAAGTTCGCGCGCGATTGCGTCGTTAGGTACTTCAGGAACTGGAGCGGTGCATTGAACGTCAGGACATTCTGCGCATCGAAGCCGGGATCGACTTTCTGGAGCTGCGCGAAGCTGCGCACCATCAGCCCAGCGCCGATCAGCAGCACGAGTGAGAGTGCCACCTCGCTAGCTACCAGCACTGTGCGCAACTTGTTGCCGCGAACACCGCCACTATCGCTGCCGCGCTCCCGGAGTCCGTCGACCAGATTGCCACGGACCGCATGTAACGCCGGCGCCAGTCCGAACACGATGGCTGCTACGAAGCTCACACCGGCGGCGAAGGCGAGAGCACGCGCGTCGATCGATACGCTCGCGATCCGCGGCAGGTTCGCAGGGCTGAGCGCTTTGATGACGCCGATGCCTTGCCACGCGAGCAGAAGCCCAAGGACCGCGCCGCCGGCAGCAAGCACGAAGCTTTCCGTGAGCATCTGTGCCACGATACGACCGCGCCCACTGCCGACCGCCGCTCTGACCGCAATCTCACGGCCGCGCTCGGACGCCCTAACGAGTAGCAGGTTAGCGATGTTGGCGCACGCGATCAGCAACACGAAACCGACGGCGCCCAAAAGCGCGAGCAGCGCGGGCCGGGCGTGATTCACCACGTCGCGATGCATTCCATTCACCACGATCTGCATGTTCTGCGTCTTGTGGAACTGATGCACTTCACGCAGCCGCGCAGCCATCCGATCCATCTCTTTTTGGCCTTGCTCCAGGGTCACGCCGTTCTTGAGCCGCGTCACCACTGTGAGCCAGGCAGCTTCACGCTCGAAGTCACCGATGTTGGTGGGCAGGACACCCCACGCATCGATGTCGGTGGGCATGCCCGCGTCCGCGGGGAGGTAGATGCGGAAGTTTGGCGGGAGCACGCCGACCACGATCGAGCCCCAGCCGTCCATCTGTATGGTACGGCCGATGACCGATCGATCACCGCCGAACCGCCGCTGCCACAGCTCGTAAGTCAGGATCACCTTGCCGGGTGGCAGATCAGGGTTTGGGCTGCCGAACGCTTTGGGGTCGATCGTAAACGCGTCGTCAGCGACAAACGCCCGACCTAAGATTGGCCGGACGCCGACCAGCTCGAAGAGATTCCATGTGACGTAGGCGTTGGTGATCCGTTCCGGGGGTCCGTCTCCCGTGAGTGTGCCGGGGAGCGCGGCTGCTCCGGCAAAACCTTCGAACAGCGTTGTCTCGCGCCGATAGTCCTGGAGGTCCGGTCCGGATACGAGCGAGCGTGCGACGTTTGTCGCCGGCAGTCGCGTCCACACGAATGCCAGCTCCTCGGGATCCTGGAACGGCAGGGGGCGGAACAACACGGCATTCGCGACGCTGAAGATTGCGACGTTGCTGCCGATCCCCAATGCCAGCGTCAGGAGGATCACCGCCGTGAAAAGAGGTCTCTTGGCTAGGGAGCGGATTGCGTACTTCGCATCGAGCAAGAAGGACAGTGCCATGTCGGTAAGCGAGGTAACGATCAAAGAGAGTCTTTGCCGAAAAGCGGCGGCCGCCGACGTCGAAGGTAGCCGCGAGAAGTATCTCGCGGCTACCCAGCGTGCGCCTTCGCCAAGTTACGGCTGGCGCACGACCACCGAGGTGCGAATCTCACGATCGAACGTCTCTGCCAGGGTGACGAGGTCGATCGGGTGGACCGACGGATCGTCGACGCGCTGCTCGACACGCGTTAGGCTCCACGACCCTTTTTTGTAAGTGCTGTCCACCGACAGGCTTTGCGACATCCGTCCGCGCCATGCGCGAGATCCGCTCGCTGACATGAGCCCTTCACGAGTCGGACGGCAGATGGTAGCGCTGCAAGTACTGCAAACCGTCATCGTCGCTGCGGACGAGATATACCGCGCCCCGACCAAAGCCGATCAGGCTCGTGCTCGGCGGAAGCAGGACCTGACCGATCACGCGACCCATGTTATCGAAAACGTCATACAGCTGCCTGGCGACTCCCGGTTTCTGTGTGCGCAGTACCCAGATTTGACCGTTCGGCCGAGCCTTAGCCGCCTGCATAGTGAACGGAGGCATGACCTCGGGCCACTCACCGGAGAGAGCCGGGGGAGTCGGCGCCTGCCCCATCGCACTCGCGGAGCCAGCGCCACGACCGCGGGCGCTGGCGATCGTGTTGCGCCAGGCACGCTCCCATTCCTGTTCGACCATCCGCCTAACGTCA
>DATFBW010000363.1:0-5766 GCA_035253645.1 Gemmatimonadaceae bacterium | reverse complement strand
CAGCCCGCGCGGGCGCGCTTGGCTCCGTTGGCCTGCTCCGCTTCAGGGCAGCATTTGCGGTACGACGCGACCGCATGATCGAGGGCGAGGAGCGATGACGCTTCGAGATCGTACTGGAGCGCCAGCTCTGTCAGCTTGCTGGGGTTATGGGCGCCAAGACGGCGTGAGCTTTCTTCGACTTCGCGGTGACGGCGCGTGTATTCGCGGCTCGAGTGCCACAGCGCATTCGCCTGATGCCACCACGTCTCGCTTGCCGCGCCGCCATCTTTGGCAACAGCGTCTTCGTACGCTCCGACGGCTTCCGTCAACAATTCATCGCATAACGAGACGACGCGCCACGCTGAATCCAGCTCGCTGTCTGCCGCGGAGCTCGCCACAAGGTTCGAATATCGACCGCGCTGCCGCACGCATTCAGTCGCGGCCCGGTACAACACATCGGCCTGGGCACGTACGCGCATCGTCGGCGACAGTTCGGCTTCGTGATCAGGCATCTGCGGTTGTTGTGTCTTTCGCGAATTCACACGCGAATAACGAGCCGAAAAGCGCGCGCCGGGCATCGGTCGGAGGGGTGGAGGTACAGGGGGCCCACACGATACGACCGCTTATGGGTCCGGCGCTAGGACGCCTTGGATCTTAATGGGGTCACGCAGCCCATGCGACCAGTTGTGTATCGCCAAAACACCGCTCAGGAGGTCACAGAGGTACGGCGGGGCACCATGAAGATTGGAAACCTCCAAGGACCGGGACTCGAAATGCGTCGTCCGAGGACGCCACAATCACACTGCGGCGCCATGCCGATCACTGGGCATGTGATTTGCCCTCCCGCCACGCGCTTCGTGACGCCGCATCGCCTAACGAGTCTGTCGGTTGGCAGCGAGCGTCGCCTCAGTCGGAAAACAGTGATCGATCAACCAGTTTGTGGCGTAAGTCACTTCGACCGAATGCCTAACCAAACTATTTGTGGCGTGGCACAGGAGCCGCGCATATGTTCACGCGTTCCGCAAGCCGTGCGTGGCCCCGCACTGCGGAACGAGGCCTAACGAGGCACCACCCTTTACCTCCCGCCCCCAGGAGGCCCCGTGTTCAAGCAGTTGCCAGTCCTTGTATTGACCGGTGTTGTTCTCGCCGCGTGTTCTGATTCAACAACACCGTCCGGTCCAGCTCGCTTAGCCCCGATCGCGGACGTTACCGCGAACATTCAAACGCAAGTCATCGCCGATGAATACATCATCGTGCTGAGAACTCCGCCGCGCGGTCCTGCAGCGATGATGGCGGAGCTTCAGGGAATGGCCGGAATCGAAAACGTCCAGATCCTGCACGTCTATGGGACGGCAGTCAGCGGATTCGCCATTAAAGCCAATGCAACGGCGCTCAATGCGCTGCGCGCCAACCCGAATGTGGAGCTCGTGGAGAGGAATCAGGTCATGTCGATCGGTGCGACGCAGACACCGACTCCATCGTGGGGGCTCGATCGCATCGACCAGCACAACCTCCCCGCCAACAACACCTTTAGCTATCCGACCGGGGGCGCCGCCGTTCACGTCTATATCATCGATACAGGCATCAGGCTAACGCACAGCGATTTCTCCAATCGCATCGGTAACGGCTTCGATGCGGTGACGGTCGGCGGCAACGCCAACGATTGCAACGGACACGGAACGCACGTCGCCGGAACAGCGGCTGGAACGACGTATGGCATTATGAAGACCGCGACGCTGCATCCGGTCCGCGTGCTCGGATGCACAGGATCGGGATCCACGGCCGGCGTCGTGGCGGGTATCAACTGGGTTGCGGCCAATGCGATCCAGCCGGCCGTCAGCAATATGAGCCTGGGAGGTGGAATTTCTTCTACGATCGATAACGCAACCAATAACATGGTGGCTGCTGGCGTGGTCTCCGCGGTTGCCGCGGGGAACAGCTCGGCGGATGCTTGTCTCTTCTCACCCGCGCGGGCCGCGAATGCGATTACCGTCGGCTCCACCACCAGCAGTGACGCGCGCTCGTCCTTCTCCAACTTCGGAACGTGTGTCGATCTGTTCGCACCGGGGTCTTCTATCACCTCGGACTGGTATACGAGCGACGTGGCGACGGCCACGGCCAGCGGTACGTCGATGGCGAGTCCGCATGTGGCCGGAGCGGCGGCGCTTTATCGGTCGTTCAATCCAACGCACACCGCAACGCAGGTTGCCAATGCGTTGACATCCAATGCGACGCAGAACGTGGTTGTGAATCCCGGCGCGGGAAGTCCAAACCGGCTGCTGTACATGGGATTCATCGGTGCCACACCACCGCCAACCAACCAGAATCCCGTTGCAGACTTCACTGTTAATTGCGTCGTACGTCCCGATGGAATCGGAGCGGACTGTCAGGCAAACGGCACCTCGTCGACCGATCCAGACGGAACGATCGCAGCATATAACTGGACCGCTACAGGTCGGCCGCCTCTGAGCGGACCGATCGTGAGCTACCCGTACCCAGTGGGAACGACGAACACGATCACACTGACGGTGACCGACAACGTCGGCGGCACGAACTCAAAAAGCTTGACCTTCACGGTGGGCGGCACCGCGCCACCACCGCCACCGCCGCCCCCTCCGACGAATCAACCACCGGTCGCGAACTTCACGTACAACTGCTGGCAGAGCCCGTGGACTCTGGAATACGGCTGCCAGTTCGATGGAACGTCGTCGACAGATTCTGACGGCACCATCGCGAGCTGGCAGTGGACGTCACCGGGGAAGCCCAACAAGTCGGGGTCCAAAATCGTGTGGGGCTTCAATACGACCGGTACGTACTCAGTAACCCTGACGGTTACTGACAACGGCGGAGCGACCACCACGAAAACCATGCCGATCGTCGTGCAGTAGCGCGCCGGCGCTCAAACGTCAGCGGGCCGCGACAGAACCGCCTGGAGCGATCCAGGCGGTTCTTTTTGCGTTAATCCAGCGCAGCGATGGTGACAGCTCGCTCGTAGCACTCGCGCGCACCGTGGCCGTACTTTGTGCGCCGACGATTCCAGATCCCTCCGAGGACGGCGATGCCTACGATTCGACTGGTCGCTTCTTTCGCCTTCACTTGCGCGATCCCCTGCTCGCTGCTCGCTCAGCGCGCAGCCTCGCCTGCTCAAGCGCCTGCGTCGCTGACAGATGGGCCGGAGATCAATGCGCTCAAGAACTTGCGCTGGCGCTCCATCGGCCCAGCCAATCAGGCAGGACGGATCCCCGCGATCATGGGCGTGCCGGGCGATCGCAACGTCTACTACGTGGGCGCGGCCGCAGGCGGGATCCTCAAGACCACCAACGGCGGCGTCACGTTCACTCAGATCTTCGACGATCAGCCGTGGAGCTCCATCGGCGACATTCAGATCGCGCCGAGCGATCCGAATACGATTTACGTAGGCACCGGTGAGAATAATCCGCGCAACAGCGCGTCCATCGGGGGCGGTGTCTACAAATCGCTCGATGCGGGACGCACCTGGAAATATGTGGGTCTGGACGGAACCGACAAGATCGCGCGCATCCGCATCGATCCGCGAGACGCGAACCTGCTGTACGTGTGCGCGTTAGGCCATACATGGGGGCCTAACGAGGAACGCGGGGTCTTCAAATCCACGGATGGCGGCAAGTCCTGGAGCAAGATCCTCTACCGGAACGATCTGACCGGCTGCTCCGACCTCGACATCGATCCCACGAATTCCAACATCGTGTATGCCGGGATGTACACACACCGGCGCTATCCGTGGTATTTCACCTCAGGCGCCGGAGAAACTGCGCTGTACAAATCGATCGATGGGGGAGCCACGTGGACCAAGCTTTCGGGCGCCGGGAATACGCGAGGCTTACCGCGCGGCGATATGGATCGCATTGGAATCTCAGTGCACCGCGCCAATCCCGATGTCGTGTACGTGATCTCGGAGACGAAGGACGAAGGGGAGCTTTGGCGTACGGATGACGGGGGCGCGACGTGGCGCATGGTGAATCGCGATCCGAATATCAACTTCCGTCCCTTCTATTACAGCGACGTTAGGGCCGATCCCAAGAATCCGAACCGCGTCTTCACGCTATCGGGAAGTTTGTACATGTCGGAAGACGGAGGACGCACGTTCCAGACGATCGCGCGCGACGTACACGGTGATCATCAGGCTCTGTGGATCGATCCCGTGGATCCCAACTATATCCTGAGCGGCTCCGACGGAGGCTGGCAGGTTTCGTACGACGGCGGTCGCAACTTCGAGATCGTCAACACCTACGCGTTCACGCAGTTCTATCACATCAACCTGGACAACGAGACGCCGTACAACATCTGCGGCGGACTACAGGATAACGGCCACTGGTGCGGGCCGAGTCGGACGTTGTTGTCGCAGGGGAACAGGAAGCGCGACTGGGTCACCGTGAGCGGTGGCGATGGCTTCCACGCGGTTCCAGACCTCGAAAGACCGTGGCTCGTGTATACTGCCTCGCAGGGCGGCAATATCACGATCACGGATGTGCGTACTGGTGACACGCGATCGATCCATCCGTATCCGGCGCGCGTGGGAAGCGCTGGCGACTCGCTCGCCACGCACAAATTCCGCTTCAATTGGAATTCGCCGATCGTGCTGGATCCCAAAGATTCCAAGACGGTTTACTTCGGCGGCAACGTCATCTTCAAGACGACGAACTTCGGCCAGTCGTGGGAGCAGATCTCGCAAGACCTAACGACAAACGACAAGGGGAAGCAGATGAATTCCGGCGGCCCCATAGTACGAGACAACACCGCCGCGGAATTCCACTCGACGCTGCTGACGATCGCGCCGTCGCCCAAGAACAATCAGGTCATCTGGGCCGGTTCCGACGACGGCAACGTGCAGGTGACGCAGGATGGGGGTAAAACATGGACGAACGTCGCGCGCAACCTGCCAGGGCTCGCGCCTAACGCGTGGATATCGACCATCCACGCATCGGATCATGACGCCGGTACTGCATACGTCGCTGCCAGTCACTGGCAGACGAACGACTACGCACCGTACGCGTACGTGACGCGGGACTATGGCAAGACCTGGAAACGCATCACGAGCAACCTGCCGGCACGCGGGTGGGTGCACGTGGTGCGGGACGATCCCAAGAACCCGAACCTGCTCTACCTTGGCACGGAGCTTGGGCCTTACGTGTCGTTCAACGGTGGTGACCGCTGGTACTCATTGCGGTTAGGCATCGGAGCCATTCCGGTGCGTGATCTACTTGTTCATACGCGCGACAACGAGCTCGTAATCGGCACGCATGGGCGGGGCCTCTTCATCCTGGATGACCTGACGCCGCTGCAGCAGATGACGCAGGCGCTAGCGAGCAACGGTCATGTGTTCGACGTCAAACCGACGGCTCGCTATGTGATTTGGGGAAACGACGCCAACCTGGGGCAGAAGCACTACCAGGGTGAGAATCCGCCGTACGGAGCGCTCATTTACTACTTCAGCAAGAATGGCGGCGACACCGTTCGCGCGAGCATCGCGGATGCGTCAGGCAAACAAGTGCGCCGGCTCCAGGCCGCGACGGCGCAGCCCGGCGTGAACCGTCTCGTATGGGATCTGCGCTACGACCCGGCGCGCCCGCTGACGCCAGTTGTATCTCCCGCGGGGGGCGGTGGTGGTGGTGGTGGCGGCGGCGGTGGCGGCGGCGGCGGCTTTTTTGGAGGAGGGGGCGGCGGGCCCGCCGTCGTGCCCGGTACATATACAGTCACGCTGACGTTAGGCGGCACCGAGCACAAAAAGACGATCACTGTCAAGGGCGA
>DATFBW010000362.1:0-7764 GCA_035253645.1 Gemmatimonadaceae bacterium | reverse complement strand
CTGGACCCGTTAGGCCGCGAGGAGATGCTCAGTCTCGTTAGGAAAACGCACCGCGAGTTCGGCATCAGCGTTGTATTGTCGTCGCATCTCATGGTCGATGTCGAACGCACGTGCGACCGGATCATCGTGCTGCAGGGCGGTCGTGTGGTCCAGGCGGGAGAAGTGGACCATTTCACCAAGGAGACCGCAACGGTCTTCATCGAGGTCGATGCGAATCGTGAAGAGCTCGTCGCGGCGCTCCAGCGTCGCGGCATCACCGTGACTCCCGATGGCAGCGGCCTCACGATCGAGGGTCCAGACGAATCGGTTTACGATCACGTGCGTGACGCGCTCGTGGAGGCGCAGGCACCGCTCCGCAGAATGGCGCCGCGGCGGCGGGCGCTCACAGAGCTTTTCGAGCGAGGTGCCGCGTGACAACGCAAATCGCCGGGCCGACGGATGTCAGAACCGCGCCTAACGGCGCAGGTGGCACCGGCACTGTTTTCGACATCGGCTATCAACGTTACACAGGAGCCCGCGAAGGGCGGGGCCGAGCGCGACGCGCAGTCTACACGGACGGTTTGCGGGCCGCGTTAGGCCTGGGCCGGGGCGCGTGGAGCAAGGTCCTTCCCTGGTTTTTCATCGGTTTGCTGGCGGGGATTGCGTTGATCATGGCGCTCATCGCCGGCGCCGCCGAACGCATGGCGGGCCCCGGTGCGGCTGAGCGGATGAACCTTCCGTCACACTCCGACTACAACGGCTTCGCTTCCATCATCCTCTTCTTGTTCGCGGCGCTCGTCGGTCCTGAGCTCTTGTGCCGCGACCGGCGCGAGGGGGTGCTCAACCTCTACTTCGTCAGGCCCCTCACGAGTGGCGACTACGTCGCGGCACGGTGGCTGGCGTTTCTTGTCGTCATGCTCGTCGCGGCATGGCTGCCGCAAATCATTTTGCTGCTCGGACTCTCGATGGGAGATCCCACGCCCGTCGCGTATCTCCGGAAGAACTGGTTGGACATACCGAGATTCCTGGCGGCCGGGCTTGTGATGGCCGCGTACATCACGACGCTCGCAATGCTGACGGCATCGTTCACGACGCGCCGGGCCTACGCGGCCGTGTTTCTGGTGGGTTTGTTCGCGATTACGACGCCGTTTACCATGGGTCTGGCAGCGGAGATCGGCGGGAGGACGGGGCAAGTAATCTCCCTGTTCAGCCTAACGAATATCCCCCTGTACGTGAACGACATCATTTTCGGGGAAGTCAGCGAAGTCACGTCGATAGCACCGGCGCGTACGCTGCCGAAACCGATGCTGGTCGGTTGGTGGTTCGCGTGGACGGTCATACCCGGGGTGATTCTGTGGTGGCGCTATCGGCGGTTGACGCCATGAGCGGCGCTCCCGTGATCCGCGTCGATGGTGTTTCGCGCTGGTTCGGAAGCGTGGTAGCCGTGAGCGACGTGACGTTCGACATCGCCCCCGGCATAACGGGACTCCTCGGGCCTAACGGCGCCGGCAAGACGACGCTGCTCCGCATGATGACGGGTCTCGCGGCTACATCGACCGGAACGGTGACGATGTTCGGCGAACCGGTCCGCGACAATCCGCCGCTCTATCGACGCATCGGTGTGATGTCTGAACATGAGACGGTGTACGGATTCATGACAGGACGACAGTTCGTGCGGACGATGGGCCGGCTCCGTGGAGTCAGCGATCTCGAGAAAGCGGTGGATCGAGCGATAGACCTCGTGGATCTTGCGCATGCGCAGCACCGGACGATGGAAACCTATTCGCGCGGAATGCGTCAGCGGATCCGGTTGGCCGGCACTCTCGTACACGATCCCGAAGTGCTGCTGTTGGACGAACCGCTCAATGGCGCCGACCCTCTCCAACGCGTGCACTTCAAGCGGCTCTTGCTGCAACTCGCCGCGGCTGGCCGCACGATCGTGCTCTCGTCGCACATCCTCGAGGAAGTAGAGGAGTTGGCGGAAACGGTGTTGCTCATCGTCAACGGAAAACTGGCGGCTTCAGGCGGTTTCCGCGCGATCCGCGCGGCGCTCAACCAGCGGCCGTACCACGTGCGCGTCATCTGCGACGCTCCGCGCGCACTCGCTGCGTCCGTCGTTAGGCTCGGCGCGGTCGATGCGGTGCACGTCGACCCCGATGGCGCGGTAGTCGTGCTCAGCCGGAACGTCCTCGATCTCCAGCTCGAGCTACCCCGGCTGGCGAAGTCGGGCGGGATCAGTCTGCGACGTGTGGAACCGCTGGACGATTCGCTGGAAAGTGTCTTCGGCTACCTGGTGGAGCGTTAGGCATGAGCTCTGTGTATCGTCTGACGCTGCGGCAGCTGACCGGCCGGTGGCGCATCCTGATCATGACAGTGCTCGCGGCGATGCCGGTGGCGATCGCCCTGCTGATGCTCCAGGGATCGGCGCCCAGCGTGCGCGAATTCGAAACGTTCGTGCTCAGCGCGATGCTCGCCGGTTCCATCGCGCCGCTCGTCGTGCTGGCGATCGCGGCGCCGGCCTTTGCGAACGAAATCGAGGACCGCACATTGGCCAACCTCGTGCTCGCCCCCATAGCGCGATCGCAGATCGCGGTGCCCAAGCTTCTGGCAGCCATCACGATCGCGGCACCGTTCATCGCTGTCAGTGCCTTCGCCACGAGTTACGTCGCATTCCTCGGCGACATGACCGCGACGATGGCGGTAACGATTGGTGCCGTCGCGGGCGTTGCGATGTACGCGTCGGCCTTTATCTGGCTCGGCCTTGTGACGACGCAGGCCATCGGCTTCGGCCTGCTTTATATCGTAGTGTGGGAAGGGCTTTTTTCGGGATATGTTGCCGGCGTTAGGCTCCTCAGCATTCGCCATTTCTCGATCGCGCTGATTCACGGATTGGATGAGCGACGCTTTGCGTTCGGAAATCACCCGAGCTTCGCGGTAATCCTCGTCATCTCCGTGGTTGTGTTCGGTGGCTTCCTCTGGTTGTCGATCCGTCGGCTGCGTCAGATGGACGTGCCGTAGGAGCAGGTGGCTAAACGCCTCTGCGGCGCCGGCTGCGAACCCACGCGATCGCGAACGCAGTGGCTGCGCCAAGTAGCGCGCCGATGACGAGCCCGGGCCCGACGAATGACAGAAGGCGGAAGAACCATGAACCGAAAAATCCTCCGCCTCCAGGATGCTCGCCCCCTTCGCGCAATACGCACGCTGTCACGCCGATAACGAGCGCAGCCACTCCTCCGATGGCTCCGGCACCAAGAGCATCGCCGAGTCGGAATGCCGCATCGCCCCGACGCGCCATCCGCCATGCAGTGAGACCGATCGCGCCCGCGACGCCGATTGGGCCCGCTAGCGGGAGACAGGAGCTGATGTGTGGCATGGCTAGGCTGTCCTTAGTAGGAAGGGTGCAGGCTCCAGAAGCGCACTCTATGCACCGCCTAACGGCGCTCCGGCCGGCAGCTCACGTTGCACTGATGCGCGCGGCTTTGATTTCCCAGCCGTCACCGTGGCGCTCGAGGGTAAATTCGTACTTACCCCAAGCGGTCCTGTGCAAATATCCCCGCGGGTTGGTGCACTCGCGCGTTAGCGTGACGACAGCGCTGTCGCCGGCAAATTCAAGTTTAAGGGTCGTTGAATAACCAGACTCCAGAACAGCGGGCCACGGACACGGCGGCAATGTGGTGGTGTCGGCAGGCTTCGCTGAAGCGCCGACCTGCTGGGCCAGCGAAGCTGCCAGCGCCAGGTTCTCCCGCACATACCATATGATGCGCTCGATTTTCGCCGCGGACCGACACAGGGACGGCGTTCCCGAAGTGCACGCCGCTTTGCGCAGTGAGTCGGTGCGCGTTTCCTCGCGCTGCAAATAACCCGCGACTTCTGCAATCACGGCTGAAGTGTCGGTCCCGCTCTGTGCCGCCAGCGCAACTGCGCTGTCACCCAGCAGCACGCCGAAGAGCGCGAATGCCGTGCGCGTCATCGTTTCCGGCTACTCGTTAGGGCCTTGGGCGCCATACACGCCCACGCTTCCGTAATCAGCGGCTTGAGATCCGCGACCTTCACGGCATTCAGCCGCACCAGGACAGCCGGATACCCATTGTAATGCGGTTCGGTGAAGAACTTCACGGGATCGTTGGCGATCATCAGGTCCTTCTGCGAGAGGTTGGCCACGCGAACCGCGATCACGCCGGGGTTAGGCACGCGAGGTTTCTTCGGATCGACCCGCTCCAACCAAACCCACACGAAACCCTTGAGCTTTCCCTTGTTCATTACTTCGAATGCAAATCGTCCGCGGACCTCTTGGACAGCGGGCAGCGACATGGCGATCCGACGGACATCGGCCTGAGTTGCCATGAAGAATATGGTAGGTCCTTACCGCGGCGCTGACGTCACCGCTTATCCAGAGATGCGCGCAAATAGGTTGCGCAGCTCCTCGATGACAATGCGCCACGTTGTGGTCGTCGGCGCGATGACATCGAAGTGGCCCGAGGCAGGATCGGCGACGAACCTAACGAGTGAATCCCGCGCCGCGACAGTGAGTGTGTGATACGCGCGCCCCGCGGGCCCCCAATTCTGGTCTTGCCCACCCACCAGGAGCACTTGCGGCACACCAATCGGCAACAACAAGGCAGGAGAGGCATCGCGATACCGCTCGGCGACATTCGCCGGGGAACCGCCCATGAGCTTGTCGATCACATTGTTGCACACGCCTTGCGTGTGCAGCGCACCGAAATCAGGCGCAGGCGTGAGACCGAGTACTGCACCAATGCGCAGCGGACGCTCCATGTACAGTGGACTGTCACGGCGCAGGCGGTGCCGCGCCGCCAGCCAAAGCGCGAAGTTTGCGCCCGCCGAGTGTCCGGCTGCGACGATCCGATCGAGATCGAGAGCGTATTGGCTTGCTAACGCGCGCAGGTGATCGGCCGCGCGTGCAACGTCCTGAAATGTGTTCGGCCAACCACCCCCTTCATCGCCGACTCGTCGATACTCCACACTCCACACGGCATATCCGGAATCGGCGAGCGCTTGCTCGAGCGCGGCGACATGGCCAATGGAAAACTGCGAGAGATAGCAGCCACCGTGGATAAAGAGCACGACCGGGTGCGGGCCGGACTTCTTCGGCAAACGCAGGTTCCCGAATTGGAGGGGACCCGCGCCATACGCAATGCGATGAGTCGGCGGCGGCGCCGCTAACGCCGCGACTTCGGCATAGCTGATGGGTTGCTGACCTAACGCGCGCGCACCTGTGCACAGAATGGCGAAGAGGACCAGCGCCGCGCGCAGGTGCAGGCCTAACACGGCAAACGTGCCAGACCCACCGAGTGCTCGAGGTCGCGCGATCATAGGGCGCCTTGTCCTCCCAATTTGGCTCGAGACGGGCATCTGAATAATGCGGTGCAAGCGTGCGCCGCGGCCACCGCTTATGTAACCTTTCGCCGCTTTCTTTCACACTAAGTGGGCATGCGCAGACTACTCGTCCTCCTCGCCATCACCACAGAGCTGCACGCGCAGTCCACAGGCTGGCGCGTAGTCGCGCTTCGGGCGCCCGACGCCACGTTGAGCGCGGAGTTTACTCTCGTGACGTCCGTTCGCGAGCTGGCTGACGGCCGCGTCCTGGTTATTGACGCTTCAGACAAAAAGCTTCTCGTTGGGAATTGGAGTAATCGGACCGTGGCTCAAATCAGCCGCAACGGCAGCGGACCGGGAGAGTATGCGCAACCGGCCTTGCTTCTGGCGCTGACCGCCGATTCCACGCTGCTCTCCGACCCACGCAACGGCCGCTGGCTGGTGTTGCACGGCTCCTCGATTGTTGCAACGCTCGGTCCCGATACGCCGGCTCTGCGAAGTGGGGCGCGAATTCCAGTGGGCGCTGACAGTCACGGCCGAGTGATTTTCACCAGACCTATCGGCGCGCGGTCAGGAGCGCCTAACGCCGAACCTCGGCGCGACTCCCTGGTGCTCGTTAGGGTTGCGAGAGCAACCGGTCAACTGGACACGGTGGCAACGCTTCGCGCGCGCCCCTCCACGATCAAGATAGAGGGCGCGACGGAGAAGCCGACGGCTGTCTCCGTGTTCATCAATCCTTTGGCAGCAGGGGAGATCGCCACGCTTTTCCCGGACGGATGGATCGCCATCGCGCGGCTCGATCCATATCGCGTCGACTGGATAGCCGCGGATGGAAGGCGCATCCGCGGGGCACCGCTCCCATTCGAACGCGTGCGACTCGACGAGCGTGAGCAACGTGCCTTCGTTGAACGATTGGCTGCGCGCAGCGGAAATCCACCGCGCGATCCGGCGTCGTTTCCGGAGTGGCCGGTTTACATGCCCCCTTTCCTATACGAGTCGTTACTACCCGCCCCTGACGGACGCCTCTGGGTCCGGCGTCCCCCAACCGCGGCGAACCCCAACCCACCGTATGATGTCGTCGACCGTCGGGGAGCGCTCGTGGCGCGTGTCGCGATCGAGAAGGATGTGACAGTGGTCGGGTTTGGACGCGATGTCGTGTACACCGCCGTGACCGACGAGAATGGGATTCAGCGCGTGCGGCGCAGCCCCCTTCCAAGGCTCTGATCGCTCACCTCGCGCACGTTAGGCAGACGCGCGTCGCGTACGACGTGCCTCACCTGCGGACGGCGATCCCCTGCACCTCGAACCGCGCACCGAAAAGAAGCGGCCCTGAGCCGAGGAAGGCGCGCGCAGGAAACTCCTTCTTGAAGTAGGTGCGATAGACCCGGTTGAACGCATCGTAGTGCGACACGTCAGAGCAGAAGACTTGCACCGATACGAGGTCGTCCATCGTCATGCCTACTTTCTCGAGCGTCGCTTTCACATCATCGAGGACGAGTCGCGCCTCTTCAGCCGGCGTCGCCGGGACACGTCGATCGGGTGTCAATCCAATCTTGCCGGCGAGATAAAACGTGTTGCCGACCAACACGCCACCGCTGAACGGAGGGACGGTGCTGTCGCCCGCCATTCGTGGATCGACGTAGCGTCGACTCTCCTGTCCATCGAGCGCACTCGGTGCGGCGAGTGACGCCATCGCGATAAGTGCCGCCAAATGGATAGAGCGATTCATGTCTCCTCCGGATCTTTTGCGAGTGCGCTGCGCGCCTAGCGTGGTCGATCGGTGAAGATATATGCGACGCCGCGCTTCTGCGCACGTTGTATCGAGACAAACAGGTCGGGGACGACGAACGTGCCCGGCACCAGACCAGCGGCCAGCTGCTCATACACAGCGTCGGCAGTGACGCCGTCGCGTGCAAGACGTTTCGAGAGGCTGCGGAGCGCCACGTTGCAGGCAACGAACGTCACACCGCGCTTCATCAGGGCTCCCACCGTAGCGTCACTCGGCTCACCATCCTGCGGAGTGAGGAAGATATTACGCGTCGCAGGAGCACCGGTCTTTGAATCGTTGACTTTGTAATGCGCGCCTAACGCAAACTTCTCCCAGATCTCGTCACGAAGGAGCCCTTGTACAGCCGCACCGTGTGTGACGACGGCGATGCTGTTTTCCGTCTCGGGCACGCCATAAGAGTCGCGCGCGTTCGCAAGCATCGTCCGCGCGTCGACAAGGGCACTAATGAAGTGGTTATGGACATGAATCATCACCTTGCTCTCGCCTGTCAGGCGACTGATCCACGCATCTGGATCCGCGGCGATGTTTGAGCCACCTGCTGCAGCGTGCGCAGGCGCTGCACCTGCGAACACTGCACTAAGCCCCGCGACGCCCTGCGACAAACGAAACAGGAACCCACGGCGGGGGACGGCTGCTCTAGGCGTGAAGGACATTGTATT
>DATFBW010000361.1:0-3286 GCA_035253645.1 Gemmatimonadaceae bacterium | reverse complement strand
TTGGCGGCGCGAGCGCTGGCTGTCGCTGCGCTCGCGCAGGAGCGGCGGGGGCGGGGGCTGGGGCGGAACATTCGCGGAGCGTTGCGGCGCGGGCAGGCTCGCTCGCGGGAGTGCCTGGCGCTTCCAGGCAGCCGATTGGCGCAGCGATTCGGGGGCGGTACGCTGCGGCGCCTGCACATTTTCGGCGATCAAGGCATCCCGAAAAGCGTACTCCGTCGCCCAGCGATCGCTCGGCTTTTTGGCGAGCGCCCTTTCGATGGCCGCGATGAGCCCCGGCGGCAGATCGGGGCGCAGCTCACTCAGCGGCGCAGGGGGTTCGCTGATGTGCTTGAGGAGCATCGCCGGCGTATTCGTCGCGGCGAACGGCGGCTCACCGGTCAGCATCTGGTATCCCACGACGGCCAACGAATATTGATCGCTGCGGCCATCGACGTCGCGTTCGCCGAGGGCTTGTTCCGGCGACATGTAGGTGGGCGTACCGACGGCGATACCGGTGACCGTTAGGCGGGAATCCCCTTCGGCCGCGCGCGCGATGCCGAAGTCCGTCACGATAGCGCGGCCGGTCGCGGCGTCGAGCAGGATGTTGTCCGGCTTGATGTCACGGTGCACGATACCGCGCGCATGCGCATAGCCTAACGCATCCCCCACCTCTTGCAGGATCCGGATGACGTCGGCCACGGGTGGGCGGCGCTCGCGCGCGAGGCGGGCGCCCAAGCTCTCGCCCTCGACCAATGCCATCACGAAGTACACCAATCCGGCGCGTTCGTCGACCGAGAAGATCGGGACGATATTCGGATGGTTGAGCTGTGCGCTCGTTTGCGCTTCGCGCAGGAAGCGTGTACGAACCTCTTCCCTGAATGCCAGATCCGGCGGCAAAACCTTGATGGCGACATGCCGGCGCAGCCTAACGTCGCGCGCACGATACACGACCGCCATCCCGCCACGTCCGATCTCCGCCTCGATCTCGTAGGTGTCACCGAGCGCGGCGACGACGCGGTCGCGCAGCTGGTCCGGCATCAACGACCGTGCCTGACGCGCTACCTGCGCGCGCCGCCGGCTCCGGACGTCGAGTCGCGGAGCTTGCGGATCTCATCGGCAGCGTAGACGGCGTTGTCGACTTCGCGCGCGAGGGCCATCGCGCGCTCGGAGATGAGCGTCACGGTTGCGAAGGACTCGCCGCCGGTTTGAAGCCGTATGAGGTCGAGGCGCATGTTCTCGAGCGCCAGGACACAACTCTCGAGTTTCTGCCGCGTCTGTTCGCGGCGCTTCCCTGCGTCGGCGACGGAACGCCGGTCACGGCGCAAGCGCGCCAGCCGAGTGACGCGCTGTTCGGACCGCGGATCCAGAGGATTCGCCTCGGCCTCGAGCCGCGCGATCTCGGCATCGATGGCCGCGGGGCTCTCGTTAGGTGTGTTGCGCGCGATGTCGTTCAGCGAATCGTTGAGCAGCTGCACGCGCTGATAAAGCGCATCGGCCGACGCGGGGACGTCGCTCGCCAACTCACGCTCACGCCGCGGAAGCCGGTGGACGATCTGGGCGATGTCATCGCGATAATGTGCCGCGCGTGCAACGACGGTGGAGTCACCGCCGCGCGTTGCACCCGTCGCCAGCCGCCGTGCGGAGCTCGCCTCGCGCGTCCCGGTGCTACCGGGAGCATCTGGCGCGGCGAAGAGCGGCGGCCGCCCGCGACGCGCCCGCGTCCGCTCGCGTAACTCTGCTCGCTTCTTGCGATCGTACAGTGCGCGCACGTTGTCGAACCAATCCGCAACCACATCGAAGAACATGCGGTCGCGCGGCTCGCGCAGGACGTCGCGCCAGTCGTAACCTTCCGTCCACAACTGCGAATATTTGTAGGCCAGATACACGCTCCAGACGCCGACCACGGGCATGAAGCTCACTACGTCGAAAATCGCGAGAACGACGCTCACGCTGCTGAATGCGACGTACGGCGCGAGCTTCTTCCGATACTTCACTACGGGCTCGGCGTTCCAACGTCTCAACTCGGCGGGTGTCGGCTCGCGATCCATCGCCGTCGAAGCACCGCTGCGCAGCGTATCCTGCGGATAGTCCTGAGGATAGCGCTCTGCCGGTCGTCGCTCAGCATAGACTGCACTCTCCGGCAGCGCGGGCACATTTCGGGTCCTCAGGGCGGTAGCAAACGCCTCGGCAGACGGGAAACGGTTCGCGGGCTCCTTTTCGAGCAGCAGCATGATCGCGCGCGCGAGATCGCGGGGCGCGTCGGGGCAACGTTCGTCGATCGAAGGGGGCCGCTCGGAGATGTGTTTGACGAGCAAGGCCGGCGTGCTTTGCGCCGTAAACGGCAGCTCGCCGGCGAGCATCTGATAGGCGACGATTCCTAACGAGTAGAGATCGCTACGGCCGTCGATCTCGCGTTCCCCCATCGACTGTTCCGGCGACATATAGGCCGGGGTCCCGATGGCCATACCCGTCGCCGTTAGGCGCGAGTCCCCGCCTTCCGTAACGGCCCTCGCAATTCCGAAGTCTGTCACCATTACCCGATCGTCCTCGCGGTCGATGAGGATGTTGTCGGGTTTGATGTCACGGTGCACGACGCCACGCTCATGTGCGTAAGCGAGCGCTTCGGCGGTCTGGATCAGGATGTGGCGGACCTCGTCAGGCGCCATCGGGCCGCGCGCATGCAGACGCGACGCGACTGTGTCGCCGTCCACATACGCCATGACGAAATAGACGAGTCCGTCCCGCTCATCGACGGAGTAGATCGGGACGATATTCGGATGCGAGAGCTGCGCGGCCGTCTCCGCTTCGCGCAAAAACCGCGTGCGGATCTCGGATCTAAAGGCGAGCTCCGGGGGCAAGAGCTTGATCGCCACATGACGCTTGAGCCGCCTATCGCGCGCCAGATATACGATTCCCATCCCCCCGCGACCAATCTCGCGATCGAGCTCGTAACTGCTCGCGAGACTGCGTTCGACGTGCGCACGCAGCTCGGCGTCGCTCGACGACGATGTAAAGCCAGACTCTGGCACGCGTTACAAGCTGCTTGTCGAAGGGATGGGCGCCGAAGTGTAGCGCTGTTCGTGAAGAGCGTCTAGGCGGAAGCGCCTGCCGCACAGGGTGACGCGATCTACGTCAGTTTGGCCCGTGAAAGTTGCAAAGCCAGCCAGGGTGGCGTAAGTCAGGAGTGCGATCGTTGCAGAGTGAGAACGTCCGACCTCGAGGTGTATAAGAGGAAGATCATCGAGGTCGCCACTCGCGTAATGACCATTTCCGACACTGAGCATGGTCATTGCGATTCCAAGGTGAA
>DATFBW010000360.1:0-3191 GCA_035253645.1 Gemmatimonadaceae bacterium | reverse complement strand
TGTTAGGCGTTCCGTCCAGATCGATCAGTCTGCGGTCGATGGTCATCTGGTCGCTCGCATCGATTCCCGCGAGCCCCGGGCCGATCACCTCGATCACGTTCCGCACGGCCTTGAGAGCACCCTTGCCGAGATATCGCCTGGGATCACCGTCACGCAGCTCCAGCGCCTCATGCTCGCCCGTGGATGCCCCGCTGGGCACGGCCGCGCGCCCCGCCGCGCCACTCGTTAGGGTCACGTCAACTTCGATCGTGGGATTGCCGCGCGAGTCCAGTATCTCGCGCGCAGTCAACTCCTGAATTGTCGACAAAGGGCTAGGGGCTAGGGGCTAAGGTGAAGTCGCGCTCGCTGCTCGTGCTCGTTATGTGGTATTCGCGCTCGAACGCGGTGGCCATGCGTTGCCACGTCTCGCGTGCGAGACGATCGCGGTCGTCGTAGGTCATGCCGCGTGTCGTGATAGGTTCGAGAAAGTGCACATCCACAGTTCCGGGCCGCACGCGAAACGATCCCTTCGGCTGAATGGGGATGGTCCCATGCATGATGACCGGCACGACGGGAACCTGCGCCGCAACCGCGAGCACAAACGGCCCTTTCTTGAACGGCCGCATGGCGTAGGACCGGCCGCGAGTCCCTTCGGGGAACACAACGACCGATGCGCCACGCCTGATTTGCTCCGCCGCTCGATCGTATGAAGCGAACGCTGATTTCCGGTTGTCGCGCTCGATGGAGATCATTCCGGCCGCCCGAGCTGCGGTACCGAAGATCGGGATGCGGAAGAGCTCCGCTTTGGCAACGAACTTGTAATGTGGCAGGAGCGATGCGAGCGTAAAAATGTCGAACCAGCTCACATGATTCGCGACGTAAATGCGCGGCTCATCGTGAGGCATGTGATGCGCGTTATGCAGCCTCACACGCACGCCGGCTGCGCGGAGGATGGAGCGACACCAAACGCGTGGTGCCCAGTCAAAGATGCCGCCGGGGCGATCGCGCACCCGCAACAAGCCAGCCACGATGACCGCGGCGCCGAGTGTCGGCGTCAGGATCGCAAGTGTGAGAGCTGTGAGCAGCGTACGCATCAACGCGAAAAGTGATCGTAGCCCTTTTCGAGGTCAACGCGGAGCCCACCCCTTGTAAACGAGACCGACCCGTTTTCCGGATCGTCGCTGACGGTACCGATGCAAGTAAGGGGGATATGAAAAGCGCTGCGAAAGGCGTCGCTGTCGAGCGCGGACGCAGTCAGCAACAGCTCGTACTCCTCACCGCTCCGCGCCGCCGTCTGTGAATCAGCGCCGGCAATCGAGGGAAGCTTGTCGAGCTCGATCGTTAGGTGAGCTCCGCTCGCTCTGGCGAGATGTTCCGCATCGCTCGTCAGCCCGTCGGATACATCGATCATCGCCGCCGCTCCGCGTGCGGCGAGCCACAAACCCTCCGGAATACGGGCTACCGGCTGCGCAAATCGCCTCCTGTGCTCGACAGGAGGTTCGGCGCCGCGTTCGAGGGCCCGCAGTGCCAGCAAAGGTCCGCCTAACACGCCAGTCAAATAGACGGATTGCCCGGCTCGCGCCCCGCTTCGCAGTACGGGATGCGCCGCGGTGCCTATCACCGTGAAAGAGAGTGTCAGCGAGTCGCCACGCGAGAGGTCCCCCCCGATGATCGGGCAATCGGCTGCCCGTGTGGCAGCCGCGATTCCATCCGCGAGGTGACCGAAGTCGTCGCGCCACTGCTCGGGAAGCACCATGGCAACCGTGATGCCTAACGGCTCAGCACCCATCGCCGCAAGGTCGCTCAAGGCCGCTGTTGCCGAACGGTAGCCGATTTCGACACCGGTGAGCCACTCGCGCCGAAAGTGCACGTTCTCGACACTGGCGTCAGAGCTGATGAGTACGCGTCTGCCGGCTCCGACATCGAGCAGCGCGGCATCGTCGCCCAATCCGCGCGCAACGCCTTGCCAGCGCGCGGCTAGCTCACGGATCATGTCGAATTCGGCGCCGCGCCCAAGCTCCGTGTGCGTGCTCGCGTCCGACTGCTTTGCGCTCATGGCGTTAGGCAGTGAGCACGCGGGGTAGCCGCGCCAGCACCGGCGGCTCCGGTGCACTGGGTGGCTCATGCCAGACTTCGGGCAATTCTCGCAACAGGTCGTCGAGCGTGGCTCCCCGCACACCTCGCCGGAGAGCAACGCGCTCTGCCGCGCGCCCGTGCGCCCATGCGCCCGCCGTTGCACTCAGGAACGCGTCCTCTGTCTGCGCGAGGAGCACAGCGATGATTCCGCTGAGCACATCCCCGCTCCCCGCCGTCGCGAGGACCGGATTACCAGTGGCGCTTACGGCGACTCGTCCATCCGGAGCGCTGACAACGGTGGGTACCCCCTTGAGCAGAACCACGGCGCCGAGTGAACGGGCCAGTGAGAGTCCTATGTCAAAACGCTCACGCTCCACGCGCTCCGGGCTTTCACTCGTCAGGCGCGCGCACTCCGCGACATGAGGGGTGAGCACCGCCGAGCGGGAACGCAGGTGCTCACGCACGCCGTCCAGATTCTTGGAGGCGTGTGTGAGCGCGTCGGCGTCGAGCACGACCGGGCACGTCGAGTTCGCGAGGACACGCTCCATCACCTGCCGCGATCCGCTCGTGAGACCGAGCCCCGGCCCTACACACAGCGCATGCGCCCACGAAGCGACCTGCTCCGCGTCGGAGTCCTCGTTAGGCCAGACCACGGCAGTCGATGCAACGGCCGCCGCTTGCGCCGCCGACAGGCTGACCTCCTCGACAACCAGGCGCGTCATGCCGGCCCCCGCACGCTGTGCAGCGGCAGCCGCCAGGACGGTGGCTCCCGCCAGCCCTTGGCCTGCACCGACGAACGCGATCCGCCCGCGAGTCCCCTTGTGCGCGTCCGCTGCAAATGGCGGAAATGCGCGACGCACGTCCACCCCCTGCACGAGAACCGGCGCGCCATCGTCCAGCTCGTTATGCAGTCCCAGGCCGATATCGATGACGACGACCTCGCCGGCTGTTCCGCGCGCCCGCAGGAGTCCGCGCTTTACCGTGCCGAACGTGATCGTTAGGTCGGCCGCGATCGCGTGCCGTTCGTCACCGGTTGTCGCGTCGAGGCCCGAAGGCACGTCGAGCGAGACGACGAGCGGCAGCCCCAGACCGGCGTGTATGCGCGCGTTGCGCAGCAGCGCGACGTGCTCGATCAC
>DATFBW010000359.1:0-7947 GCA_035253645.1 Gemmatimonadaceae bacterium | reverse complement strand
CAACCAGCGCGACCCGATTCGTTAGGCCGAGGTCCATTAGTCTCCGGCCACGTATTCGGCCTGCGCACCCTCCGAGCTCCGAGCTCCGAGCTCCGACCTCTCGACTTTAACAGCGCACACCTTGAATTCCGGAATATGCGCGTAGGGATCGAGCGCAGGATTCGTCAACAGATTCACCGCCGCTTCGCGGAAATGCATCGGAATGAAGATCTGCCGCCGTGCGACACGATCCGAGATGCGCACGTTGATGCGCACTTCGCCGCGGCGCGACGCAATCCGCACGTCATCGCCATCTGCGACACCGAGCTCGAGAGCGTCTTCCGGGTGCAGCTCGACGATCGCGGTCGATTCGCGCGCATCGAGCGCATATGACCGGCGCGTCATGGTCCCCGTATGCCAGTGATACATCTGGCGCCCCGTGTTCAGCAGGAACGGGTATTCCTCGTCAGGCAGCTCCGCAGCCGGGAGGAACTCGACGGGGACGAACTTCGCTTTCCCATCTGATGTGGGAAACGCGTCGTCGAAGAGAAAATCGGTTCCCATGTGCGCCGCATCGAGAACGGGATACTGAAGGCCCCCGGTTCCACGCAGACGATCGTGCGACACACCACGCCAACTCGGTGTTACCCGCGCGATCTCATCCATGACCTCTGCCGAGTCTTTGAACGGCGCCGGTAAGCCAAGGCGATTGGAGAGCTCGATGATGATTTCGAGATCGCCGCGAGAATTCCCAGGCGGCTCCACGGCCTTTTCCGCGAGTTGAATCCGCCGCTCCGTGTTCACAAACGTCCCTGTCTTCTCCGCGAACGACGCACCTGGAAGCACAACGTCCGCATAACGCGCCGTTTCAGTCAGAAAGAGATCCTGCACGGCAAGGAACTCGAGCTCTTTGAACCAATGTTCGGCGTGCGAGACCTCCGGATCCGACAGGATCGGATTCTCACCCATGATGAACATCCCGCGCACGGGTGAACCCTCGGCGACTATCTGCGTGACCTTGAGTCCGACCTCCAACGGGATCCGTTCGTCAGGCACTCCCCACGTGCTCGCGAAGATGTGCCGGATGGCCGGATCCGTAACGGGTTGATAGTCCGTGTATACCATTGGGATGGCGCCGACGTCGCTGGCTCCTTGCACGTTATTCTGGCCGCGGATCGGAATCATTGCAGCGCCCCAGCGCCCGATCATTCCGCACGCCAACATCAGATTGAGCAGTGACGCAACGATGTCCGTGCCGGTGCTGTGTTGCGTGAGCCCCATCGCCCATAACGTCGCGCTGCGCGGTCCGCGCGCGTACCACTCGGCTGCTTTCCTGATGAGTGCGGCCGGCACGCCAGAAATCTGTTCGGCGCGTTCCGGCGTGTACGGCTGTACCGCTTGGCGCACTGAATCAAAGTCGTGCGTGCGCGCGGCGATGAATCCTTTGTTCTCGAGCCCCAACGCGAGGACGTGATTCAGCATCCCATTGAGCAAAGCGACGTCGGTGCCCGGCAACGGCTGCAAATGGATGTGGGCCCGCTCGGCGAGCTCGATGCGCCGCGGATCCGCTACGATCAGCTTGGCGCCGCGCTTCACTGCGCGTTTGATCGCCGCCCCAAAAACCGGGTGACTCTCTGTTGTGTTCGCACCGAGAATGAAGATGACGTCTGACTCGGTCTCGACTTCCCGCATCGAGCCTGATGCTGCGCTCGTATTCATTGCACGCTGCATCGCGCTCACACTCGACGAGTGACAAAGACGCGTGCAGTGGTCGACGTTGTTGGTTCCTATCGCACCGCGGAACAGGCGCTGAAGGAGATAGTTCTCTTCATTGGAGCACTTCGCGCTCTGGAAGACGGCCAGCGATTTCGGACCATGCGTGTCGCGCAAGCGCGCGAGCTCTTGAGCGACAATCTCCAGCGCTTCATCCCATGTGGCTTCGCGGAATGGCTCGTACCAACTTTTCGGTGTCGCGACGCGATCGCGTGGATCGCCGAGCGTGTCCATACCCGTTGGTGCGTGCTGAAGAGGATTTGTGCGAGGTCGTCTCGTTTTGCGCGACTGCGAGTCGCCTTGTACGTCAGACCATGGTCCTCCGCGACGTCCGTACGTCGCGACTCCATCGTGCGTCTCATCGAACACCCAGCGATCGCCCCGTTTTATCCAGCCGCGCCGTACAAGCGGCGTGAGCAAACGATCGCGGTGCTGCACGAAGTCAAAACCGAAGCGGCCTTTGACGCATGTCGATCCATTATTCGGCGTGTTCTCTTCGATCCAGGGCGAGCGTACGTGCACGACTTGATTGTCCCGGACTTGAAGATCGATCTGACATCCAACGCCGCAGTACGGACAAACCGAGCGCACCTCTTTGTCTGGCGCGGGCATGTCCCTGGAGCGCATGTGCTCGACGACAGCTCCGTTATTTGCACGCACTGCCGTCGGCAGGATGTCGAAGATCGCACCAGTCGGACACACGCGAACGCACTCACCGCACCACGTGCAGCCCGCGTGCTCCGGGTTGCCATCTGCCCCGACGATGATTTGTGCGTGATCCCCGCGATACGCGACGTCCAGCACTCCGACGACCTGAATGTCTTCGCACGCTCGCACACAGCGTGTGCAAAGGATGCACGTCGACATGTCGTGTCGGATGATGAGATCGCCGTCGCGCTCGTCTCCTTCACGCAGAGGGAGATCGTTGCTGCGCGTCGTTGGCACGTCGTAGCGGCGCACGAGCAGCTCGAACTCGTTGCGATACCCGTTAGATGGAATCTCTTCGACTGGATACCGCTCGAGGAGCATGGAGAGCACGCCGCGTCTGTTTTTCACTGCGGCGATCGACTCTGTCGTGACAACCATGCCTTCAGCTGCTTGGGTCGCGCATGCGGGGAGTAGCTTCGGATTTCCCTCGACAGATACGAGACAGATGCGACAGTTGCCGACGTTCGTGAGCTTCGGATACCAACAGAGAGTTGGTACATCGATGGCAAGCTCGCGCGCGGCGTCGAGTATCGTCGCGCCGTCGCGAACATTGGTGATGCGACCATCGATGGTGAGTGTCGGCACTACATCATTCCTCGCGTGAGGCACCGCTTGCGGCTATGTCTGCGTTCAAAAGATGTATGACGTGCGATGGCATATGAAAGAGGTTTGCTTGCATTGTATTGCGCAATGTGTGCGTAACTTCTATATTCGCCGCCATATACAACGGAGCGCGCAAGAGGAAATCGCGTGGGTTTATCCCGAACTGAGTTCCTCGACGTCGAATCGGTCGCAGCAATACGCGACGCACATCGCTTCCATCACACCGCGAATTTGGAAACGCGGGATTTTGGGCTCCCTCTCTTTCTTTCTCTCGCTCAACATTTTTGCCTGACGACACACACGCAGTTCACGCGATGTGCAGTCGTTTCAGCATTCTCGAATCGAGCCTCTGCAGCGCGCAGTGCATGCACAACTTTGCACTCCACTGCGTCGCGCGATCACGCGAGCCGCACCGGGGCGACTCGCGAGGTGCGCGAAGCCGCCTTACGCGGCGAGGCTCATCCTTTTGCATTCGTGACGTAACGCACCGATGTGGTTGATCGTCGAAGTGCAAGCGCACTTCCGACCGCCACATCAATCGCTGTTCGACAACAGGTCTCTTTGAGTTTGCGCTGCGAAAGCAGCGCGTAGGACCAACCGAGTGAACTCAACGCTCGGTTGTGCCCCACCGATCCACCGGGGGATCGGACGGGCGTTCCACAATCTCCATGGAGACAAGTACCATGGCTGCAAAGAAGAAAGGTGGAAAGAAGGGCGGAAAGAAAAAGACCGCTCGCAAGAAGTAAGCAGTGAAGTGAAACGAAAAAAGCCGGCGACATTCGCCGGCTTTTTTTGTTTGTGTCGCCTCTCCTGTGTGCGCGCTTAACGCTTCGCGCGAGTCGTTCCATCATCTCCATCAGGCGCCTCGCCCCACACATATGCGATGACGCGCGGCACCGCGACCACCGCAGCTCCGCATGAGATGACAATGCCGATGGGTTCCTCGCTAGGCACCTTCGGTCCTTCAAACGTCGTCATGTCCGCACTCTCCCAAACGCGCACGCGATGACTACGACACCCACGTCGACTGGATCGCGTGCCTGATGTAAATGAGGCCGACGAGCCCGACGAGAACGGTTCGCCGGAGACCGTCGGCCTGCAGCGGTGATCTACCGCCTTATTGCGCAGTCGCGCTTAGCAGAAGCGGTGCCAGCCGCGGGAGAGCCCTACTGACAACAGCGACATAGAGATACGCGCGGCATCAGGTACGACACACACGCCCTTCGTTGCGTTCCGACACACCCGCAACGACACAACCTGTGTCGCTACGCGACGAGCTTGCGGGCGAGAAAGACCGGCTCGGCGTTGCGGTCGGCGACGAGTGACGTCGCCCAACCATGATACTGCGAGTGGAGCTCTTCCACTGAGAGCAGTGCGCTCCCTGCGGCGATCGTCTGCACCAGATGCACACCGCCGTCGTGTGTGGCTCCTTTGAGGATCTCGATGACGCGTGCGCGTTCATGACGCGGGACGCTCTGCAGGGCCTCAACCGTGCACACGACCGCGGTGAGCTGCGCATCCGCCGCGGGTTTGAAACGCGCGAGTGCGGTGACGCACGGCGTGAAGCGTGAGATGAGTCCAGCTTCGCCCGCTGCGTGGATGACGCGATCGATGATGTCCGGATCGTCATTCAGCGTCGTCACCTGACAACCATTCGCAGCGAGGAAGATTGCCGGGCCTTCAGCATGTACGCCTGCGACGAGCACATGTGCATGCTCGCGCGCGCGTATCGCCGAAACGAGTGGTGCGTCGTCGCTGAGTCCCCAACGTTCCGGACGTCGATACTCTTCGAGCCGACGCAGCCTCCGACGTTTCCAGGTTGCAAACGACGGAATTCGCAACCGATTCCGGATGATTCGATCGACTTCGGCCCACACGAGGATTTCGTCGAACGACGTCTGCTCGTGTTCTCTCAAGAAACTCACCGCTTCATCGCCGATGCGAAGCAGCATGGCACGCGGAACCGAGTCTTTGTAATGCTCGATTTCCTGCTCGACGTAGAGATCGTACTCGTAACGGAGCGATTTCGGCGAGAGAGCCGGCATGCTTCACGGAATGCGTTGAGTCGCACGAAAATTAGAAACCTTTTCGTTATGCGCAACGCTCAGTTTATTGGAGGCCTCTCACGTTAGGTGTCGCGTCAATCAAGTGCTTCCAGTACCGCACCTTTGATGTAGCCGCTCTCCGGAATCGTGAGGACTTCCGGATGATCCAACGGCTGAGCGACGAGGTTGCGCAGCGCGATTTGACGCGCGCTGTCTTGCGCGGCTTGCTGCAACATCTCCAGAAACAGTGCTTTGGTCACGTGATAACTGCAGCTCGCTGTGAACAGCACGCCATTCCGCGTAAGCAACCGCATCGCTCTGCGATTGATCTCGTTATAGCCAGCGAGCGCGCGCGGCACGCTACCGCGTGATTTCGCAAACGCAGGTGGATCGAGCACAATGATATCGAAGCGAGCCCCGCTATCTTCGCGTTCACGCAAGAACTCGAATGCGTCAGCTTCGATGAACGAGATATTGCCCAGCGCATTGAGCTCGGCGTTTCGCTGTGCGCGTTCCAGGGCGGCTGCTGATGAGTCGAGTGCGATGACGTGATCGGCCTCACGGGCCAGGTGAAGTCCAAAAGATCCGTGATAGGAGAAACAGTCGAGTGCGGTCGCGCGATTTCGCGCGAGGCTGCCGACCAGAACGCGGTTCTCACGTTGATCCAGAAACGCGCCTGTTTTCTGCCCGGTCCACGGCGCGGCGACGAAACGCACGCCATGCTCATTTATTTCGATCTCTTGCGGCACATCGCCATAGAGCAGCGTCGTCTCGCGCTGGAGACCTTCGCGGCTCCGCACCGGCGCATCGTTGCGCGCCAGGACGCCGGCGCAGCGGCTGTGCCTAACGAGTGATGCTACGACCTCGCCGCGAAACGCCTCGATCCCCGCGCTGAGGAATTGCACGACGAGCCAGTTGTCGTACCGGTCGCACACGAGGGAAGGGAGGCTGTCTCCCTCGCCATGGATGAGCCGATACGCGTTCGTCTGTCCCGCCAGCGGGGCGCGCCGCACGATCGCCGCGCCGATCCGCGCATCCCACCACGCGCTATCCAAGGCCGACTCGGCGTTCCTATCCAGTAGCCGTAACGCGATCTCGGATTGCGGGCTCCAAAGTGCAACCCCGAGCGGTCCCTTTCTCTGGTTCACGACACGCACGGCGCCAGCAGGCGCATCGGGAAACTCGACCACGTCACTCCTGAAAATCCACGGGTGGCCATTCTGCCACCTTGTGGCGCCGCGTTGAGATACGACGGCTGTTGGTCGAAGCATGGCGCACAATCTAGGGGTTAGGGGTTAGGGGTTGGGGGTTAGCCCCGCGCGACATAACGTCAATCCGGGGCCCAACCCCTAACCCCTAACCCCTAACCCCTAGCCTTTTGGCCCTAACGAGTAGCCACGCACGAATCTTTGCAGTTATTAGGCGCATCCCAAAAGGAAGAGTGGCTTCGTACGGCCAGGTGGCTCGGGAAGCAGGCTTACCACGGCACGCAAGGCTAGTAGGCTACGCCCTCCATCGGCTATCGAACTCCTCGCGGGTGCCATGGCACCGCGTCGTAAATGCGAAGGGTGTTCTGAGCCTTGCTCACGCGGGCCGTGCATCAGGACTCGAGCAGCGGCTGCGCCTCGAACGAGAAGGAGTGAAGGTCAATGCTGCCTTCCGCGTTTCGATGACGCGCTTTGGCTGGAAGCCAAAGCGGCCTAACGGCGCTTCGCCGTAGTATCCGCCTGACGTTCCCGTAGCGCGCGCTCGCGCGCCTCTTTGCGCACCGCGCGGATCGCCGCCGCGTGCTCCGCAAACGTCGTACGAAACTCATGGTGGCCGTCGGGATGCGCCACGAAGTACAGGTACGGCACGTTCGCGGGATAGAGCGACGCCTGCAGTGAGGCCGCCCCTGGCGATGCGATTGGCCCCGGAGGCAGACCGGGATACCGGTAGGTGTTGTAGCGCGAGTCGATCTCCAGATGTCTGTACAGCACGCGGTCCACATGTCGGCCGATCGCGTACTGCACTGTCGGATCGGCCTGCAGTCGCATCCCGCGCTTCAGTCGGTTGAGGTAAACGGCCGCGATGACCGGACGCTCTTCGGCCCGGCGCGCCTCCTTCTCGACGATAGACGCGAGCGTGACAAGCTCGTGCTTCGTCAGCGCGAGCTCCGACAGGCGCGCATTCCATTCCGGTTTCCAGATGTCCTGGAATCGCCTAACGAGGGAGGCGACGATCGCAGGGGCCGGCGCGCCGGCAGGGAACGTGTACGTGTCGGGGAACAGGTACCCTTCCAGCGTCTCACCCCGTCCGCCGACTCTGGCCAATAGAGATGAATCGCGAACCGCCTTGAGCAGAGATTCCGCGGGCACGCCTGTGGCGCGTGAGATCGTCGGAACCATATCCGCGATCGCATAACCTTCGGGGAGGGTGAAGGTGTTGACCATTCCGCGGCCTTCGGTCAACGCGTCGATCAAAGCCCCCCACGACATGTTGCGCGCGAGCATGTACGTGCCTGGCTTGAGCTCGCGGTCCTTGCCAGTCAGGGTCGCGAAGATCCTGAACAGGCGCGTGGACGAAATGAGTCCCGCGCGGCGGAGCGAGTCGGCCGCCGCACGGAATGTGACTCCCTGGGGGATCACGACGCGGGCCGAGGCACCGCTGCCGCCGCCACACGCGATAGCGGACGCGAGGCCGATGGCCAGCACTGCTTTTCTCATCGCGCACGATCCAGCGCGGCCCGCAACAGCAGCGTCGCGGCGATTGCATCCACGTCGCCGCGGCGTCCGCGGGTGGAGCCTTCCATCTCTTTCACGGCTCGCAAGGCGGCCGCTGTCGTGAAGCGCTCGTCGAC
>DATFBW010000358.1:0-8958 GCA_035253645.1 Gemmatimonadaceae bacterium | reverse complement strand
CGTTAGGTAGTTGAGGGTATCCTGCGGCGGCTGGAACGGAATCAGATACCGCAAGCGTTCGTCGATAGCGAATAGCGCGATGCGCTTGCCGTCGCTCTCGGTCCATAGCGGCGCATGCAAGCGTTCGCGCCCGACGCCACTCACGAGAAGGTGGCGATCGTCTACGATCGCGAACTCGACCCCTGCATCGGCCAGATCGGCCGCGAGGTTGGGTTCCCACACACGTTCTGTCAGCCACAGACCCGTCGCGTGCGCGCCAAAGCGCCGCTCGAGGGCGGCGCGCAGCCACGCGATCTGCTCCAGGCGGTCTTCGCGCGGAATGACGGCCAGGATGGGCTCGTAGTAGCCGGCGAGCAAGAGCTCGATCTGCCCGCTGCTCGTTAGGTTGCCGATCAGGTCCAGCACGCGTGCATCGTGCCTTTCCAGCCATTCCAGCAGTGGGCCCGACATATGGATCGCGACAGGCAGAAATCCACACTCTTTGACGTGCGTCAGGAACGGTAGATAGACATCGCGCACATGCTCTTCGAACACATGGCCGAAATTTCCAACCGGTTGATGGAGATGCAGGCCGAAAACGAAGCGGATGGGAGGAGTCATTGGACGGACACTCTATCCTTGCCTACGCTATGTGTGGCTAGGTGGAGAGCGGTGCCGCGACCGGCGGCAACGAGAAACCCAACCGTGCACCTAACGAAGCAAGTTGTTCGCTGTCAGCGGCGATGGAATCGCGCACGCGCCAAAAAACGGTTTGCGCATCGAACGGAACGCTCGTCTCCGTTTGCTCCAGGAGGTCCAGCACGGCGTGGGCTCGGCGGAAGGCGGCGGCCCCGTCAGTTACGATCGCGAGGATCGCACGGACGAGTGCGCGCGACGCGAGGTCGCGCAACGTCGCGTCTCCATTCGCTATCGCCGTGAGCTCGTCTGCTGTGAGCGTTTCTAACATGAGCTGATGCCTTAGCTTGGTGCGAATCAGCCGTCGTGCCCGCTCAGGGAAGTCGTTGATATGCACGAGCTCGAAATTCGCTGACTCGTCGCGCGACACACGAGCGCTGACATTCACCGGATCGGCCAGGCTCGCTTCTGCGCGGAATGTCGTCTTGCGGCCGGTGCGGAGTAGATGGAGCTGCACCGTACTGCCGTTGATGGCAACATCATAGGAACGCGGCGCTGCAGCTGCGGCATCGAGCCCCAACGTTTGCGCCACGGCAACAGCCGCAGTGGTGCGTATCTCGGCGCCCACGGGATGCCTAACGCTTTCATAAACGAGTGCGCCGTTACCGACGTCCGCGTCGTTGCTTTTCGCCTTGACCAAATACGCGAGCAACGCGTCCTCGAGCTCACGGCGCGCATCGACGTCCTCCGCCGCCGCAAGCTCGATCGCGTGGGCGGCGTAACGCATTACCTGACGTGGCTCCAGGCCTCCGATGTCGTCGAAGAACCACGCGCATGACGAGTACATGCGGAGAGCGTCGTGCTGGACTTCCAATAGTTCTTTGGCCCGCACCGCTTCCTGGAGCGACGAGTGAGGAGCGAGGAGCGAGTCGATTACCTGAGAGGGTTCAGGTGAGCTCAGCGCCTCACCGTACCGGTCCCGGGCCTCCCACGGATCGGCGAAGTATTGGCGCCCCTCCAGCTCGAACTGTTTGTTCAGACCTGCCGCGAGAACATCGAGTCCACCGCGCAGCGGCGTGCGCCACTCTTGGCTCGGGAATTCATTGCCGTTCACTCTGCAGCCGCAGTTCGAACGCCAGCGTTCTACGCCGTGCGCACAGCTCCATGACGTTGGCTCGACGAGCTTGACCGCATCCGTCGCCGGATTGCGCGCCAGAAATGAGGCGAAGTTCTCGACAACGACTCCGCTCCGGGCATTGAGATCCGTAATTACGCGCGCCAAGGCCATCTCGGCGAACTTGTGATGATGGCCGTACGTCTCGCCGTCTGTCGCGATGGATGCGAGGCGCGACGCGGCAGTCTCGCGGGATACTGGCCGCAACATGCGCGCGGCCCATTGCACCGCGTTATGCAGCAGGCCGCCAAACGCGACGCCGTGAGAGAGGTCGCCGTCGTACAGGAAGAGGGCGACGGTCTGACCATTGGCAGCACGGTAGACGCCGGGCAGCCCGTTAGGCGGGGGCGTTTCGACCTGGTGAGGTGCCAGAACGGTAAACTTGATCCCGCACTCGGCGAGCACATCGAGAGTCTCGCTGTCCACCGCCGTTTCCGGGAGCCACATGCCGAGCGGATCGCGGCCGAAGCGCCGTTTGAAGTCCGCGATCCCCCAGAGGACCTCGGTGCGTTTGTCGCGACGCGAAGCAAGGGGCAGGATGATGTGGTGATAGGGCTGCGCGATCGCGTTGCCGAAACCCAGCCGCCTAACGCTGGACCTGTCGGCTTCGAGAATGGCGTCGTATGTACCGCGCGCTTGAGTCTCCAGCCAGGCCAGCAGAGTGGCGCCGAAGTTGAACGATATCCACTCGAGCGTGTTGACGATGCCGACGATGCGCGTATCCGGACCTTTGAGATGCGCGGCAACAACCGCGCGATAACATTCGCGCTCGATGCGCTCGTTCCAATCGTGATACGGCGCCGCGGAGGCCTCGGCCTCTATCTCATCGAGCCACGGGTCCTCGCGTGGAGGCTGATAAAAGTGTCCGTGGATGACGACCGATTGATTGGCGGATGGCGTCAGGCTATCGCTGCGCGGCGCGCTTCGAGCGCGCTCATTGGCATCTGCGATCATTGCCTGGTCTAGATGCGGGCGAGCGTGGCCCCGATCAGAGCGGTCTCTATCGAGGGGATGATATCGGGGAAGATATCATCGCGCTGCTGCTGCGTTGCTGCCTGCTGCAGCGCGTCCTGCAAACCCTCGCCGCTGAGCGCCTTGCCTAACGCGTCGAGCAGCTGGCGGCAGTCGTTGACGTGGCCGTTGAAGCGTTTGATCGCATAGTCGTCAACTTCGCCCGTCGAGATTATGAACTGCCAGTCTGATGACTGGACCAGCAGCAGCGCGCGGGCCGCCTGGGCGAGTATCGGGTGCACGCCAGGATTTGCGATCGCCGTTGGAGCGAGTGACCAAAAGGCCTCTTCCAGTTCCCAGATGACGGGCCAGGTCCACCACGTCCTGTCCCCCAGCCACATGCTCCAATCGCCGTCCTTCCCCCACGAGCCCGTGCCAAGGCGGAGGACGGGAAAGACATCGGCGCGATAGATGTGATCGGCCGCCCGTGTGGCGCGCACCGATTGGTAGTTAGGCAGGACCGCGTACATGTCGCCGAGGAAGTCGGGGCCTTCGTACCACCAATGGCCGAAGAGCTCCGTGTCGAACGGCGCCACCACGACGTCGCCATGATGCTCGGCGCGCTTCTGCGCAATTCTGTCGAGCAAGGCAGCGAAATGCTTCGCATGCTCATGTGCCTGATGCCGCGCAGCACCAGGATCGTACGGCTCCTTCGCGCCGAGATCCACATTCTGGCCGGTGACGCGCCACAGACGAACTCCGCCAGGCCAGCGGATCTTGTGAAACTCCAGGTACGCACCGGCCCCGGGGTAACCACCGTGCCGGTTCCAGACCTGCGCCGACGACCGCGGATCGCGCACGAGCACATCCACTGGGCTCGGTGCGTTAGCCGAGGATACACGATACGCGCGATAGGGCGAGCGCGTGGCCCGCCTGGCAGTGCGCATCAGCAGCGCCATGCGCTCCGGTTCCCCGTGGACTATTTGCGCGTACAGGCCTAACGGCTGACCTGCGCGCGCCAGGTGCGCGTCGACGAAGAAGTAGCGGAAGCCTGTTTCGGCCAGGAAGTGCTCGATGCCCAGCCTCTGACGGGGGCGTACGTTGGGAAGGGGCTGCCAGCGACCAGCAGGACGATACGCGCACTCCGGTATCCAACAGCCTGCCGGATCTCTTCCAAAGATCCGCCGATGCTCGGCGAAGCCTAACGCGAGCTGCAGGCGGATGCTCTCATCGCGCCCTAACAGGGGTAAGAAACCATGCGTGGCGGCCGACGACGTGATCTCGATCTTTTCACGGTCTTGCAGTCTCCGGAAACCATCGAGGATCCTCCCGTTCACCGAACGGAAGAGCCCGCGCATCCGTTCCATACGGTCACGCCAATACTCCACAAGTGGCAGGAGGTGGTCGTCACGCGACTCACGCAAAGCGGCTGGTGCTTCGGCCAGGAACTCAAAGCGGTGTGCGAAATACGCTTCGAGCTCTGTGGCGAATGTGGGATGCTCCAGCTGATTCGCGAGGACCGGAGTAAAGCCGATCGTAACGGGCGCGTCGATGCCAGCGCCGTCCAGGGCTTGTAGCTTCCCAAGGAGGGGAAGGTAGGTCTCGATGGCGGCCTCGCAGATCCAATCGCTCCCGTGCGGCCACCGGCCATGGTTCAACACATACGGCAGATGCGAGTGCAGCATCAGCACGAAATCCATGCTGGGCGTCATGATGCCTAACGCCGCCAGCGCGGGGACTCGATCACGCGCCGATACAGCTCGCGATACTTCGCCTCCGAAATCTGCCAGCCGAAATCGCGGGACATCGCCTCGCGCACCATGCTCGTCCACGTCTGCGGGTGTCGGTAATGATCGATCGCCCGAGCACAAGCATGAATGAAATCCAAATGCGTGTATTCGTCGAACAGGAAGCCAGTGATGTTGTCGTCGATTGTATCCGCCAAGCCGCCCACGCGTCGCGCGACCGGGATCGTGCCATAGCGCTGCGCACGCATCTGCGTGAGACCGCACGGCTCGTATTGCGACGGCATGACGATCATGTCCGCGCCGGCGAGGAGGCGATGCTCTTGCTCCACCGTGAAACGCGTCTGCACGCCGATGCGGCCCGGCGCGCGCTGCGCCAGCTCGGTGAGCACGTCCACATAACGACGTTCACCCTGGCCCAGGAAAAGGAATTGCGCATCGAGTGAAAGGAAGCGCGGGCTCCCGAGAATCAGATCGAGCCCCTTTTGCGCCACCATGCGCGCGCTCATCCCGATGATCGGCGTCCCCGATCGCTGCGGCAGTCCGAAGATTCGTTGCAGCGCCGCCTTACACTTGCGTTTTCCGCTCAGGCTTTCTCGCGAGTAGTTCTCGACAATGTGCGGATCGGTCGCCGGGTTCCAATCGTTGTTGTCGATGCCGTTCAGGATCCCCATGAACCGCTCACGCAAAGCGATGAAGTGATCGTGCAGTCCGAAACCGCCCGCGGCGGTGCGCAACTCGTGCGCGTGACTCGGACTCACTGTCGTCACCGCGTCCGCGCACGCCATGCCACCCTTGAGCAGGTTCACGCGGCCGTACCATTCGAACATGTGCATGTTGTAGAAATCCCACGGCAGTCCGATATCGGCCATCATGCGCGTGGGGAAGTGCCCTTGATATCCCGCGTTATGCACGGTCAACACGCTCGACGTCTTGCGATAGAATTGACGTCCGACGTCGTAGGCGCGCAGGTACGCGGGGGCGAGCGCGGTATGCCAATCGTGCGCGTGCAGGAGTACCGGCGCCTGCAGGACTTGTGGCAGACCGGTGAGCGCCGCCATGGCAAAGAAGGCCCAGCGCTGCGCGTTGTCGCTGTAGTCGCCATGTTGATCGCCGTAAATCCCGTCGCGATCGAAATAGTAACTGTTAGCGACAAAATACACGCGCGGCTTCCCTTCTCCCACGCGCTCGCGCAACGAGGCGGATTCGAACAACTGTGCCTGCTCCTCGCGCGGGCCGACCATGACCGAGAATGGCTCGGTCGCCGGGACGAAGTCGGTCGCGACATCCCATACCTGCTTGTACATCGGCATGACGACGGCCGTATCCATCCCGGCGCGCCGCTGATACAGCGCGAGGTTCGCAACGGCTTCACCGAGCCCACCGGTTCGCGCGAAGGGTGCGAGCTCGGCGGCGAGATGCACGATCGTGACCGGTTCGCCGGCCGGAGTCGTTAGGGGGTAGGCAATGTCGGTAACCGCCGGTACGTCCACCGGTACCTTTACCTTCTTTGCGCGCGGCTTGCGCGGCGCCGTCGAAGTTGCGCGTTTCCCCGTTGCCATTGGCGGTCTCAGGCCGTCGGCGGATCGTCGCCGGTCATTTCGCCACGCATGGCCATGACGTACGACTGCCTAACGTAATCCTTCACCATGCGCTGCGCGGTGTAGCGTTGTCCCGTCGTGCACAGCGCGTGCTTCATGCGTTGCGCCCAGCCGCGCGGAATTCCGCGCTCGTCACGTTCATAAAAGAGTGGGACGATCTCCTGCTCGAGAAACGTGTACACATGATCTGCGTCCCAATCATCCGTATGCTGCCGAGATGCCTCGGGCGGTATGGCCCATCCATTCAGTCCGTCGTACCCCTCATGCCACCAACCGTCAAGGGTGCTCAGCTGTGGGATGCCGTTCAGCGCAGCTTTCATCCCGCTTGTTCCACTCGCCTCGAGAGGGACACGAGGAAGGTTGAGCCAAAGATCTACTCCCTGGGTCAGGCGATGCGAGAGGTGAAGATCATAATCCTCCAGAAACGCGACGCGCCCCTCGAGCTGCGCATCGCGCGTAAAGCTGTACACAGTCTTTAACACTTCTTTACCGGGCGTGTCCTCAGGATGCGCCTTCCCGGCGAAGATGATCTGCACGGGGCGGACGGGGTGGGTGAGCAGTGCGCGAAGCCGATCGATATCGCGAAAGACCAGATCGGCACGCTTATAGGTCGCGAACCGGCGAGCGAAACCGATCGTTAGGGCATCCGGGTTGAGCAACGTTCCCGCGCCAACGACGTGCGTGGCTTCCTTCCAATGGCGCGCCCAACGCCGCCTGGCATCTTCACGGATGAAGTTGAGGAGCGAGACCTTAGCCGATTGCCGGATATGCCAGAAGGTCGCGTCGTCGAGCGAAATCACTCGCTCCCATATTGAAGGATCATCGACGTGCTCGAGCCAATTATCGCCGAGGTGCGCGTCGAGCAACGACATGATCTCGCGCGACATCCAGGTGGACAGGTGGACGCCGTTCGTGACATGGCCGATCGGCACGCGCTCCGTTGGACGATCCGGCCAGAGGGGATGCCAGATCTCGCGCGACACTTCCCCATGGCGTTTGGCGACGCCGTTCACGTGTCGCGCGAGGCGCAACGCCGCGCACGTCATGTGGAACGTGTGGTTCTTGTCTACCGGATGGACACCGAGGCCAAGGATCTCGAGCGGAGTGGCACCACCACCCATGTCCAACCATTCTGGCCCGGCACATTTCTCCACTTGCTCGAAGGAGAAGTTGTCATGGCCTGCCGGTACCGGTGTATGCGTCGTGAACACGGTGGCGGCGCGCACGGCAGCAACAGCGTCACGGAAACCGTGACCTGCTTTCGTATACTCACGGACGCGCTCGAGCATCATGAAGGCAGCGTGTCCTTCGTTCGCATGCCATGCGGAAGGATCGATACCGAGCGCGCGCAAAACCCGCACGCCGCCAACCCCGAGAATCCATTCTTGTCGCAGCCTAACGTCTGGGCCGCCGGCGTAGAGCTTACTCGTGAGCTCACGGTCCGCTGCGTGATTGGCCTCGAGATTCGTGTCGAGCAGGAACACGGGAACACTACCGACATCCATGCGCCATACGGCGATGTGAATGTCACGACCGAAGGTGCTCACAGTCGTTAGGTACTCACGCCCGTCCGGCGCGGGCACGTCCATCAGCGGCGTATTCGAAACTTCGAACAACTCGGCGCTGTCTTCCTGCCAACCGTCGAGTCGCAATTTCTGGTCGAAGTAGCCTTGCGTGTACAGGAGGCCGATTCCCACCAGCGGCACGCCAAGGTCTGCGGCGGCTTTGCAGTGGTCTCCGGCGAGGACTCCAAGCCCGCCCGAATAGATCGGGACGGAATTGTGCAGGCCAAACTCAGCGCAGAAATATGCGACCGGCCGGGAGAGCAGGTCCGCGTATTCATGCGCGAACCAAAGGGCGGAAGGGTCCATCATCCGCTTGAGCTCATTCATCGCTTCGTCGTAGAAGTGGACGAAGTGTGGGTCGCGGGCACATTCAATCAGCCTGCTTGGGGACACCCGCTTGAGCAGCGCGATCGGGTTGTGACGGGTGAGGTGCCACAGCGGCTCGTCGATCATGGCGAACAGCCGCCGCGCGTTACGACTCCAGCTCCAGGACAGGTTTGTCGCGAGCTGCGCGAGGCCTTCTATACCTTCGGGGAGGTACGGAACTTTTTCTCGATCTACTGGCATAGGCGCGGATTATAAACGCGCCAAGCGCGCTACGAGATCACTTGCTTTCTGAAGGGGCCTCGCAGACAACCTGCTGCAGGCGTCGCTGAAGCTCGTCCATGTGGCCGCATTATATACGGCCCCGTTGGGCGTTGACCACCCTTACTTACGCAGCCTTCCTCCAGCCATACACGGTCTCGACTTCGCGGCGCATGCGTGTGGGCATGTGGGCTAATAGCACTTTCGTCGTGAAGTGGCCCTGGTAGACGCCATCACGCGAATAGCTCCAATCCGTGATCGCGGAGTCTTCCACGTTCACAGTGCTGCCGAGCTGCAGTCCGATGTTGCCATTCGGCTGATTACCGAGCTTACCGACAAAACCGGAGTCGCGCACCTCGAGCTCGTTCACCCAGCAGTGCTCACATCCTCCCTCGACGCCGAAGCGAACCTTCACGCCGAAGTGCTTCATTCCCTGCTCTGGCGAGGCGACGAGGCGGCGAAACTCAGCAAGCGTCTCACGAGCGCCGCGGATCGCGTTGGCCATCTCCGGATGGTCTTCCGGAAGGGTCATCACGTTGCGGCGGCCGAACCAGAAAGCCCGCGCCACCATCGCTACGGGGATGAGGAGTAACAACCAAATGATGCGCATGGGATCGACTCGTTAGGTGCAGGCCAGAAGGTTGCTCAGGCGGCGCGCGACGCAGAACGCAGCATGCCCCCGCGGGCGCTCGCGGCGAGCGCTTTTTCGAGAAGCTGCTTCT
>DATFBW010000357.1:0-15808 GCA_035253645.1 Gemmatimonadaceae bacterium | reverse complement strand
CGCCGACGGCACCGGCCTGCGGCGCCTAACGAAGGAGGTCGACAACGCGCTCTCGTCGCCGGAGTGGACGCCGGATGGCCAGTATCTCGTTGCGCGCAGATTTGGACCCTATCCGACAAACGAGAACTATCTCACGAACGTGCCGCTCTGGATCTACCACCGCGACGGCGGCGCCGGCGCCGAGCTTTTCGCGGCTCGCACTGGCCGGATGACAACGAACACGGGGGCGACATTCTCCCCCGACGGCCGATTTGTTTACTTCGGCTCTCACGCCGGAGGATACGGCGGCGAGACGATCGGTCAGTATCAGGTGCTGATGTTCGACCGCCAGCTGGGCGTGGAGCGGAACGTGACGGCGGCAGTGGGCGGTGGACTCCGGCCGGCCGTGTCACCGGACGGCCGCTGGATGGCGTACGCAACGCGCGCCGGCACCAAAACAGCGCTGCGGTTACGCGATTTGCGCACGAGCGACGACACGTGGCTCGTCGCGGAGATTCAGCGCGACGACCAGGAGGGGTACGCGCCTAACGATGTCCTGCCGAGCTTCTCCTGGACGCCCGACTCGCGCAGCGTCGTGTTTTACGGCGGCGGAAAGATCAAGCGCGTGGATCGCGAGACTCGCGCCGTCAGCGTCATCCCGTTTTCCGTCGATGTCGAGCTCGGGATGGGTGAGCGGTTGTTCGTCCCCCTCAAGCATGACGACGGCGCGGTGCGCGTGACCCAGCTCATGCACACCGTCGAGTCGCCGGACGGCCGCCGCCTGGTTTTCAGCGCCCTCGGCAAGCTGTGGGCGGCCGACGTGAGCGGAACGACGGCCAGCGCGCCACGCCGCCTAACGAACAGCGCGCTGCGCGAATATTACCCCGCGTATTCTCCCGATGGCCAGTGGATCGCGTACGTCTCGTGGTCGGATTCTACAGGCGGGTTTGTGTGGAAGACGCGAGCGAATGGGACGGGAACTCCTGTGCAGCTGACGACGGAGCCGCACTTCGTCACTGGCGTGCACTGGTCGCCCGAAGGCGATCGCATCGTGTTCACGGCCTCCCCGCGCCAGTCCGGATTGGTCGGCGGTCCAGTCCCGGCGTTAGGCGATCTCAGATACGTCAGCGCGAACGGCGGCCCGTCCACAGTCATCGCCAGCACGAACGCCCCGCCATCGTTGGTCACGTCGAATGCGGGCGGGACGGGACGGGTGTACTACATGGACCGCGTCGTGGCGACGGGCACCCCACCTGCCTTCGGCTTCCAGGCGACCCAGACGAACGCGCTGTATTCCGTACGCTACGACGGCAGCGACCGGCGGCAGCACGCGCGCTTGACGACGCCTAACGCGGGCACACCCGTCGTGAAGGTCGCTCCCAACGAGCGGGCGATCATCGTCATCGAGCGCGATGATATCTACGTGCTGCCTTTGACCGACGCGGGGTCCGAAGGATTGCTCGTGAACTTCGCGACTCCCTCCGTTCCGGTCAGGCGCCTAACGAACGAAGGCGCCAACTACGCCGCATGGAGCGACAGCGGCCGCACCATCGTCTGGAGCTTCTCGAATCACTATTACCGCGCGGCGCTCGACACCGTGCTGCGATATGCCGAGTCGTCCAGGTGGAATCCGCAGCACATCGAGGTCACGCTCACAGCTCCGCGCAACAATCCTCGTGGCGCGGTGGTGTTGCGCGGCGCCAGGGTGATCACGATGCGAGGCGACGAGGTACTGGACACAGCCTCCATCGTTATCGAGAACAACAGGATCACGCAGGTCGGCGCGGCAGTCCGCGTCCCGGCTGGCGCTCGCGTGATCGACGTCGCGGGGAAGACGATCATGCCAGGGATCGTCGATGTGCACGCGCACCCGCGCACGGGGCGCGAGCTCGCACCGAACCAGGAGTGGAGTATCGCGGCCAACCTCGCATATGGCGTGACTACGACTCGGAACCCGTCGGGCTCGCGCTGGAACGTCGCGTGGAGCGAACTCATCGAAACCGGTGACATGGTTGGGGCTCGCATGTACGCAACGGGTTTTCCGCTCACCAGCAACAATGCCCCGATCAAGAGCGCCGAAGATGCGCTTCATGTCGTTAGGCGCTATAAACGGCAAGGCGTTCACTCGCTGAAGCAGTATCTGCAGCCGCGCCGCATCCAGCGGCAGTGGGTGCTGCAGGCCGCACTCGCGGAGAAGATCAATACGACAAACGAAGGCGCCGGCGATCTCAAGGCCGACATCACGATGGCGATCGACGGATTCACCGCTCTGGAGCACTCCATTGGGCAGGTGCCGCTGTATAAAGACGTCGTCACCGTCCTCGCCGACTCGAAGATCGCGTACACACCGACGCTCGTTGTCGCGTACGGCGGTCCGTCTGGAGATGGATATTGGCGTGCTCGGACGGATCTCGACCGTGACCCGAAGGTCGCCTACTTCACGCCGGCCGACGTCCTGTATCGCACGCGACGGCGACCGCTCATCGTGGAAGAGGACTACAACTTTCCACTCATCGCGCGCGGTGTGCGCGACATCGTGCGTGCGGGGGGGATCGCCGGACTTGGCTCACATGGGCAGCACGATGGCCCGGCGGCGCACTGGGAATTGTGGATGTTGCAATCGGGCGGGATGACGAACCACGAAGCGCTGCGCATCGCGACGATACTCGGCGCGCAGGCGATCAGCTATGGTGACGATCTCGGCTCGATCGAAGTGGGTAAGCTCGCGGATCTCGTTGTTCTCAACTCCAATCCGCTCGAGAACATCAAGAACTCGATCGACATCCAGTATGTGATGAAGAACGGCGAGCTGTTCGATGCCACGACGCTCGATCGCATCTGGCCGTCGCCGCGCAAGTATCCAATCCCGCCATGGGTGAAGGAGAAGGAGGATCTAGAGAAGATTCGTGGCGGGCGATGACCTAACGCGGCGTCGGTCGCAGCTGCACCGGCCGATGATGGAACCGGAGCCAGCATCATCCACGCTCTTCCCGCAACGCTTCTAGCTCCGCAATCGCTTCCAGGTCTCGCGCGCGTCCCGCAGCTCGCTTGGTTCGAATAAGCCAGTCGAGATTCAGACACTGCGTTGCCTGACCAAACAGCGTCACGGTGATCGTGTTGCCGATCAGATTCTCGTAGCGACCGCCACCGGCAACCTCACCAAAGAGATCGATGTCACCGGCCTTTGTGGTCAGTGTGAAATTCAATCCGGCGCGCAGCGTTTCGACTGACCATTCGAAGGGTAGTCCTGCTGGTGCGTCACGCAGATATGGCTTGAACGGCGCGAGCGCTGTGACGATGCGCTCCAGGTTCGGATCGGACCGTTTGTAGCACACATCGACATCCTGCGTTAGGCGGGCGGAACCGTGAATGGTCGCCGCCACGCCGCCGATGACAACGAATGCCACCCTCGCGTCGCTCAGCGCGCCGAGCAACTTGCCGAAGTCGGTCATCTTGTTGTGCGTGCCGCCTGTCGCGCCGCATGACCGGCGCGACGCGCCTCCCGAGCGAACCGGGCAAGCGCCGTTAGGCTGCGCACCCGCTGATCGACCGTCTTTTTGAGATTTTCACGTAACAGTGAGCGGTCGATATCACGCTTGTACGCTTCGATTATCGCGTCCGTCTGTTGGGGTGCTGCGAGCTCGATATGCAAATCAAAGCCGGCCGCATTGATGAGCCGCGCCAACGTGTTCAGCGTCGGGCTCGTCTGCCCTCGCTCGATGCGCGCGACGGCTGCTTGCGTCGTCTTCGCTCGGGCTGCCAACTCGCGCTGAGACATCCCCGCGCTTCGGCGAGCCTGGATGAGAAGCCGGGCTACGGCATCGATATCCGGCATGATATCAACGATATCGTTTTCGATATCGAGCGTCAATTCTCAATTATCATGCGTGGGCCGATTGCCAGGCACGCACTGGCGGCCATGGCGTGGATTTCGGCCGCTGCACCTGGGGCGCAATGAAACACTTGAACTGGGGCGGCTGGATTCGAACCAGCGACTTCCTGATTAACAGGAGGAGGTCGCGTTAAACCCACGCAGACTCATCTGACAACGATCCCGTGGTCGAGGCAACCGCGACACACGTTCGCCTACACGCGGGACGGACCCAACGCTTAAGGTGTTTTGGATCAACAGAGGGCCGTCTGACGGCTCATGTTCTCTCGTCCAACAGGTGGCACCTCGCGCGTCATTCGGGGATTCACAAAATGGCACTAGTCGTCTGCAGAATGCCTAACGGTTCCTACACCAGAAGACTGGTCGCTCACGTCCAGCGCTTATTGGCTATACGTCGACAGCAGTTTGTATTTGTAAGTCAACGACTGTACGCGTATGGGCCGTGAAGTCTCCGCATGCTCAGCACGATCCGGTTGGATTTGACTGCCTAACGCCCCAGGCTACAAGCTCATCATCGCAAGGACGTTGAAGTTACTGTCTGTAATCATCACCGTACCGAACTCACCCTGACGCTCCGCCGGATCGGTGATGACGTATCGATTGTTCGCGATCTTGATAACGACCATGCTGCGGGAAATCTGAGGACTGCCCGGCTGCAGCACCGAGTGATATGACTCGCCAGCACTCTTACACTTATTTGTCTGCGTGATAACGCTGACCTGAGAGGCCGAGGCGGCTAGCAGCTTTAGTGTGTCGCGCTTCGCGATCACACGCACGTCCGTTCCGGTGACCAACGCAATCACGTCATCACGGAGGCCTAACGTTGTTTCGCTAGTCGACGAGAAACAGCTATAGGTCTGCGCAGGCACCTCATGCGCAACAAACGCAACCAGCGACAGAGCGAGTGCAATAGCGAGACGTGACACTGAAGAACCTCGGATTGAAGTTTCGTGGCGTTAGAGTAGGGAACAGCCGTTTACTGGACTGATGATGGGGTAACCAACAACCTTTTGCCTTCGGTTTCGCACGGTCGTTCCAGGAGGCACCGCATAGATGCTATCTTTATCGACGACATACATGTGAAGAGGATAGCCGAGGGCCGTAGAGTCCCCTCGAAGCCGTGTGATGTCGTCATTGCTAGGGCGAGGGTCATACGCTCGGTTTGCGGGTCGGTTCTTGTTGGCGCACACGCCCGTGGGAGTTGCCTCTAGAGGCGAGCTTCCCCTAAATGGATGCAGGTGAGCCCCTGCGAGATAAACCGAGCCAGACTCCGGTGGCGTCGGGATGTTTGGCGTTGCACACCATTCGTCGGCAGCAGAAAAGAACGTCTTCTCCAACAGATCTCCCGACGGAAGCTGGAATAAGTACCCGCCGCGTTCTTTGCGGTTCGTCTTAACGGGGTCGTTCCAGTTGGAGCTGTCGCGCAGCGTCCTCAATAAAGAACGCATCCGAGGCGTGTCCAGTAACGGGTCGCCCGTGAGGCATGTATCAGTTGGTGGAGGGAGCTCGTAAAACTCCTGGGTGTGAAAGACTTTAGCGTAGGCTTCTATGCCGCTTGGGTGGGTCCACTCACCAGGTGATGGAGTTGTTATCACCAGTTTCTTCACCGCGCCCGTGTACTCTACGCTATCGACGGTCCAACCAGTGATATCGTCCGAGCCGCAATCGTCAGGAAACTGAAGCAGAACTGTGTCAAAGCTCACAAGAACGTTCTGGCCGTTATAAGCCGCAACCGTTGGCAGCGTACCGCTGCATTTAACCGCTCCCATTCCAGCTCGGACAACCACTCCCCAGACGGGCCTGCTCATGGTCAGCGTGACGGTGGCCCATTGTGGCGCCGGAAAGTCCCCGCTCCCGTTAGGCAGCTGGCCAGTCTTAGATGTGAAGCCGCCACTCGGCGTGCAATGCCCAGGAAGGTTCGTAAAGCATTGCCAGTCCGCCGGGATGGCTGTGTATGTGACCGTGCACGAACTGCCGACTGTGCCTGTGCACTTGCCGGCAGCAATTGCAGCACTGATTGAGAACTCAACTGCGTCGGATAGGCGCGCGTGGGACGCAAGCGAATCATCGCCGATAGCTTGCATGACGGTGTTGCTCCGCGAAGGCGGCATAGCATCTCGGCACGCCCCGAACATCGCGACTGAGCACGCGAACGCGAATGCGAGTGATGCAACGAATCTGCGACTGCGTTTCGGTGCCGTGAAGTTCCCGTGGTCCATGACCTGACCTCTTTTTCTGGTCTGCGACGTGCTCGTCTGCGCGTTAATTCGCGCTGCCATAGCAGTCGATTGGCCGGCACAGTACGCGGTTCCCGCGTTCCAGCAGATCTCCGGTGGGAACTGCTCGTTACGCGATGTAACCGAGCGGCAAGAACTATTGGTTGCCGGAGTCAGCGAGTCACTGGGGGGCTTATGTGCGAGCAATCGGTAACCCACTCCGCGTCAGGCCAGCAGTGCCATGCACGCGCGATTCGCTTGTGAGCAAATCGGTGCCTCCCAAGAACCGGCCGTTGGAGCCTGCACAAACTGGTTCACAAGCGGCGCTAACTCTCGGATTACGAAGCGTTGGCGCGAGGATTCGGGAAGGGGGCGCAGGCGCCTGATGCAGCACTCGCCCAGCAAGCGTCGCTGAGGTAACGGTCCGACCCGGACCGACCCTAGTTCTTCAACTTTCGACAGTTTCGCGCGAGGTGTCGCTAGCGTGCACCCGACCGACCTACGCGAAAGAACTCGCTGAGACCATTCGTTAGGCGCAAATTGCGCGTCTAGTGCGGCTTCCTGCGGGCTTCCTGCGCATCGCCGTCAATCGCCACTGTCGCTTCGTTAACAGACTGGAAGTTGTTGTTACACCTTACGTTACCTGTACTGGGGCGGCTGGATTCGAACCAGCGACTTCCTGATTAACAGTCAGGCGCTCTGCCAGCTGAGCTACACCCCAAAAAAAGCCCGCGCCTCGTCAGCGCGGACGTCGAAAACTGACGGGGGCAAGGTCCGCGCGCAACCACATGCACCACAGCGGCTAACGATACTTCTCCCGGATCCTCGCCCTCCCCAGTCGCGCCCCGATCGCATCGCGACGCTTCGCCTCGATCGCCGCCCTCTGGTCATCACGCCGCTCCAGATACGCCAGCTCCGCACGCAACTGCCGCCAATGCCGCAGCCGCTCGACGTCCAACGTCCCCTGCTCCACCGCCAACAACACCGCGCACCCCGGTTCCGTCTCGTGAGTGCAGTCGGCGAAGCGACACTGATCCGCCAGCGCCGACACGTCGTCGAACGTGGCATCGACACTTTCGGCCGCGCCCCACAACTGCAGCTCGCGCAGCCCCGGCGTGTCGATCAGCAGCGCGCCGTTAGGCAGCCGGACCAGCTGCCGGTGCGTCGTCGTGTGCCTCCCCTTCCCGTCCTCACGCACCGTCGCGGTCCGTGCGCGTTGTTCGCCCAACAGCGCATTGAGCAACGTCGACTTCCCCACACCAGAGGGACCTAGCAACACCGCCGTGTGGCCGGGCTGCAATCCGCGGACGAAGTCTTCTAGGCCCGCGCCAGTAAACGTGGACACCGCAACGACGTCTACCCCTGGCAGCCGTTCGCGTACCGCCGCGACGGCGCCCGGCACGTCGTTTGACAGGTCCGCTTTCGTCAACACGACGAAAGGGAGCGCGCCGCTCTCCCACGCGAGTGCAATAGCGCGATCCAGCCGTCGCACGTTAGGCACTGCTAAGGGCTCGGCCAGCAGCACGAGATCGACATTCGCCGCGAGCGCCTGGGCTCCGGTCCTGCGGCCCGCCTCCTTGCGGAGCAGGACGCTCGTGCGCGGCGCGACCGCATGAATCAAGGCCATCGACCGCGCGTTAGGCGCCGTTTGCACCGCGACCCAGTCTCCGACCGTGGGCAGGTCGCTCGCCGCGCTTGTTGTGTGCCGCAAGCGTCCGCTGACGCGAGCTCGGCGCTCGCCCGCGCCGTCGTCCACAATGCTCACACCACGATGGATGGCGACGACGCGCGCCGCGCGAAACCCGAGCGCAAACTGTTCGTGGAAATGTCCGTGTCTGAAATCGGTCCAGCCGAGCGTCCGTAAACGCTCTACCAGGTCTGCCGTCATGGATGTAGCCGAGCGCGCCGCGATGAACGCGGACGCATCGGTCCGTTGAGAGTGGTCGTTAGGATCGCCGGTCGGGCGACCGGCTACTCAGCGCCGCGCCTTACGCGCGACGGACAACGACCATGACGGCGGTTCTCAGAGACGCCTCGAGGTGGCAGAAACCGGCTCACGCCGGTCACCAACAATCGCAATGTCCAGGCTCTCCCGTCAAGCGACCTCCCGCAGGGCCGGTGTGTGTCCCATTCTTGTGAGTAGGAGGCCGCCATGAGATTCACTAATCGCATCTCGCATCTCGCATCTCGCACCGTGCCGCTCATCGCGGTATTGAGCGCCGCCACGCTCCACGCCCAAAGCGTCGCCAACCACGATCGCGTGCGCCAAGCCACCGAGCTGCTCAAGACCTGGCTCGAAGCGCAGCGCGCCTACGACCAAATCCCCGGCCTCTCCGTCGGCGTCGTCTACGACCAGGAGCTGGTCTGGTCCGGCGGCTATGGCTTTGCTGACGTCGCTCGTCAGGTACCGGCAACGCCGAGCACTATCTACAGCATCTGCTCGATCTCCAAGCTCTTCACGAGCATCGCCGTTATGCAGCAGCGCGATGCCGGCAAGCTGCGGCTGGACGATCCGGTTTCGAAACACCTTTCCTGGATGACGATCAAACGGTCGGCGCCCGAATCCGGTGACATCACGATCGAGGGACTGCTTACGCACGCCTCCGGCCTGCCGCGCGAGTCGGACCATCCGTACTGGACAGGCCCAGACTTCGCCTTTCCAACGCGGGAACAGATCATCGAGCGGATCAGCGCGCAAACTACGCTCTATCCTGCCGAGACGTATCACCAGTACTCCAACCTGGGCCTGACGCTGGCGGGTGAGGTCGCGGCGGCTGCCGCCGGCGCGCCATATGACGATCTTGTCACGCGCAATATCCTGAACCCGTTAGGCATGACCAGCACGACACCCGATATACCCACCGCTGAGAAAGGGAAGCGGTTCGCGATGGGCTACAGCGCCATCATGCGCGAGGGCGGCCGCAAACCTGTCCCGTTCTTCCAGACGCGTGGCATCGCGCCGGCTGCGGGCTTTGCTTCGACGGTGGAGGACCTTGCCAAGTTCGCCAGCTGGCAGTTCCGCTTGTTAGGCAGGGGCGGAACCGAGATCCTCAAGGCCAATACGTTACGCGAGATGCAGCGCGTGCACTGGGTCGATCCCGATTTCGAAACGACCTGGGGGCTGGGCTTTGCGGTGTGGCGCAGCGAGAACAAGACGTTTGTGGGCCATGGTGGATCGTGCCCGGGGTTCCGCACCCACCTCTTGCTCAAGCCTGACGAGAAGATCGCGACGATCGTCATGGCCAACGCCCTCGGCGTCAACCCGAACACGTTCACCCAGCGCGCGTACGACATCATGGCACCGGCGATCCGCGCTGCGGCCAAGTCGAGTGCCGCGGCTCCGGTCGCTGCGACGGGATCTGCGCCGCCGCCTGTCATGACATACGACGCATCGCTCGATCGCTACCTCGGCACGTATGGTTCGTCGTTCGGGGGTGAGCTTGCCGTGGTGCGTTGGGAGGATGGTCTCAGCATCCTCGGCCTGCCGACGACAAACCCGCTGCAGGCACTGAGCAAGCTCCGCAAAACGGGAGAGCACACGTTCAGACGCGTCCGGCGCGATGAAGCGTTAGGCGAGGAGATCAGGTTCGAGATCGGTGCCGACGGGAAGCCGACGCGTTTCCAATGGCATAACAACTTCTATTCTAAAGTCAAATAGCTCTTGGCTCTTAGCTCAGCTCCCTACAAGCTAAGAGCTAACGACTATGGCCTATCCAAGGGTACAAACGTCCCTTCATCCACGCGCCTGTTAGTAACGCGATAGAACGTAATACCGGAGCGGATTCCGAGCGGGCCTTCGCTGCGCACTGGTCCGACGACCGCGGCCGCTTGCGCGAAGCGACGCTGCCCGCCGGCCATTTCGAAACGCAGAATCTCGTGTTGATGCGTGTGGCCGCCTAACGCGATCTGCAGACGCTCTCCCAGAGCGTTCATCACGTCAGTTACGTTCTGTACCGTGTGTCTGAACGCCGCGCGGCCGCGCACCCGGATCACGCTGGGCGCCACGCTGGATTCATCGTAGCCGTCGATGATCGGCGACGCCGAGACAAATGGAATGTGATTGAACGTGACGACCGGCATTTCCCTTGGGAGCCGCGCCACATCGCGCTTGATCCAGTCCAGCTGTAGTGAATCCACGTGCCCGTAGTACCACAGATCGTCGTAATCCACTGTGTTGAGTCCCATGAAATGGATGCCGCCGAATTCGAACGAGTAGTAATCGGGGCCCAGCAACGAGCGGTACATGCGTTTGCCGTACATCGGATGTGTTGGACTCACCAATGAGCGGTGCCGCTCGATGCCGAAGATCTCGTGATTGCCAGGAACAGTGTAGACCGGCACGGTGAAGGTTTGCAGCTCGCGGAGCAGCAAGTCGTAGTAGCCGCGCGCCTCGGTCTCGGTCACGCGCAGCGCGTCACGCACGAGATCTCCCGAGATCAAGAGAAACGCCGGTCGCAGGGAATCCACGAGCGCCTTGAGGCGCCTAACGCGTGGCACGCTCTCGTTGGCAATGTGGGTGTCCGAGGCGTGAATGAAGCTGAAACCCGCTGCGGCACCGGCCAGCGTTACGGGAAACGTGACTTCGCGCCCGGCTTCTGCCTTACGCCAGAACGGCCCGTGCACGAGGTAGCCGTTAGGCTGAGTCACGAAGACAACACCATACCCTGCAGCATCGAGGGTGAAGCGACCGGCGCTGTCGGTCGTTGCTACAGTCGCCTGATCGGAGACGGCGACATTCCCCAGCCCCGGTTCACCGGCGTCCCGCGCGCCGTTGCCGTTGCGATCGACGAACACAACCCCACTCACGCGCACCGCAGATTGTACGCGTTCCGAGGGCTGTGCAGATGACACGACCGGCGCGATAGCGCCGAGCAGCGATACGAGGCGACGGATCACGAGTGTTCGGGCTGGCGGATGGTTTGGGGACGGGCTATGACCCAGGGCAATTGCAGCAAGACCATCGCGGCGCTGCCTAACAACGCCATGACGACGACGCGCTGCGGCCAGGGGCCGAGGTAATCGATCAACGTCGGTTGCGATGGCTTGGCGTTGCCGATGTAGCCGTAGTTGTAACCTGTCGCGACGTTGAGCGCGAACACGGTGACAAGCCAGACCCACGCGACGCCGATCGCGAAAAAGCAATCGCGCCAGGTGGGTCTGTAGCGCCTGACGACCAGGATGTAAATCGCGCCGCCGACAATGAGCACGTGCATGGCCCAGAAAATCCAGAAGGCGAGCGTGAGCGGTCCGGATACGAGATCCGGCGTTAGGATCGCTTGGGTACTCAGGCTCAGTCCCCAGAAATACAGCAATGCGTGCCAATTCCGGTGCGGCCAAACGAAGGCGATCGGAACGACAAGCGCCACGAGGTCGCAGATGTTGATTGGAAACGACCAGCGTGGATCGAAGCGGGCGGGTGCGAAGCCCCAGAGCACGATGCCTGTCCAGAGTGCTGCGGCAAGCGCCGCGACGGCTATCTCGAGCGTGCGACGCCTGCGCGGGTCGGGGACGCGCCGGCTCGCTCGGATCGCGATCGCCACGACGGCCGCAAACGCGCCGACGGTTACAATGTGCTGGATGGAAAACGGTTGAAAGCTGTCCATCGATGCGATGTATACCAGGGGGGGGAGAGGGGTCGGATCTTGAAATACGACATCTAAAGATTGCGGCGTGATCACCCGCGCACGCGCGAATCATCACCGCCGCAATCGATAGATGTCATATTTCAAGATCCGACCCTTGCAGCCCTTGCAACCGGCAACCTAACCGAGCGCCTAGCCTTCAGCCCTCAGTTGTTGTCCATCTCCCTTGAAGTAAACGGCAAACGATACGAGCGGACGGTCGAGCCGCGCCTCTTGCTCAGCGATTTCCTCCGTCATGACCTCGGCCTCACGGGGACTCACGTCGGTTGCGAACACGGAGTGTGTGGCGCGTGCACGGTGCTGTTCGACGGCGAAGCTGTTCGCTCGTGCCTGATGCTCGCCGTCCAGGCCAACGGACACACAGTTACAACCGTCGAGGGGTTGGCGCATAGCGACGGCGCGCTCCATCCGTTGCAGGCAGCGTTTCGTGACGCGCATGGTCTGCAATGTGGGTTCTGCACGCCCGGATTTCTCATGACGCTCGTCCCGTTTCTGCGCGAGCATCCGTCGCCTAACGAGGACGAGATCCGGCACGCGCTCTCCGGCAACCTGTGCCGCTGCACGGGCTACCATAATATCGTTGCCGCCGTCCGTCTGGCCGCCGAACGGATGGCATCCGCACCGAACGCTCGCGCGTGACGTCGCGCCTCTTCGGTCAGAGTATCAAGCGCAACGAGGACCCGCAGCTGCTTCGCGGGGAGGCGCTTTTTGTCGACGACGTCTCGCTCCCGGGAATGCTCCACGTAGCGATCGTGCGAAGCATTCATGCGCACGGCCGGCTTGTGAACGTCGATGTCAGCGACGCGTGCAAGCACCCTGGCGTGCACGCCGTGTACACGGCGGATGACTTGGGCTCGTTGATGAAACCCGGTCCCGTGCTGGTCGCGCCCCCGCCGCTTCCGGGTCTCACCTTCAACGCGCGGACGCAAACCCCGCTCGCGCGCGGCAAGGTGCGGTTCGTGGGTGAGCCGATCGCGATCATCGTGGCCGAGTCTCGTTATGTCGCCGAAGACGCCGCCGAGCTCGTGGTCGTCGACATCGAGCCGCTGGATGCCGTTGTGGAGTTGAGCTCCGCGCTCGCGCCTAACGCGCCGCTCGTACACGATGACCTACCCTCGAACCTGGCAGCACACGTCATACAACGGCGTGGCGATTACGAAAAGGCAAAGGCGGGGGCAGCGTGCGTGATCCGCCGCCGTTTCCGCTACGACCGCGGCGCGGGGGCGGCCATCGAGAATCGCGGCGTGGTCGCGACGTGGGACCCGCGCCTGCCGGAGCTGTGCGTGTGGGATTCGACGCAGGCTCCTATACCGGTGCGCAACGCGCTGGCCATTTCGTTAGGTCTCTCGGAGTCACAGGTCCGTGTCATCGCCCCATTCATCGGCGGCGGATTCGGCCCGAAAATCATGTTCTACCCGGAAGAGCTGCTCATCCCATGGATCGCCATGAAGCTTGGCCGCCCGATCAAGTGGATCGAGGACCGTTCCGAAAACTTCGTGGGAACGACGCAAGAGCGTGAGCAGATCCACGACGCCGAGATTGCGCTCGACCGCCAGGGACGCATACTCGGCGTGCGTGACACGTTCATCCACGATACGGGCGCGTACGACCCGTACGGTCTGACGGTGCCGATCAACGCGCAGTGCACGTTGCTTGGGCCATATGAAGTGCCCGCGTACGAGAGCGAGTTCACGGTCGCATTCAGCAACAAGACGATCGTGACGCCTGTGCGTGGGGCTGGCAGGCAGCACGGCGTTTTCGTGATGGAGCGCTTGCTGGATTTCGCCGCGCGCCAGTTGGGGTTGAGCGTCGCGGAGATCCGGCGGCGCAATTACATCGCACCCAGCGCGTTTCCATATAACTACGAGATCCTTTATCAGGACAGCGCGCCGCTGACGTATGACAGCGGCAACTATGCCGCCGCGCTGGACAAGGCGGTCCAGCTGATCGGCTTCGACGAGTTCGTGCAGCGGCAGCCTAACGAACGTGCAGCAGGCCGCCATGTCGGCATCGGCATCGTATCATATGTCGAAGGAACCGGGATCGGTCCATATGAGGGTGCGCGCGTGCGCGTCGATCCAAATGGATCGGTGACGCTTGCTACCGGCGTGGGCACGCAGGGGCAAGGGCACTTCACCTCGTTCGCGCAGATCGTGGCCGATCAGTTAGGCGTCGGCGCCACGGATGTGCGCGTCGTGACTGGCGATACGCGCGAGATGCATTGGGGGACGGGCACTTTCGCGAGCCGTGGCGCCGTCGTCGCGGGGAGTGCATGTCACGCAGCCGCGGTGCGGGTGCGCGAAAAAGTGGTGGCGCTCGCGAGCGAGCATTTGAAAGCTGCGGCGGACGACATCGTGCTCGACGCGGGGCGCGTTTACGCCCGCGGCTCACCGTCCCAGTCTCTCACGCTCGGCGAGCTGGCCAGCAAAGCGAATCCATTGCGCGGAGCGGTGCGTCCCGGCACCGAGCCCGGTCTCGAGGCGACGGCATACTTCGGTCCTGAGCGCGGCAGCACAGCCAATGGCGTTCATGCGATGGTTGTCGAAGTGGATCCGGAGACAGCCAACGTTCGCATCCTACGGTACCTCGTTGTCCACGATTGCGGCGCCGTCATCAATCCGATGATCGTCGACGGCCAGATCCATGGCGGCGTGGCGTTAGGCATCGGCAACGCCTTCTACGAAAAGCTGGCATACGATGCCAATGGCCAACTGACCACCGGGTCCTTCATGGACTACCTGTTACCCACCGCTCTCGAAGTGCCGGCGATCGAAACGGCACATGTGGAGACCTTATCACCGCTCAACCCGTTAGGCATGAAGGGTGTGGGTGAAGCCGGCGCTATTCCCGTGGGGGCGGCTTTTGCGCAGGCAGTGGAGAATGCGCTGGGTGACGGGGCGCTTGAAATACTCGAGATCCCGCTGAGCCCCAGCCGGCTTTATGAGCTGATGGAACAAGGAGCCAGGAGCGAGTGAAGCCGCCTCCATTCGAGTATCGCGCACCGGCTTCCGTGGAGGAGGCGCTGAATCTGCTCGCGGAGGCTGGCGACGATGGAAAAGCACTTGCGGGCGGCCAAAGTCTCATTCCGTTGCTGAACTTTCGTCTCGCGCGGCCGTCGGTGCTCATCGATCTCAACGGCATACCATCTCTGTCAGGGATCACGCTCACGGCCGAAGGTTCGGTGTGCATCGGTGCGATGACGCGGCAGCGTGTGCTCGAGCGGAGCGTCGACATCCGCCAGTGTGCGCCACTCATCACAGAGACGATGCCGCACGTCGCGCATCCGCAGATACGGAATCGCGGAACGATAGGTGGAAGCCTTGCACATGCCGAGCCGGCCGCGGAGCTGCCGGCCGTGATGATCACGTTAGGCGCTCGCGTGCGTCTGCAAAACAAGACGGGAGAGCGCTGGCTGTCCGCCAACGACTTCTTCACCGGTCTCTTTTCTACGGCACTCGAAACCGGAGAATTGTTGACCGCGGTGGAAGTGCCGGCTATGCCGCCACGCACCGGCTACGCGTTCGAGGAGTTCGCGCGGCGGCACGGCGATTTTGCGCTCCTTGGTGTGGCAACCACTGTGACACTCGATCAGTCGGGCATTTGTCGCGATGCGCGAATCACCCTCGTGAATCCGGGGGCCGGCGCCGAACGCATGAACCACGCGGCTCAGACACTGCTTGGTTCAGCGCCTAACGCCGCCAAGATCAACGAAGTGGCGGAGCTAGTCGGCTCTGCCATCACGGCCACGGCGGACGTGCATGCGTCGGCGGCGTACAGGCAGCAGCTTGCGCGCGTCTTGACGCGGCGAGCGCTGGACCGGGCCTTCAGCCGGGCCCTGCGCGCGTAGCGCGTTCGGTCGCCATGGGTCAAACCGCTGGAATTGCAGAGCTGGATGCCGCGCTGTTGCAAGGCGCTGTTACGATCGCCGTCGCGGCGCTCTGCGCGTATCTCTTTCACAAATACCGGCGCGAGTACTTCCGCTGGCTGAGCGTCGCCTGGGCCGCGTACGCATTTCGCATCGGTTGTATCGTCGCTTTCCTAACGAGCAGCGAGCCAGTGTGGTTGTTTGCGCACCAAAT
>DATFBW010000356.1:0-11028 GCA_035253645.1 Gemmatimonadaceae bacterium | reverse complement strand
CCGCTGTTGTATTCATGGTCGGCGATGAGCGCGGTGAAGCCTGTCAGCGATTCCGAGTAGTTCTCAGGGGCGACGACCAGATCCACTTTCATGACGCCGCGGCGCCCGAGCAGGCGTACGGAATGATTGATGGACTCGCCGCCGTCGTCAGCCCGCACGCGCATGGCCCACGTGAGGTTGTTCGTCGCCGGATCGTAAAACGGCGCCTTTTCCCAGCCGACGAGCTCCAACGTCCCCCATCCGCGCTCTTTCCGCGTCTTGTTGGCCGCTTCATTTCCGCGCCGCAGCGAGGCCAGCATCTTGTCGGCATCCAGCTCGGCTTTCTCGTCGTCTTTGACGTAACCGCTGCCGTCGAACTCGAAGATCGCAAACCACTGGGCCGAATCGCCGCTCTGCCTAACGATTTGACAGAGCGCCGTGCCGCGTTCGTCCCCGCTCCACGGGTTCTGCGTGAGCGTCAGAAATTTCCGGGTTCCTTCGACGCCGGTGAACGTGCACCCGTCCGTGATGCGCACGGTCGCTTCGTTGCCGAGTGAACCGACGGCGGGGCCTTTCTCCCACGCGATCTCGGAAAACTTTTCCGCTGCCGTTTGCTGCGCGTTCATGGCCGCCGTCGGGACGCCCAGAAGGCAACCAAGGAACGCGATATGTCGCCACGTAAATGCGCGCATCCTTCCTCCAAGAAGTGACCGTTGGCCGGAGCCCCGGCGCACACGGCCCGATCCAGGACAGGACGAGCACGAGACTGCAAACGTAAAGTTCAGCGTGCCCCGAACGCGGCACCTGGAACGTGGGCGCAGCCGCCCTGCCCGCGCGTGCAGCACCGGCACGCCGCAGCGGGATGCCTAACGCGGAGGCGAGCCCCGTTAGGCTCCCTTACTTTTGGTCGTCCTTGGCAGGCTCCGGGTCACCGAGATGCGTCGGCGTAAACGACGGCGGATCGCTCGCCGGGAACGATTCGACGGCGGCCTCGTCGACAGGGTTGTCTGCCTCCGGGAGCCGTTCAACTCGCTTCCTGGCCGCCTCGGCCGCGTCTCTGGCCTGCTGCATCTCTTCGGGCGTGGGTTTCCTCATGGGAGCTCCGTTCTGCAGGAGGCGTTCCTCGGCGGCGCCGCGGATTCGAGCTTGACAGCGCGGGGGATACCTATACTATTCCCACATCCGATATATCCATTATGGTTATAATCAAAGCGGAGCGTCGTTCGGTGGCCCCTCAGATGGACGCGGCGGATGCTCTCCCGCTGACGCCCGCGGTGTTTCACATCATGCTGGCGCTGGCCGACGGCGACTCCCACGGCTATGGCATCATGCAGGAGGTCGACGCCCTGACGGGCGGACAGCTGCGACTGGGACCCGGGACACTGTACCGCTCCATCCAGCGCATGGCGGTGGATGGATACATCGAGGAGCTGCCCCTCAAACTGGATTCCGAGCATGACGATGAGCGGCGCCGCTACTATCGCCTAACGCCGCTGGGTTTGGCTACGGCTCGGGCCGAAGCGGCGCGCCTGGCGGCGTTGGTCGACGCCGCGGCGCAGCGCAAGCTGCTCGGCCGCAACCGGCGGGGGACACGATGAGCACGTCACGCGTTCCGGAAGACTTTCATACCATCACGCCACACCTCGTCGTGCGTGGCGTCGCTCGCGCGATCGAGTGGTACACGAGGGCGTTCGGAGCACACGAGCTGTTGCGGACCCCGGCCCCTGATGGGGAGCACATCATGCATTCGGAGCTGCTGCTGGGGGATTCACGGTTTTTTGTGGTGGATGAGTTTCCTCACTCGCCCACTTCGCCCGAGTCGTTAGGTGGGTCGTCGGTGACCCTGCACCTCTATGTCGAGAACGTGGACGAGCTCTTCGATCGCGCCGTCGATGCGGGGGCGTCTCCCATTTTCCCCGTGCAGGACTGTTTCTGGGGCGATCGGTACGGGATCCTGATCGATCCATTCGGTCACCGGTGGTCGATCGCCAGCCGGTTGGAAGACCTCTCCCCGCAACAGCAACAACAACGCGCACGTGATTACGCCAAGGAGCACCCATGGTAGCCCGAAGCCCTTCCGTCCTTGCAGCGTGCCTAACGCTGCTGAGCGCCACGATCCCGCAGCAGGCCATCGGTCAGGAGCGGCAGCCAACCGCGGCGCAGATCGCCGAATGGCGCCGGCGCGGTGAGCCGGGACCCGCGCACGAGCGGCTGGCACCACTCGTGGGCCGCTGGACCTTCCGAATCACATTTGGTGACGCAAGCGACGGACAAAGCGCAGCCGGCGAAACCGAATACAAGTTGCTCATGGGTGGCCGATTCCTGGTGGAGGAGAGCCGCACCACGTTCGCCGGCCAGCCGTTCGAATGGATCGGGATCCATGGCTATGACAATGTCATGCGCAAATACACGTCGGCGTGGATCGACAACCTCGGAACGCAGATCGACCGGATGGACGCGAGCTTCGACAGCGGAGCTAATCGCCTAACGTACGAAGGCGATGACGCGAATCCTGGTCAGGGCAAGGTGCGCGTTCGGTGGGCGATAGACTTCCAGAGTCGTGACTCCTATACCGTGACGATGACCGAGATCGCGCCCAGCGGCGCTGAGCAGGTGCGCGGGACGATCGTCGCGACGCGCGCGAGGTAGGCATGCCAAAGTCCAAAGAGGTCGATGCCTACATCGCGAAATCAGCCAGTTTCGCCCAGCCTATCCTAACGAAGATTCGAACGCTCTTTCACCAGGCGTGTCCCGACATCGAGGAGACCATCAAATGGAGCGTCCCCTTCTTCGAGTACAAGGGCATCGTCGGCCAGATGGCGGCCTTCAAACAGCATGTCACCCTCGGCTTTTGGAAGGCGCAGCTGCTCGAGGGGGAGTGTCGCGACTTCGGCATGGGCGCAGCACGCCTAACGTCGGTGGCCGATCTCCCTGCGGAGCGTGTCATCCTTGCGTGCATCAAGGAAGCGGTGCGGCTCAACGAGACGGACACAAAACTTCCGCAGAAGGCGCGGGCCAAGGTCGCCGCAGCCTTGCCCGTCCCCAGCGATTTTGCCAAGGCCCTCAAGGCAAATGCGAAAGCAAACTCGACGTTTGCCGGCTTCAATCAATCGCAGCGCAATGAATACGTCGAATGGATCACCGACGCCAAGCAGGATGCGACGCGCGCCCAGCGGCTCAATACCGCGATCGAATGGCTAGCCGAGGGAAAGACGCGGAACTGGAAGTACGACCGAGCGAAGTGAGCCGTTAGGTCGGTACGCACGTTGCGATTGATGAGGGCCGCTATGCGGCCCTTTCTCATTGTGGTTTGCGAACATCGCAATGCGCTCGAGTTTTGACGATCAATCGCTGTGGACAGCGATCGCGCCGGGACAGTATTACCCTCCGTTGCTGCGCGACGCGCGCGTCGATGTGTGCGTGATCGGGGCCGGCGTCGCCGGCTTGAGTGTCGCGTTACGCCTCGCCCAGGTGGGCCGGAAAGTCATCGTGATCGACGAGGGAAAAGTCGGCGCGGCGATGACTGCGAGGAGCAGCGCCCATCTCGTAACCGCTGTCGATGACAGGTATTTCGACCTTGCCGAACGACATGGTCCCGCCGCGACACGACTCATAGCGACCGCGCACGGCTGGGCAATCGACCGCATTGACGACACGGTCGCTGAGCTCAACCTGTCGTGTGGCTTCGAAAGAGTGGACGGAATCCTAACGCTGGCGGCCGGCCACGACGAAAAACTCCTCGAGCGAGAGCTCACGGCAGCGCGGAACGCGGGGCTGCACGATGTCGAGCTGGTCTGCCATCAACCGTTCGCTTCCTTTCCTGAACAGCAGTGTCTGAAGTTCCCGCGTCAGGCACAGCTCGATCCCCTCGCCTATGTGTTGGGATTAGCACGCGGCGTGTCGCGCCTGGGCGGTCAGATCTATGAATGGACGCGGGTGGACGACGTAACAGGAGGCGTCCCCGTGCGGGTGAGCGTGGGACGGCATACGGTCACGGCCGATGCTGCCGTTATCGCCACAAATGTGCCGATTCCCGCGCGACACTCGATGGCGATAAAGCAGGAGCCGTATATGACGTACGTCATCACGTCGCGTGTCGCACGTGGGGAAGTGGAACGCGCGCTCGTCTGGGACTCCGGCGACCCTTACCACTATGTGCGCCTTCATGGAGCGCCACACGCCAAATACAACCACCTCATAGTGGGCGGTGAGGACCATCGGGGAGACGCGCCGCAGAATGCGCGCAGCCGATTCGCGCGATTGGAAGCGTGGATGCGTGAGCGGTACCTAACGAGCGGACCGGTGGAATACGCGTGGACTGGCCGAATTATGGAAGCCGCCGACCGCCTGCCTTTCATTGGACACAGCCCATCCGGCGAACGCGGCGTCTACATCGTGACCGGCGAATCGGGGACCGGAATGACGCACGCCACCATCGCGGGCGAAATTATCAACACGCTGCTCGACGGCGGCAGCAATGCGTGGACGGCCTTGTACGACCCGGCTCGCACGCCGCGCACAACTGCGCGCGACGTGCCCGAGGAGGCAGCGTGATCCATGGCCAAGTCGAAACGCAAAGACGATGACGATGATGAGCTGTTCGATGTCGACGATGGCTCTTTTCATTGGCAGGAGCTCAAGTGGCAGCGCATCGGCCGAATAGCACTCGCGGTGTTCATTGCCGCCGGGTTCCTCGGCTTCTTTGGCTCAGGGCCCCTTAGCTCGACGACAACAAAGTCAGACGACAGCGTCACACAGGTGCGATACGAGCGCTGGGTTCGTGCCCACGCTCCGACAGAGCTGCGACTCATAACGACATCGAACGCACCAGGGCAAAGCGTGCGCTTGTGGCTCGATCAACGCTTCCTGGAAGGGATCGAGATCAAGGAGATCGTCCCCGAGCCGACGCGAACGCGTGCAGGTCCCGAGCGCATCGAATTCGAACTGGCGGTGAGCAGCACTAGCGTGCCTGAAATCATTGTGCGCTACCAGCACCTCAACGCCGGAATGGCGACGGGCACGCTTGGTGTGGCGGATCGCCCACCACTACGGTTCCGGCAGTACGCGTTTCCCTAACGACGCTTGGGGCACCAGGAGCAGGAGACCAAAGTCATGAGTTTTATTCTTCGCTGCGCGCTCGTCTATTTCTTTCTGCTGGTCGTTTTTCGCGTCGCCGGCAAACGCGCCTTAGCCGACATCACCACATTCGACATCGTCTTGCTGCTGATCATCTCGGAGGCGACGCAGCAAGCGCTCACGGTGGATGATTCGTCGCTGACAAACGCCTTCTTGCTGATCGCCACGTTCATAGGCATCGAGATGCTGCTCACATTTTTCACGCTCCGTTCGCCGTGGTTGGATCGTCTGCTGAACAGCCGTCCCCTGGCCATTATCAAAGGAGGACGGATCCTCGAGGAGCAAATGAAATCGTCCGGCGTCAACGTCGAAGAAGTGGTTTCCTCAGCGCGGCAGATGCATGGTATCGCCGATCTCGAGCAGATCGATCACGCGGTGCTCGAATGCAATGGCGAGATCTCCGTGATTCCGCGGCCCGGCGCGAAGACAGGGTGAGGGGGCGTCTGCGAAGCAGCGTTTTCGTCCAGTTGTAAAACGCTGTTGTACGGTTGAGCCCGAGAGTTTATCCTTGCCGGCCATTGGTCGTCGTAGGAACAGACTGAGCAATTTGCTGGTCTAAACGTCGAAAGGGCTCTCAGCCGGCTCCGCCATCCCCCGACCTGCCGCGAAGTATGCGGCGCCAATGTCTCAAACACAGTTTTGGTTCGCGACCGGCATCGAGAACAGCTATCCGACGCTCAATAACGGCGTACGGATCGACCAAATGGCCAAGTCGGGGCACTACCAGCGCTGGGAAGAGGACTTCGCGTTGGTGAAAGAGCTGCGGATCGACGCGTTGCGATATGGGCCGGCGTATTACCGCACTCACCCTGCTCCGGATCGTTTTGACTGGGACAGCTGCGATGCCCCAATGGAGCGGCTGCGACAGCTTGGCATCGAAGTGATTGCGGACCTTTGTCACTTTGGTGTGCCCGACTGGCTGGGAAGTTTTCAGGATGCGGCGTTTCCCGTCCTGTTCGCGAATTACGCACGGGCTTTTGCGCGGCGTTATCCGTGGGTCCGCATGTACACCCCGGTAAATGAAATTTTTGTCTGCGCGTCTTTTTCAGCGTTGCGCGGTTGGTGGAACGAGTGCGAAACGAGCGACGCTGCATTCGTGCGAGCGCTTCGCAACCTGTGCATGGCGCACGAACTGGCTGTAGAGGCCATCCTTGCCGAACGGGCGGACGCCATAATCGTCCAGAGTGAATCGATCGAGCACTTTCACGCGGAGACTTCGGAGTCTCGGCGGCACGCCGATCGCCTGAACCGGCTCAAGCATCTCTCGTTGGACCTAACGCTGGGCTTGGAGCTCGCCCCCGGCATGGCCGGGTATCTGAACGAAAACGGCGTGACGTCCAATGACCTTTCCTTCTTCCGCGAGCGTCGCGCGGTATCGCAGCGCTGGATCGGGCTCGACTATTATGCGACCTGTGAACACGCAGTGAACCTTGCGGGCGATACGATGCGTTGCGAGCGCCGGCGCGGTCTGGCATCGCTTGCCGTCGAATATCACGCGCGGTATGGCGTACCGCTGTTCCACTGTGAGACAAACAGCATCGATCCCGGCGCAGAGGAGTGGCTTGCCGATCAGTGGCAGGAAATCCGCGCGGTGCGCGCTCACGGCGTGCCCGTGCTGGGGTTCACGTGGTATTCGCTGACCGATCAAATCGACTGGCAATATTCGCTGCGCGTGGAGCATAATCATGTACATCCAGTCGGCTTGTACGATCTGCAGCGTCAGATCCGGCCGGTTGGAACGGCGTATCGCGATTTGATCGCGAGTCAAGGTGCGAGCTACGGCGGCGCGCGCGAGGGCGTTGCGCGGTCGGTGACCGCGTAAAGTGCGCGGCATCCCAGCTCGTTAGGCGCGGCTTCCATCTTCCGCGGCGCCGCCGAATAGCGGCCTCTGCGCGCGAGTGCGCGCTGGTACGACGATTGCGGAGGTGGCCTGTGCCTCGCCGAGCTTTGCGTCCGCGAGGTAGTCAGGTCACGCCGCCCGCAGCCTAACGAGTCTTCGTCGCGCCTCTGACCTGCTGTGCGGTCGATACACCCGTCCATAGGTTGGGAGAAATCAACATGGCCCTACACCGAGCCAGTAAGTCTACACATCAACATGCTTTTGACCCTCGGCTCGGTATCCTGGTGCACAGTCACTTGCGCTGGGACTTCGTGTGGCAACGGCCCCAGCAGATTCTGTCGCGCATCGCGCGACATCGTCCCGTGGTGTTCGTGGAAGAACCTCTATTTGTGGATGACCGCTGCGACGCGAGCCTCCAGATCACGCGGCCCACTCCCGGGGTCACTCGAGTGGTGCCGCAGCTTCCCAGGCTCTACGAGGAGAACGCAGACGGCGCGCTGAGCGCGATCCGCGAGCTGCTTGCGCGCCTACTCGTTAGGCAGCGGCTGGCGAGAGAATGTGAACGCCTCGTGCAATGGTTCTACACGCCGATGCCCGCCCCTGAGATGCTGGGTGCGTTCGACGAGGAGGGCGTCGTCTACGACTGTATGGACGAGCTGTCGCAATTCCGGTTCGCGCCGAGTCAGATGAGCCAACGGGAGAAGCTGCTGCTGCAACATGCGGACGTCGTGTTCACTGGCGGCTATCAACTCTATCAAATGAAGTCACGGTATCACGACAACGTGCACTTCCTCGGTTGCGGAGTCGACGCGCCCCACTTCGCAGCCGCGCGACAACCGGAGACAATCGTGCCGGCCGATGCAGCTGCGCTGCGCAAGCCGATCCTGGGGTACTTCGGCGTGATCGATGAGCGTCTCGATTATGAGCTGCTGTCGGCCCTGGCTGCGCGCGGCGACTGGACTGTGCTCATGATCGGGCCAACGGTCAAGGTGGATCCGCACACGCTCCCTGCTCTACCTAACATCCACTGGTTAGGCCAGCGGCCGTACGCTGATCTGCCGTCTTACGTGAAATCGTTTGACGTGTGTCTGATGCCCTTCGCGCTCAACGAAGCGACGCAGTACATCAATCCTACCAAGACGTTGGAGTACATGGCTGCCGGAAAACCGATCGTTGCGACGGCGGTAACCGACGTTGTGCGCAATTTCTCATCGGTCGTGCACATCGCGCACTCCACGCCAGCGTTCATTGCCGAAGTAAGCGAGGCGTTAGAGCGACCGTCGGCCGAACGGCTGCAGGCGGGAGTGGAGTTGGCCGCGTCGCAATCGTGGGAGTCCATCGTCGCCAAGATGATGGACTGGATGGCCGCGGCGATTCCGGCGCTTCGCACGACGGAATTACCGGGGGCGGTCACCAGGGCGGCCCGGCCCGTTAGAGTGCGATCCGCGTTGCCCACCTTCCTTGCGGACCCGGTTGCCGAGGCGTCGTGACGCGAGTGGGGTCTGTCGATGTGTGGGCAGGGATCGAATGCACGAACAATCGTGTGGGTGAGCATTATTACGATCAGGTCCGCCGTTCCGGCCATTGCGACCGGCCAGCCGACATCGCGCTCATCGCTTCGTTAGGCATCCGGACGGTGCGCTATCCTGTCCTGTGGGAACGGACGGCGCCCGAGCGGGCGGATCGTTATGACTGGAATTGGGCTGACGCGCGGCTGAACGACCTGCGAGCGCATGGCATCGAGCCGGTCGTGGGACTTCTGCATCACGGGAGTGGACCGCGCTATACGTCATTGCTCGACGACGATTTTCCCGCGGCGTTTGCGCGGTATGCGCGCGCCGTCGCCGAACGGTATCCATGGGTCCAGCGCTGGACGCCAATCAACGAGCCGCTGACGACAGCGCGGTTCAGCACCCTCTACGGCCACTGGTATCCACATCTGCGGGACGACGCCGCCTTCGCTCGCGCAATCGTTAGGCAGTGTCGCGCGATCGCGCTGGCGATGCGAGCGATCCGGCAGGTCATTCCCGACGCGCTCCTCGTACAGACTGAGGATCTGGGAAAAGCATACGCCACGGCCCGGCTCCAGTATCAGGCAGATTTCGAGAATGCACGCCGCTGGCTGACCTTCGACTTGCTCTGCGGGCGCGTTGACGAAAGGCATCCCATGTGGACGTTTCTCGGGCAGGCCCCCGACGTGCGTCACGAGCTCGCTGAGCTGGCCACAGAGCCGTGCACACCTGATCTGTTCGGCATCAATCACTATGTGACGAGCGAACGTTTTCTCGACGAGCGCCTGGAGCACTACCCGGTCAGCACGCATGGGGGCAATGCGCGCGAAGCGTACGCGGATGTAGAGGCCGCGCGGGTATTAATCGAAGGGATCGGCGGGCCGCGCGCCGCACTCGCGGCTGCGTGGGAACGTTACAACAAGCCTGTCGCGATTACCGAGGCGCACTTGGCCGGCACGAGGGAGCAGCAACTCCGCTGGCTGCACGAAGTATGGAGCGCAGCGAACGAGCAAAAGGCGTTAGGCGCGGACGTGCGCGCGATAACTGTATGGTCGCTGTTCGGGGCGTATGACTGGCACAACCTCGCCACACGTGTCGACGGCCAATACGAGCCCGGCGCTTTCGATATTCGCGCACCGCGGCCTCGGGCGACAGCGATCGCACGCCTCGCGCGCGACCTCTGTGCAACCGGTTGCGCGAATCACGCAGTGCTGTCTGAACCGGGCTGGTGGCGCCGCGATGAACGGCTCCTGCGCTCCGTCTCTCTGGAATCACGGCGTGATGCGCCGTCCGCTGGTTCCACGAAGCGGGCGCGACCTCTCCTCATCACGGGCGCGACCGGCACGTTAGGCCGCGCGTTTGCACACATCTGCGAGGAACGCCAGCTGGCGCACGCCCTGACGACTCGTCACGAATTGGAGATTTCGCAACCGGGTTGCGTCGCTCGCGTGCTCGACCAGGTGCAGCCGTGGGCCGTCATCAACGCTGCGGGTTATGTGCGTGTCGATGACGCCGAGCGGCACCCAGATGCGTGTGACCGGGATAACTACGTCGGGCCCAGCGTTCTGGCCGATGCGTGCGCCACGCGCGATATCGCGCTCGTCACATTCTCGTCCGACCTGGTCTTCGCCGGCGACAAGACTACTCCGTATGTCGAGAGCGATTGCGTAAAGCCGTTAGGCGCCTACGGTTCGAGCAAAGCGGCAGCGGAAACCGTCGTCCTGCAGCGTTTACCGACGGCGTTGGTCATTCGGACGAGCGCGTTCTTCGGGCCGTGGGACGTGCACAACTTCGCGGCGCGTGTCGTCCGCGCTCTCGCTGCGGGAGAGACAATACAGGCGGCGTGTGATCAAGTGGTGTCGCCGACCTACGTACCCGACCTGGTGCACGCAACGCTCGATCTGCTCATTGATGGCGAAAGTGGCATATGGCACCTGGCGAACACCGGCGCGATAACCTGGGCGCAGCTTGCTCAACGCGTCGCATCGTTAATGGGACTCGATGAGCGGCGCGTGACGGCGTGCAGTACGAGCTCACTCAACCTGATCGCCGCCCGCCCGCCCTACAGCGTGCTTGGCAGCGAGCGCGCCGCATTGCTGCCGAGCTTGGATGATGCCTTGGACCGTTTTGCGCGCGTCCAGCGGGTGGAGGAGCCGGCTACACTGATCGCGGCATAGCCGGAGGCAGCATCGTTAGGCGCACAACGCTGGCAGCGAGGTATGATGTGTTAGTATGAATGTACTGCGCTATTGCGTCTGCGTCAGTGCCTAACGCGAGTTGTCGAGCCTGGCAGCTTCCAATCGACCAAGGGCACAGGAATTGCGCCCCCACTGCGCTGAGCACGCATGGTATGGTCTGCATTCCAAGAGAGGTGAACCCATGGCAAACTCGAAGAGCAATCGCAGCAAAGGAAACAGCGGATCCCGACAGATGTCCGAAGGGAGCGGACGCGAGCAGAACGCGCGGCAAGCGAGCGGTCGCAGTGGAAATCAGAGCGGAAGCAATCGCGGCGGCAGCCAGCGCGGACGCAGCGGTGGGGGCTCGCGGAGCGGCCGTAGCGGA
>DATFBW010000355.1:0-15503 GCA_035253645.1 Gemmatimonadaceae bacterium | reverse complement strand
GGCTGGACAGGGCTTGCCCTGTTATGGAGCGCGCTCGCGTTCTCGCAGTCGGCGCGCTGGCGGCCGGCGTATGTGTTCGCACTCGCGTTCCCCGTGATCTGGTCTTATGTGGCCATCTACCGTCTCGACAACTTCCTTCTTGCGGCTGGCCCCGCGGTCCTGTTTCTAAGCCTGGCGACAATCTGGACTGGAGTTGTCTTTCTCAAACATTGGCGCGTCACGAAATCGCGCGCAGCGCTGCTGCTCGCCGTGGTGTTGTTCGTATGGGGGCTCCATCACCTCGATTACCCGATCCTGCGGGCGCGCGGTGCCTGGAACCCGTGGGGCTACTACCTCGACATCGTTTTCGTACTCGCGACCAGCATCGGGATCGTCGTCCTCGTTCTCGAGGAAATGGATCGCGGGCTACGCGGATTGCTCGCCTTGTCGGGAGAAGCCGCCGCGTTAGGCGCTCGCGATGACAACATCGATCGGCTCCTTGCGCGCCTGAACGCCAACCTCGTGGCGCGTATGCGTGAGCTCGAACGGCTTTCGGCGCGCATGGTGCAGCAGCACGAAGATGAACGGCGTCGCGTCTCCCTCGAGTTGCACGACCAGACCGCTCAGGTATGGGCAGCAGTGAAGCTTCACCTTGGCAGCCTGCGCGAGGATGCTCCGGAGCCTTTAGTTTCGCGCCTCGACCGCGTGCTCGCTCTGGTAGATGAAGGCATTCGAAGCATTCGAAGTGTGACCGTACATCTGCGGCCTCCCCTGCTCGACGAGCTTGGTCTTGTACCGGCACTGCGGGCGCTCGTGCGTGGCTTCAGCGATCAATCCGGCCTGGCGATTGAATTCCATGCGCCGGCGGCGATACCAGCCGTGTCCAACGAAGCCGGCCTCGCGCTGTTTCGTGCGTTACAGGAAGGCTTGGCGAACGTTGTGCGTCACTCCGGGGCGACGGCGGTACTCGTTAGGCTCACGGCGCAGGACCAGGGACTAACACTGACCGTGGAGGACAACGGCCGAGGCTTCGGGACGCGCCGCGTGAGCGACGGTGCGCCGGAACACGTCGGTGGAGGGTTGTCCGGCATGCGCGAGCGCATCGCGGCACTGCATGGCACGGTGACGGTCGAATCGCCACCTAACGCAGGCGCATCCCTCGTCGTACGGGTGCCGCTGCAGCAAGCGGAAGCCAGTCCATGACAGACGTTAGGAACGTCCGCGTCCTGATCGTGGACGACCACGCCGTTGTCCGCGAAGGCATCCGCCACGTGCTCTCGAGCGGCAATTTCGAGATCGTCGGCGAAGCCGCCAGCGGCGGCGAGGCGCTGAAGCTGATGCGCACACGCGAGGCGGACGTCGTGTTGCTCGACATCTCTCTACCGGACACCATCGGCCTCGATCTCGTCCCCCAGCTCAAAGCGCTTGGACCGCACACCCGCATACTCATTCTGAGCATCCACGATCACGAAGAGTACGTCCTGCAGAGCGTGCGCGCGGGGGCGCATGGATATCTCCGCAAGGATACATCGCCGGCCGAATTGCGCGGCGCGATCACATCTGTTTTCCAGGGCGACAGCTTTTTTAGTCCCGCGGTCGCGCGCCAGCTCACTGCCGCGCTGCAGAACGAGCGCGCGACAGAAGAGCGCCATGAGAAGTACGCTTTACTCACTCCACGCGAGCGCGCCGTACTCGCTGAAATTGCGCGCGGCGCCACGAGCAAAGAAATTGCGCAACGCTTTGGGATAAGTCCGCGAACTGTCGAGTCGCACCGCGAGGCAATCTCGCGCAAGCTCGACGTACATGGTGTAGCTGCGCTCACCCGGCTCGCTGTCGATGTCGGCCTCGTCCCGGCGAGTGGCGCCGAGCTCCGTATAAATACGGAGCGATGACTCCGTAGTCAGACGAATTCACTCAGCAGCCCTGATGAGTACCTATTAGGCAAGTACTCCACTGCTTGCCTAACAAGAGAAATCATCAAATGGGCACCTCCACATTTCGGAGCGGGCTGGTTGCCGCTGCGCTCCTTGTGTCTCCAATCGAGGCGCGGTCACAGGGCCGCGACACCACCGCACGCGACACCGTTCGCAGAGCCACACCGCTATCCACAGTGACTGTGACGGCGACGCGCACCGCGCGACGGACCTTCGACACACCTCAATCAATCGTCGTACTGGATTCGGCACAGCTCCGCGAAAAAATCGCGCCGCCAATCGAGCTATTCCGCGATGTTGCCGGCCTGGATGTGAGTGGAGTTGGCTCGAACCAGCGTCGCCCCGAAATCCGTGGCTTGCGCGGTCAGCGCGTCCTTCTGCTGGCGGATGGACTCAGGCTCACGAACGCACGTCGGCAGCAGGATTTTGGTGAGTTGCCGGCATTGGCGGGGGACGGAGCCGTTTCGCGCGTCGAGGTGGTACGCGGGCCAGCGTCGGTTTTGTATGGCAGCGACGCGATCGGCGGTGTCATAAACCTCATCTCCGCGCCCTTGCCTGGGAGTGATGATCTGCACGGGTCGATCGCATACCGATACGGCAGCGCTGGAAAAGAGAGCTCACCTAACGTCACGCTTGCCGGGCGGCGCGGCCGAGTGGCCGTGCGGTTGAACGCCGGCTATCGCGACGCTGAAGCGTACCGCGCACCGGCTGGCACGTTCGGCAACATCACTTTCGATGACGATGTCCGGGTCCATGACTCGGGCGTCCGGGACCGTTCGCACGATGCAACATTGTCGTTCGACGTCAGTTCCGCTCAGGAGGTCTACGTGAGGGGTGCCTGGTACGAGGCTCGTCGTGCGGGTTTCGGCTACGTGGACCCTGCGCTGCTGGGACCCAATCAACCCCTCATCCAGATCCGGTACCCTGCGCAGGATTTCGCGCGGTATGCCGTCGGGTACCGTGGCGCCGCGTCGTTAGGTATCTCCGATCGCTTCGATGTGAGCGGTTACACACAGCGCAATGAACGGGAATTGGATACGCGCGTGTTCGTCCCATTCAGCACCCCTGGTGCAGGTGTTACTTCGCATTCTCTCAACTTTACCGATCTCGAGACATTCGGCGGACGCTTCGAGCTGGCGAAAGCGCTCGGCTCCCATATCGTGACGTACGGTATCGATTGGTTCCGCGACCGGTCGCGCAATACCGATACGAGCACCACGAGGGTGACGGGTTTCGGTCCCCCTTCGACACGCACGAACAACGTGCCGCTGGTGCCTAACGCGACGTTCCGGCAGGCCGGGGCATTTGCGCAAGTCGAGCTGCGGCCTGTCGAGCGACTCACGGCGGTGCTCGGTGCGCGTTTCCAGGATGTCATGGCCGCCACGCGCCCCACGCCCCGCCTAACGGCTCCGCTGCTGGAGAGCAGAGACCGCAGCACGGTGTGGTCGGCCAATGCTGTATACCGCCTGCTGCAGGGCGTGAACGTGATTGGAGCTGTCGGACGCGGGTTCCGAAGCCCCAACCTCGTCGAGCGCTTTTTCGAGGGTGCCGCGCCGGAAGGTGGCGGGTTTCAGCGCGCCAACACTGACTTGGATGCCGAAACGAGCCGGAACGTGGAGGTTGGCGCGCGGCTCCAGCGGCGGGCGTGGTACCTCGAGAGCTTCATTTTCCGAAATGACATCTACGACGCGATCAGAACCGTGGCGACTGGCGACTCGGTCAACCGGCAGCCGGCCTTCCAGAACCGTAACGTGGGCCGGCTGCGTATCAGCGGCGTCGAGGCAACCACTGGCCTTCAGCTGGTGAGCGGGCTCCACGGATCGATCAGCCTAACGCGGCTCGACGGAAGGAACGTTTCAACCCCGGGAAGTCCAATCGGGGACAGCTATTCGAGCAAAGCAGTCGCGGACGTAGGCTATCACCAGCCGGGTGGCGTGTTCTCGCTGGGCTACACCGTCCGTCATCAGGGCGAACAGAAGGAAGTGATCGTCGGAACCAACCCGATCGGATCGGTCATCCCGGCGTTCACCACGCACTCCGCGAGAGCACAGCTGCGCCTCCCAAGCGTTAGGCAGGTCCACAACCATCTGTCGCTGGTCGTCGATAACATCGGCGACAAGCTGTACGCCGAATTCCCGAACGCGAGCTTCTTCCGGCCTGAGCCCGGGCGAAACGTGCGGCTCGCCCTGGTGAGCCAGTTCTAGCACCTAACGTGATCTACTACATCCCGCTCGCAACCACGATCGTGGCAGCGTTTTTTGCCGCGGTCGTGTTGCAGCGTTATCGCCGGCGCCATGGCGGGACGCATTTATTGTGGTGGGGCATCGGTCTCGTGCTTTACGGCGTGGGGACGCTCACCGAATCTCTCACAACGCTTTTTGGTTGGAACGAGTGGGTGTTTCGCGCGTGGTACATCAGCGGGGCGTTGTGCGGCGGTGCGCCGTTGGCGCAGGGAACCGCGTACCTGCTCCTCCGAAGACGGACGGCGAATGTGCTCGCCATCGCGCTTGTGAGCGTAATAAGCATCGGCGCTGTCCTTGTCATGCTCTCACCCATCGACTACACCGCGATCGATGGTCACCGGCTTTCGGGACGCGCATTGGCGTGGCAAGGGGTGCGGCTAATCAGTCCCTTCATCAATAGCTACGCTGCCGTCTTTCTCATCGGCGGTGCGATTTACTCGGCAGCCCGGTTTCGCTCCATTCCCGACAAGAGACACAAATACGTGGGCAATGTGCTGATCGCCGTGGGCGCTTTGCTTCCGGGCATTGGGGGCATGTTCACCCGCTTTGGTCACGTGGAGGTTTTATACGTGACCGAATTCATCGGACTGCTGCTGATCTTTGCGGGTTATCGCGCGAATGTTCGCGAACCGGCGCTTGCCACCGACGCCTCACCGCAGCCTGCCTGAGCGCTTAATAGCTCACCACGATCGCGGAGAAAAAAAAGCGGGTGCGATTGAAGTCGCACCCGCTTCCTTCCAGCTGGTTGGCGGCACGATCCTCGTTAGGATCGGCCGACCGTGTCGCACCGCCTAGCGGCCGACCTTCGTGACATTCTCCGCGGCTGGCCCTTTCTTGCCGTCCACCACATCGAACTCCACGCGCTCGCCTTCGGCGAGCGAGCGGAAGCCTTGGGCTTGGATCGCCGAGTGATGGACGAAGCAATCCTTCTGTCCATTGTCGGGTGTGATGAAGCCGAAGCCCTTGGCGTCGTTGAACCACTTTACGGTGCCGGTCGTACGCATTTCCTATCTCCTAGATCTGCGCTGTGGGTCGGAGTTGCGGGAGACCCGATCCTGCCGCCAACAGCATGTTCGTGATCTGGGCCCTCACGATGGGCTATCGCTCTGGACTGAGCGAAAACAAAAAAAGCCTGCGCGAACGCAGGCCTATCCTTAACGGAACTCGCCGCGTCGAGCACGCCGACGCGGCTCTTTCGCGCGACCATAATACGAGAGACTGGCTTGCTCCGCAACACGCTTAGTCCGTTATGTGACTACCCGGTCAAACTGGCTGGTGGGCGCAGGGGGGCGTAACTTCGCCGTGCGTCCATCGCATCTCGTTCCTCGTACCTCGCACCTCGCATGGCCGTAGCGAAAAAACGCAAAAAGAAGAAGGACGATGCGCCGGCCGCATCGCGCGGCCTCGAGGCGAAACGCCTGGCATCGACGGATCCGCCAGCCAGTATCAAGACACTGGCGGACCGCATCGAAAAGGATGGCGGTTCCGTGCTGGGGACGTATCGTGATCCGTTAGGCGGTAACTGGCAGGTGCTGGCCGCACTGCCGCTCGACATCGTCGAGCCCACGCCCTACCAGCGCGACCTGTCTGAAGCACACGTCGGGAAGCTCGCAAACGCGATCGATCGTCTGGACAGGTTCCTGGATCCCGTCATCGCGGTCCCCGCGGGTGACGGAAAATACTGGTCGCCTAACGGCTATCACCGCCTGGGCGCGATGCGCAACCTGGGGGCGCGCTCGATCGTGGCGATTGTCGTCCCCGAGCCGGAAGTGGCGCATCGCATCCTTGTGTTGAACACGGAGAAAGCGCATAACCTGCGCGAACGCGCCTTGGAGGTTGTCCGGCTGGCAGAGGCGTTGGCGCAAATGGACGATCGCCCGGAAAAGGAGTTCGAAACCGAGTTTGAGGAGCCCGCACTCCTGACGTTAGGTATGTGCTACCAGATCAACGGGAGGTTTTCGGGGGGCGCATTCCACAGCATTCTCAAGCGAATCGACAAGTTCTCGTCCGCCAAACTGCCCAAGGCCATGGAAGCGCGCCGGGAGCGCGCGGCCAAAGTCATGGAGCTCAATGACGCAGTAAACGCGGCGATCGCCTCGCTCAAGGCGCGCGGCATGGAAAGTCCGTATCTGCGCGCGTTCGTGGTCGCGCGCATAAATCCGATCCGATTTCAGCGCAAATCAGTGCCGGAATTCGATGAAACCATCGATAAGATGATTGCGAGCGCGAAGAAGTTCGACGCGTCCAAGATCAAGGCCGATCAGGTGGCCCGAACCGGCGGCCCCCCGAGCGAGGAAGGTTCATGACGGTCTCGCGGCGCGAGTTCCTCGTCGGCTCCACGGTCGCTGCGGCGTTCGGGCACGTGCGCCTCGATCACAGGGGGCGGACCCCTTCGACCGGGTCGGAGCCGTGGCTCGAAATCGACGCTGCCGCGATCACGCACAACGTGCGGACAATCGCCCGCCTAACGGGCGGAAAGCCGATTATCGCCGTCGCCAAGAACAACGCGTACGGGTGCGGCTGCGCGGTGGCCGGTCCCATCCTCGATGGCTTGCCGGAAGTATCGGCCATCGCGGTCGTGCGGATCGAGGAAGCCATTACGCTGCGCCAGGCCGGAGTGCGAAAACCAGTCTTGCTCATGGCGCGGTGCGAGCCGAATGAGATGGAAGCACTGGTCGAGCACGATATCCGCTTGACGCCGGACGAGACCAGCGTCACGGAGCTCGTTAGGCTCGCTCGCAAGGGCCGGCAGGTCGCTGTGCACCTCTACGTCGACGCCGGAATGCACCGCATGGGCGTTCCGGTCGACCGCGTGGCTGGTATTGCTGAGGCGCTGAGAGATACCAGTGCGCGCGTCGAAGGGTTGTTCACTGAGCTTACCGAAGAGGTCGAGTTCGACAAGCAGATCGCGAGTCAGGTACGCGGACTAGCCAACGCGCTCGGCGGCCGCGGCCTGCGTGTCGGGATGGTGCACGCCGCGTCATCGCACGCGGTGTGGCACATCCCCGAGGCGTTCCTCGATGCGGTCCGCCCGGGCATCGCCGTCTACGGTGGATATGCGTCCGCGGAGGCTTGGGCACGAGGGGAGCTCAAAGCCGCTTATCGTTTGCGGGCCCCGGTCGCAAAGGTCACGCGACTGCAGGCGGGCGAAGGAGTGAGTTACCACCTCCGCTGGATCGCGGCAGAACCCACGTGGGTCGCTACGCTCCCGGTGGGCCACGTGGATGGTTACCCAAGCGGTGCCGTCAAAGGCTGCGCAGTGCTGATCGGTGAACGCCTCTGTCCCGTGATCGGCACCGTCAGCGCCAGTCACACGATCGTTTCGTTAGGTGCAGAGAGCAGCGTGAAGGTGGGTGATGTTGCCACGCTCGTCGGTCCCGATCATCCAATCATTCACCCGAATGAAGTTGCCAAGCGAGCAGGTTGGTCCGAATACAACATGTTCATGCACCTGAACCCACTCCTCAAACGGATACAAGTCTAGAGGCTTCATGCACAGGATCGCTCTTGCAATTGCACTGGTCGCTGGTGTTGCCGGTGCGCAGGTCAACTACGACACGGTTCAAGTCCGGACGACACCGCTCACGCGCGGCGTGTACATGTTGCAGGGCGCCGGTGGGAACATTGGCCTCTCTGTCGGTGACGATGCTGCGTTCATCGTAGACGATCAATTCGCACCGCTGACACCCAAGATTCTCGCGGCCATCGCGGCGGTTACGAATAAGCCTGTGCGCTTCGTCATCAACACGCATTGGCACTTCGATCACACGGGTGGCAACGAGAACTTGGGAAAAGCTGGCGCCGTCGTCATCGCGCACGAAAACGTCAGGAAACGCATGTCGACGGAGCAGTTCATCCAGGCTCTCAATCGCCGTGAGCCTCCGGCGCCGAAAGGTGCCCTCCCGATCGTCACCTTCACCGAGTCCGTGACCTTTCATATCAACGGCGACTCGCTGGTCGCCACGAAAGTCCCACCTGCGCACACAGATGGTGATGCCGTCGTGCACTTCGCGAAGGCGAACGTGGTGCACATGGGCGACGTGTTCCACAATGCGGGCCTGCCGTTCGTCGATCGCTCGAGCGGTGGATCGATCAACGGAGTGATTGCGACGGCGGACATGGTGTTAGGCATGGCCAACGCCGAGACCAAAATCATTCCGGGACATGGCCCAATTGCCGACCGCGCTCGGCTCAAGGCCTGGCGCGACGCGTTGTTCACGCTGCGCGACAAAGTGCGCGCCGAGATCGCCGCGTCGAAAACGGTTGACCAGGTGCTGGCCGCGAAACTCACGGAGCCGTACGCCAAGGATTGGCCAGGAGGACATGAGCGGTTCGTGCGTACGCTTTACGATGAACTGTCTGGACGATGAACTAGGTGCGAGGTGCGAGGTGCAAGGTGCGAGAGCCGATACTCTAGGCGCTCGCAGTTCGTAAGTCGCATCTCGAACTTGCTCGCATCTCGTATCTCGTATCTCGTTTCTCGCACCTCATGAAAATCCACGACCTCTCCCAACCGCTCAACCAGGATTCCTTCTTCTGGCCGTATTATCCGCCATTCGAAGTGAAATACATCAAGCGCAAGGTGGAGCACGGCGTCAACGCGCAGTACATCATGACGTCAAACCACATGGGAACCCACCTCGACGCCCCGCGGCACTTCGTGACGGGCGGCCTAACGATCGACCAAATCCCGCTCGACTGGTTGTACGGCCCCGGCGTTATCGTCGACCTGCGCGACGAGATGGATGACCTCGCGGTTTACACGCCGGAGATGATCGAACGCCGCGTGGAAGTGCACGACGGGGATATCCTCGTGCTGCACACAGGCTGGGAACGCTTTGGCCAGTTCGGCGCCACTCCGGACGAAGAGCGCTACGTGCACTATCACCCCGGTCCGCACCCGGATCTGGTCCCCTGGCTCCTGAAACGAAAGATCCACGTGTGGGGTGTGGACGCGATCTCCACCGACCACCCGATGAACCTCCCGATCGGACGCTTCCTCGGCAAAGGCATGCACGGTCATTGCGATCGCGTGCGGAAGAAGGCTGAGGAACGATTTGGCGGCGCCGAAGGCGTGAGCAAGCTATTTCCGGACAAGGACTATCAGCTCACGCACAACGCGCTCTTCCCGCACAACGTGATTCACATCGAGAACATCGGTGGCGAGATCGCGAAGCCCGAGCTGCAGAACAAGCGACTCGTAATCGGTTGCTTCCCGTGGCTGTTCAAGGGTGGCGAGGCGGCGTTCGCGAGGACCGTGGCGTTTACGGAGAGCTAGCTTCGCTCAAACTACCGCCCTAGGGGCGGTGTCTACTGAGGAGCAAGGCGCGAGGAGCTAGGGGCATGTGGCTTCAGCTTCTCGCTCCCATCTCCCCGCTCCGCGTCCCATGCCGGTCCTACGCAGCCTCTCCCGCAAGCCAGGCTATAGCATCCTTGCGATCCTAACGATAGCGATCGGCGTCGGCGGCGTCGGCGCAGTCGCGAGCGTCATCAATGGCGTGTTGCTGCGGCCGCTCCCTTTTCGCGACGCCCAGCAGCTCGTCACGATCGACGTCACGTCATCGCAAGGATTCGGAGTCTCCACTTCGATTCCGAATTACAACGACTGGCGTGATCGCAGCCGCGTCTTTCAGGCGTATGGCGCCACCGCGAGCTGGGGATTCCGCGTCACCGGCACCGCGGCTTCAGAAATTGTGGATGCCGAAGCCGTCTACGGCGACTTCTTCAAGGCGTTAGGCATCGAGCCGCAGCTCGGCCGGCTTTTCGATGCCGACGAGGCGCTCCCGGGCAGCCCGGGTCTCGCCGTTTTGACGCACCACTATTGGCAGCGACGCTTCAACGGCCGGCGCGATATCGTGGGTACCTCGTTAGGCCTCGATGGCCAGCCATACACGATCGTGGGTGTCTTACCGGAGGATGTGCGGTGGCCCCAAACCGACCTGCTGGCCAACATGGGCTCCATCCCCGACCTCCCGTGGGACGATCGCAACTCGAGCTTCGGGACGCGGATCTACGCCCGGTTGGCTGACGGCGTTTCGTTAGGTGCCGCCCAGGCAGACGTGGCGCGTGCCGGCCGTGAGGTGCGCCAGCAGTACGGCGCCAACGTCGCCACGCCATCTGTCAGACCCCTGCAGGAATACCTCATCGGTTCTGCCGCCGGCCAGCTGTTGCTGCTGATGGCTGCGGTCACACTCGTGCTGCTCGTCGCGATGGCCAACGTCGGTGGCCTTCTGTTCGCCCGCGCCGAGGAGCGGCGTCGGGAGCTCGCCACACGCATGGCGCTGGGCGCGTCGCAGCGGGACGTCGTGGCACAGCTCGTGAGTGAAAGCGTGATCCTGGCTCTCATCGGCGGTACCCTCGGCATCCTGTTAGGCGTGGCGCTGTTGCGTCCACTCGTGACATTGCTGCCCACGGAAATCGCGCCGGTCCTGCGTGAGCGCGTCAGTATGGATCCCGTCACGATTCTCGTCACGTTAGGTGTCGCGCTGCTCACCGCGGTTGCCTTCGGCGCTCTCCCCGCGTTGCGGACCGTCCGCGTAGACCTTCACGAAGCGCTGAGCGCGGGAATACGTGTCGGAGGAACGCTGCGCGAACGGACGCGCGCGACCTTCGTCGTGGCTGAAGTTGCTCTGAGCGCCCTGGTGCTGATTGGCGCCGGACTCCTCCTCGCGAGCTTCCTCGAGCTGCAGCGCACCGATAAGGGCTTCGCCTCCGACGCGCGCATTACCGCGCGCGTGAGCGCGACGAGTGGTGAGTTCCCGGAGAAAGCGCGCTGGATTGGGTTTTACGACGAGGTCCTTGGTCGCACCCGGGCGCTCCCGGGCGTCTCATCCGCTGCGGTGTCGCTGCTCGTCCCACTCACGCAGCGTTCCTGGGAACTGCGCACTCTCCCCGATGGCGGCGGCGATCTCCAGCAGAATGGAGCTTCCACGCTCTTCAATATCGTTTCAGAGGATTATTTCACGACCTTCGGCGTGCCTCTGATCGCTGGGCGGGCCTTTGCAAGCACCGATCGCGATGGAACGCTCCCCGTCGCGATCATCGATTCGACGATGGCCGAGCGGTACTGGCCCGGGACGAGCGCGATCGGCAAGCGCCTAACGGTTGGCGAGCGCGCGGCGGATTCAGGGTTGGTGTATCGCACCGTAGTCGGCGTCGTAAGGAACGTGCGCCATTATCAGGTGCATACGCCTTCGCGCATCCAGATATACATCCCATTCCACCAGACGCTGGCGCGCAGCGGTTTCCCTTTGAACGTCACGCTCAAAACATCCCTGCCGACGCCGACTGTGATCGAATCCCTCCGTCGTACTGTCAGCTCGATCGATTCCCGGATCCCCGTCTCCGGTACGAGCACGTTGGACGCATACGTCGACGCAGCCTTGTCGGGTGAGCGTGCGTTGGGGACGATTGTGGGATGGCTGGCGGTGGTGGCGCTGCTCGTCACCGCAGTCGGTCTCGTTGGCATCGTTTCGTATACGGTGATTCAGCGCACGCGCGAAATCGCGATCCGGATGGCGTTAGGCGCCCGCGGAGGAAGCGTCGTCGGTTGGATCACGTCGCAGGGACTTCGCCTCGCGCTCATTGGCCTCGCGATCGGCATGGTCGCCGCCCTCGCACTTGGGCGCGTGCTCGCGCGGTTCCTCTATGGCGTGAGCCCGACGTCGCCGACGATCTACGCCGTTTGTGCCGTCGTGATTCTGGCCGTTGCGACGATCGCCGCGCTGGTCCCCGCACGCCGCGCTGCTCGCGTCAACGCCACGCTGGTCTTGCGCGGCGACTGATTCCGGGCCGCAAGAATCTGCGTGCGTCTGCCGCTGAATAGCCTTGACAATTGAAATGCTGGGTGCAGCCTTGCGGTACGATGCCAAACGATCGCCGCCTAACAAGGCAATCCGCGTCAGATCTCGCGCGCATGGTGCGGAACAAGGAGATCTCGGCGCATGAGCTCATCGAGGCGACCTTCGCCGAAATCGACCGCGCCAACTCGGCCATCAATGCGCTCGTTACGCTGAATGAGCGTGCCCTGGATGACGCCCGGGCCATAGATGCTCGCATCGCGCGCGGTGAAGATGTGGGGCCGCTCGCGGGACTCCCGGTCGGCATCAAAGATGTCACGCAAGTCCGGAATCTCCGCACGACGTTTGGCTCGCCACTATACAAAGACCACTTCCCGGAAGAGGATGCTCTCGTCGTGCAGCGTCTGCGCGCTGCGGGCGCCGTGATCGTCGGCAAGACGAACTGTCCAGAGTTCGCCGCCGGCGGGAACACATTCAACGCGGTGTTCGGACGCACACGTAACCCATGGGACCTAACGAGAAGTGCCGGCGGCTCCACGGGAGGAGGTGCTGCCGCCCTCGCGTGTGGCATGATCGCGCTCGCGGAAGGCACCGACCTCGGTGGCTCGCTGCGGATCCCGGCGTCCTTTTGCGGTGTGGTAGGCTTACGTCCTTCGCCAGGCCTGGTCCCGACATATCCATCGGACTACGTGTGGGACACGTTGCAGGTCACGGGGCCTATGGCGCGGACGGCCGCGGACGTCGCGCTCATGCTCCAGGCGATCGCCGGACCGTCGCACTTGGCTCCCTTGGCTCAGCCCACCGATGGCCGCGACTTTGTGAGCGCCGTTAGGCGCGGGCTCGCTCGCGATGTTCGTGTGTCGTATGCAGCAGACATCGCGGGCATTGGCGTCGATGCGACGATAGGCTCTGTCTGTCACTCTGTGGCGCTCTCGCTGTCCCGCGCAGGTCTCACCGTTCAAGACAGCCAGCTCGATCTCACGTTTGCGCGCCCCGCCTTCCTCGCGTTGCGTGGCTACTGGTTCCTCGCGCAGATGTTCACGCGTCTCGATCACCTCGACGACTTCGGCGCCAATGTCGCGAACAACATCCGTTCGGGTTTGAGCGTGGATCCTCGCGCGTTAGGCGCCGCCGAGGAGGCGCGCGGACGGCTATGGCACACGTTCCGGGCATTTTTCGAGCGGAGCGACTTTCTGCTCACGCCCTGCATGGCGGTCTCGCCGTTTCCAGTCGAACAGAACTATCCCGACTCCATCGCCGGCAAGCCGATGGCTACATACATCGATTGGCTGGCGCCGACTTTTGTCCTCAGCCTAACGGGACTTCCGGTGGCATCGGTGCCCTGTGGACTCGACGCGCAGGGCCTTCCCGTCGGACTGCAGATCGTCGGCGCACCGCGTAACGAAGAAGGGGTGCTGGCCCTGGCGTCTTTGATCCAGGACCTGCACCCCATCGGCGCGCCGGCGCTCGCCGCAACTGCCTAACTAGGCCCGCAAGCGTTCCGCGAACTTGCTGCGGAACTTGGCGATCTTGGGAGAGATGACGTAGGCACAGTACGGCTGCGCCGCATTCTGCGCGTAGTAGTTCTGATGGTACTCCTCGGCGGCGTAGAACCGATCGAGCGGCTTGATCTCCGTCACGATTGGATCCTCGAACGCGTGTTCCGCGGTCAGCTCCACGAGGATCTCCTCGGCAGTGCGCCGCTGTTCATCGTCGTGATAGAAAATGACCGACCGATACTGCGGTCCGACGTCATTCCCCTGACGATTCGCCGTCGTTGGATCGTGAATTGAAAAGAACACCTCGAGAATGTCGCGGTAGCTGACGACTCCAGGGTCGAAGGTGACCTGTACGACCTCTGCATGTCCGGTCTTCTTTCCGCAGACCTGTTCGTACGTGGGGTTAGCCACATGTCCGCCGGCGTAGCCGGAGACTACCTGCGTAACGCCTTCGAGTTGTTGATAGACGGCCTCGAGACACCAAAAGCAGCCGCCGCCGAGGGTAGCAATCGAAGAGGACACAATTGTTGGGTGGGGTCACCCAATCTATCCGCGAACCCAATAGAAAGGTCCCTGCTGTGGGGCTAAACGGGCCGTTACGGCCTTACGACAACAAGCTTCTCCACGGCGCCGGATCTCTTCTGCCCCCCTTGGAGCATGATATAGCCCTGAACGCGCACCGTTGCTGTGCCCGCCTCCTGGAACGTGAGCACCGTCGGATGCGGGTGCGAAGCGAGATCGTCGGTGCACGCGATCGCGCGCACAGCAACGCTGTCGAGCGGCGTTAGGATCTGCAGACGCGCACCCGCCGATGCCTGAATAATTCCCGCCGGACGCGTGCACGACGAGCTGCCGAACGTGTTGACTGTAACTGCGACCGGCCTGCCCACAAACACTGTATCTGGCATGATTAGCGTATTCAGGCTCGATGGAGCACCAACGAGTCCAAAATCGACCTCCCAGATTCCATCGGGTTCGGTGGACTCTGAGCACGCCAGAAAGAGGGGGACGGCGTACAGCAATGCGGCAGGCCGGCTTTTCATCTGCGCTACTTCATGGGGAGCGTGAACGAAATCTGATGCGTCATCACGTGCGCATCTTGCAACGTCAACGGCCCGCTCGGTGCAGCAATTATTCCGCCGCCGCGACCGCCACCGGCCGAGAGAGCGCCATCGACAGCCCAGCAACAATTCGCGACACCAGGACGGCCGACGCCACCCGTATAACGTCCCATGTAGCGGATCTCCAACTCCGGAAAGCGCAGGCTGAGTCCCCACGTCGGCGTCCACTCGACCCAATCTTCGGTCTGCGTGCGGCTGGATCGCAGGACGTGATTCACTTGCTTCAACCGATAGTCGATCGCGTGCAACGTAAGGCCGAATTGCACGCCTAACGACTTCCGCTCTTCCGCGCTTAGCTCTGCTTCGCGAGCGACGCCTAACCGGATAATCGCGTTGGAGAAGTTGAAATCGTTCTCCACGGTTTTGTCGCCCGCTCGGATGACGCCCCCGCCGGCGACGTTTGTGTCGCGCGCCGCGTCGGCCCAGGTATTGGCGCGCATCGGTTCATAGATGATGTCGATGCCGAACGAAGCCGGCCCGACGTGGCGGCCCAGACCGAATCCCAGGTTGTACGCCCACGTCGTTCCGGGGTCGCGCGGAATATTCTGGATCTGATAATTCGGAATCTTGGGATGTGAATGACGGTTGACGGTGCCTAACCAGCCCATGCGCCAACCGTTCGCGGACAGCGGCCGTTCGTACTCCACGTGCATCCCCCACGTGTTCGTGCGATCCTGGTTGTGCTCTATGCGCTGGCGTTGGAGGGTCCGCCGTTGAACGGAATCCCAGCGGAAGTCGAGCCAGCTCACGTCGTGCGTCATGTCGAAGCGGCTGTGCAGGACGAGGACCTCGAGCGAGCGGTCGCCTGCGAACTCTTTGACGATGCCGGCGCGCATATCGAGCAGCTTCCCGAACTGCTCGATGTTCTGACTCCCCGCGTACAGCATGGAGACGCCGTCCAGCGCGTCGAGCCCCGCGTAGAACACGC
>DATFBW010000354.1:0-5361 GCA_035253645.1 Gemmatimonadaceae bacterium | reverse complement strand
GAAGTGGGGATGGGGTTTGTCTACGCCATGCAGTCGCTCGAGCATGGCCGTCTGGGCGTCGCGGCCCAGGCGTTAGGCATCGCGCGTGCGGCGCTGGAGCACTCCACTGCCTACGCCGCCGAGCGGAAGCAGTTCGGCAAGCCGATCAAGGAGTTCCAGGCGATTCAGTTCAAGCTCGCGGACATGGCGACCCGCGTCACGGCAACGCGCGCTTTGTTGTATTCGGCGGCCGCGGCCAAGGATCGCGGCGAAAGCGTCACGCAGTTCGCGTCGATGAGCAAGCTCCTCGCGAGCGAAACGGCGATGTGGGTGACGACGCAGGCGATTCAGATCTTCGGCGGCTATGGGTACGTCAAAGAGTATCCAGTAGAGCGCCTGTTCCGCGATGCGAAAGTAACGGAGATCTATGAAGGGACATCGGAAATACAGCGGGTTGTCATTGCGCGGGAGCTGTATGCCAGATCCTAGCTCGGCGCTCGGAGGTCGGAGCTCGGAGACCTACGACACTGCGCCCCACAGCAGCAGCAAGCGTCTTCTGCGAGCTCCGAGCTCCGAGCTCCGACCTATTGCCTACATCTAGTGCAGATCTTCGACGAAATGGCCGACTATGGCCACGAACAGTTGGTGATGTGCTACGACAAGGCTACGCGTTATCGTGGCATCATCTGTGTGCATGATACGACACTCGGTCCCGCGTTAGGCGGTACCCGCTTCTGGCAATATGCCTCGGATGAGGAGGCCATCATCGACGCCTTGCGGCTGGCGCGAGGCATGACCTACAAGAACGCGGTGGCGGGCCTGAACCTTGGCGGCGGAAAGGCCGTGATCATCGGCGACAACCGGACGCCCAACCGCGAAATGCTGTTCCGCGCACACGGCCGCTTCGTCGACTCGTTAGGCGGGCGCTATGTCACCGCGGAGGACGTCGGGACGAGCACGGCCGACATGGACTTCGTCCACATGGAAACCGACTTTGTCGCCGGTCTCGCCAACCGATCGGGCGATCCATCCCCCGTGACGGCGCGGGGCGTCTTCCGAGCGATCCAGGCGTGCGCGCGACACCGCTGGGGGAGCGAAGCGCTGCACGGCAAGATCGTAGCCGTCCAGGGCGCAGGGAACGTTGGCTACTACTTGTGCCAGGAGCTGCACGCGGCGGGCGCCCGCACGCTCGTGACCGACATCGATCCTGCGCGGGTCAAACGATGCGTCGCCGAATTCGGCTCCGCGGCCGTCGAGCCGGAGGCGATCTACGACACGGACGCGCACATCTTTGCTCCGAGTGCGTTAGGCGGAATCCTGAACGACGAAACGATCCCCCGCCTGCGCGTCGAGATCGTGTGCGGCGCCGCCAACAATCAGTTGCTCGAGGAGCGCCACGGCGACGAGCTGCAGCGCCGTGGCATCCTGTACGCCCCCGACTTCGTGGCCAACGCGGGCGGGGTCATCAACGTCTATAGTGAAATAGCGGGCTGGACGCGCGAGCGCGCGCTCCGCAAGGCAGACGAGATCTATCACACGACGTTAGGCATGTTCCAGATCGCGCGCGACCATGGAGTTCCCGCCTTCGAGGCCGCCGAACGCCTCGCCGAACAGCGCATCGGGGAGGTCCGCGGTCTGGTGCGTACACGTCCACAATGGCCTAACAAGGGGTAGCAGCCATGGCTGAACGCATTCCCGTCGCCGCCGACCACGCCGGCTTCGATCAGAAAGAGGTCGTCGTCAGGCATTTGCGTGCGCGCGGCTTTGACGTCGATGACAAGGGCACACACTCCAGCGCGCCGACGGACTATCCCGACTATGCCCATCCCGTCGCGCGCGACGTCTCGGACGGCAAGGTACGGCGCGGCGTCTTGCTGTGCGGATCGGGGCAAGGCATGGCCATGGCGGCCAACCGCTACCCCCACGTGCGGGCGGCGTTGGCGTGGAACGCGGAGATGGCGGCCCTAGCGAGCGCGCATAACGACGCGAATGTTCTGGTCCTTCCCTCGCGCTTCGTCAGCGATGACGACGCGCGGGCGATGGTCGACGCATGGCTCGACACGCCGTTCGAAGACGGGCGGCACACGCCGCGCGTCAAGAAAATCGACCGACCGGAGGATAACGCGTGAGCGCTTGGCACCTTTGGGATCGCTGCCCCCCGGGGCGCGCCTTGCATGAAGCCGATCCCGAAATCGCAGCACTCATCGTGCGCGAAATCGAACGACAGTCCGATGGGCTCGAGCTCATCGCCAGTGAAAACTTCGTGTCCCCCGCTGTACTCGAGGCGATGGGAAGTCCCCTAACCAACAAGTACGCAGAAGGACTGCCGGGGAAGCGGTACTACGGCGGCTGCGAAATCGTCGATCAGATCGAGCAGATCGCGATCGATCGCGCCAAGCACATCTTCCGCGCCGACCACGCAAACGTGCAGCCGCATTCCGGCGCGCAGGCGAATGCGGCGGTCTGCTTCGCCGTTCTCAAACCCGGCGACACGCTGTTGGGCCAGGATCTGTCACAAGGCGGCCACCTAACGCATGGCTCACCTGTCAACTTCTCCGGAGTCCTTTATCGCGCCGTCCATTACGGCGTGAACGACAGCGGTTTCATCGACTACGACAACCTGCGGCAGGTCGCGCATCGGGAGCGGCCCAAGCTGATCATCGCAGGAGCCAGTGCGTATCCGCGCATCATCGACTTCGCCGTTTTTGCGGAGATCGCGCGTGAAGTGGGCGCTTATTTGATGGTGGATATGGCGCACATCGCGGGGCTGATCGCAACAGGCCACCACCCATCGCCTATCCCGCACGCCGATTTTGTCACGACGACGACGCACAAGACGCTGCGCGGTCCGCGCGGCGGCATGATCCTGTGTAAGGCCGAGCACGCGAAGATCGTAGATAAAGCAGTCTTTCCCGGGCTCCAAGGTGGGCCGCTGGAACACGTGATCGCCGCCAAAGCAGTTGCCCTGCGCGAAGTGATGTCGCCGACATTCGCGGGCTACTGCAAAGGCGTCATCGAGAACGCCAAGACTTTGGCCACCTCTCTCGTGGGCCGCGGTTACAACCTCGTGTCCGGTGGCACCGATAACCACCTGATGCTTGTCGATCTGCGCAACAAGGGTCTAACGGGAAAGGTGGCCGAGCATGCGTTGGACCGGGCAGGGATCACGGTCAACAAAAATACCGTCCCCCGCGAAACGCAGTCGCCGTTTGTCACCAGCGGCATCCGCATAGGAACCGCTGCCGTCACCACTCGACGCATGCGCGAACCAGAGATGGAGCGTACGGCCGAGTTGATCGACACCGTGCTGCAATCACCTAACGAGGACGCCGTTCTGGCGGCGGTCCGCGCGAGTGTGCGCGAGCTGACCGAGGCCTTTCCGCTCTATCCCGTCCGCCTGGCGGAAGTGTAGCTGCGCTCGCCGGACCTGAGCGCCCGTGGAAAGCGTCTCGTCGGATAATCGCAGACGGATCGTTCACTGCGCGATCGCGCTCTGCCTCCTGACGGCAGCCGCCGTACGCGCGCCCGCACAAAATGAGCCCTTCCGCAACGCTGCACTTCCCGCGGACGTGCGAGCGCGCGATCTCATCGGGCGCCTGTCGCTCGAGGAGAAGTTCTGGCAGCTGTTCATGATTCCGGGCGATCTCGACGACCCGGCCAACGACTATTCTCGCGGCATATTCGGCCTGCAGATCTCCGCGGTGCCTAACGTGCCGGCGGAGCGCGCAGCCCGTGCGCATGCTGAACGCATCAATACCATCCAGCGGTTCTTCGTCGAGCGCACGCGATTCGGCATCCCCATCATCCCTTTTGATGAGGCGTTGCATGGTCTGATGCGGGAAGGGGCGACCGTTTTCCCACAGGCCATCGGCCTCGCGGCGACGTTCGATAGCGCGCTGGTTGGCCGCGTCGCGGATGCGATCGCGCGCGAAACGCGCAGCCGTGGCGTTAGGCAGGTCCTCTCGCCCGTGGTGAATATCGCAAACGATGTGCGCTGGGGTCGCGTCGAAGAGACCTACGGAGAGGACCCATACCTCTCATCCGTCATGGGGCGGTCGTTCGTACGTGCGTTCGAGAGGTCGGGCGTCATCGCGACGCCCAAACACTTCGTCGCGAACGTTGGCGACGGAGGACGCGACAGCTATCCCATCGACTTGAGCGCGCGACTGCTCGAGGAGGTGCACTTCCCGCCGTTCCGTGCTGCGGTGCGTGAGGCTGGCGCGCGATCCGTCATGACCGCGTACAACTCGGTGGACGGGCGGCCGGCAACACAAAACGGTCCCTTGCTGAATGACAAGCTCAAAGGCGACTGGGGCTTTCGAGGGTTCGTCATCTCCGATGCGGCCGCGACAGGCGGCGCAACAGTGTTGCATCACACGGAGGCAAACACCGCCTCGGCGGCCAAGCACGCGTTCGAAGCGGGTCTCGATGTTGTCTTTCAGTCATCGTTCGATCAGCACCGGCCATATCTCGCGGCGTTTCAGCAACGGCTCATCGCGGACAGCGTGATCGATGCGGCGCTCTCGCGCGTGCTGCGCGCCAAGTTCGAGCTCGGTCTCTTTGAGCGTCCGTTTGTCGACGCCGATTCCGCGGCCTATTGGAACGGCCACCTAACGCATCGCGCATTGGCGCGCGATGCGGCACGGGCGGCGGTGGTGTTGCTCCGGAACGTGAGGCAGACGCTCCCCCTCGGGCGATCGCTCAAGTCGCTCGCTATCAGCGGTACCGATGCGCGTGAGGCACGACTGGGGGGGTACAGCGCGTCCACGACGCGGGCGACGTCGATACTCGACGGTCTCCGTGCCGCGTTAGGCACCTCTACGACGATTCGTTACGCACCCGGCCCGGGTCGCCTGGCGCCGGAACACGTGGTCATCGCGGCAAGACACCTCAGCCATGTCGCGAATGGTCAGACTCATCGCGGGGTGCGCGGCGAATACTTCGCGAACAACCGCCTGGAGGGGGAACCGGCGATCGCCCGAAGCGATTCGATCATCGATTTCCGCTGGACGCTGAATTCTCCGGGGCGAGGTATTCCGTTCGATTGGTATTCCGCGCGCTGGCGCGGCACGCTGACCGCTCCCACGCTCGTGCGCCGGATAGGTATCGAGGGGAACGATGGGTATCGCCTCTGGCTGAACGGTCGCCTGCTCATCGACAACTGGACGAAGCGCTCGTACGGAACGCGCGCCGTCGAGATCGCATGGACGCCAGGCTCGCGGCACGACGTCCGCCTCGAGTTCTTCGAGAGCACCGGCAACGCGCGCGTGAAGCTGGTGTGGGACGCGGGCGTGTCGCCGAACGGCTGGCGCGCGTCGGTCGACAGCGCGGTCGCACTGGCCCGCCGGAGTGACGTCGCGGTCGTCGTCGCGGGCATCGAGG
>DATFBW010000353.1:0-13103 GCA_035253645.1 Gemmatimonadaceae bacterium | reverse complement strand
GTATGTGTAAATCTTCCCTCCAAACCCGGGTCGCCACCTCGAAATCCAAACATCGGTTCCTATCACTGAGGAACAATGCCTGACGCGACATGCTATCGCTGGAGTGACATCCCGCAGGAGCACGTGACGCCGCTGCTCGGCCGCGACGATGACTCACGCCAGGAGACCGTGCGGCCCAACAAGTGACACGGTGGTGCTCGACGTGTTCAGCCCGCCCAGGGAGGACTGGCTGGCGCAGACTGACGACTACTTAACGCCGGCGACAGGGATACGTTAGGCGCGGGGCCTTCAAAAAGCAGCGCCATTGCGGGTTCTTGCCATGACGGTCCGCCCGATATATCATCTGGTGAGCTATCCACACGTGAGTGCTAGGCATGGCGACATCCTCTGAGCGGCTACAAGGCACGGTCGATGTGCTCATTCTCAAGACGCTCGCGTGGAAAGCCATGCACGGCTATGCAATCGCGCAGTTTCTCGCGGACAGAAGCGCGGGCGAGCTGGCTGTCGAAGGAGCGGCCCTCTACCAGGGTCTGCACCGTCTCGAGCGCAAGGGACTGATCAGATCGCGCTGGGGAACATCGGAGACCAATCGCCGCGTGCGGATTTACAGCCTAACGCCCCAAGGGCGCACGCAGCTTACCGCCGAATCCGACGGCTGGAAGCGGTATGCGGCGGCTGTGGCGCGGGTGCTCGCCGTACGAGATGCCAATGCGTGACCGGATCATCCCCACGCGCACGCGCGCGCGGATCACCAGCGACAACCGGGCAGAGCTGGAGAGCTGGATCGAGGAGCGCGCGGCGGCTCTTGCGACCAGCGGGTTGACGCCCGAGGAGGCACACCAGCGCGCACGCACTGAGTTCGGGGACATCGAAGGTGCGAGCCGCTACGCGCAACAACAGGACGTCGCCGCTGAGCGCCGCGTGCGGGCATTGTTATGGACAAGTGAACTGATATCCGATGCGCGGATCGCGTTCCGCACGTTGGCGCGCACGCCGACGGTTACTACCGTTGTGCTTCTCACATTTGCGTTAGGCATCGGGGCCGCGACGGCCGTCTTCAGCGTCGTGCATGCACTTCTGCTACGTGCGCTCCCGTATGGCGACACGGAGCGTCTCGTGCACCTTCCGTCTGTCGACAAGGGTGTCATCGTGCCGCCGGCGCGGCACAGCGCATCAGCGTTCGTCGCCTTTCGGGAACGCACCCGCGCCTTCTCCGGCATCGCCGGCATGGACGGCGGGAACTGGATCCTCAGCGACAACGGCGATCCCGAACAAGTCGCCGGCGCGGGCTTTACGCCGAACACATTCGACGTCTTGCGCGCCCGGCCAAGCCTCGGACGAGCATTTACCGCGGAGGAGGAGTCCGGGCCGGCGAGTCAGGTCGTCATCCTGCTGCACGATCTGTGGCGGCGACGTTTTGGCGGCGACAGCACCATCATCGGGCGCACGATCGAGTTGTCTGGCGTTAGGCATCGCGTGATCGGCGTCATGGCTCCGGCATTCCGCGTGCCGACGAATGAGAGCGCCGAATTCATCGTGCCGCGCGAGATCCGCGGCATCCTGCGCAATCCGAATACGCAGCACGTGGGCTTCCTGCGGGTATTCGGACGGCTCAAAGCGGGCAGCAGCGTGCAGGCAGCGCAACGGGACGTCGATCAAACGATGCGGACGTTGCAGGAGGAATTTCCGCAGTTCTACGCCGGGATCGGTGCGCGCGTCGTGCCGATCCGCACCGCGGTCGCGGGTGACGCTCGGCTCCGCCTCCTTGTACTGATGGGAGCAGCGGCCTTTGTGCTGCTCATCGTGTGCGCGAATGTCTCCGGGATCCTTCTGTCGCGCGCGCTCGCACGAAGGCACGAGCTGGCGGTGCGGGTCGCGTTAGGCGCCGGCCGGCGGCGACTGGTTAGGCAGTTTCTTACCGAAGGGGCCGTGCTGGCCGTCCTCGGCCTGGCTCTCGGTCTCGCCGTCGCGCAAGGCGCGATCATCGCGCTGCGCGTTCCGGCCAGTACCGCACTGCCGGTCGGAACCAGCTTCGCGTTGGAGCCCACGGTATTGCTGTTCGGCACTGCAGCCGCCGTCGTCACCGCTCTCTTATCCAGCCTGGTTCCAGCGTTCGGCGCCACAAGGTTACCCGGCATCGCGCTGCGCCGCGACACGAGCAAGATGTCGCCGTCGCGCGCGAGCCGGCAGTTGCGACTGGCGCTGGTCGCCGGACAGCTGGCCATTTCTGTCGTACTACTGGTGGGCGCAGGGTTGTTCCTCCGCACCCTCCAGAGGCTATCGGCTGTCGATCTGGGATATCGCACAGAACAGGCACTGACGTTCCGGGTGCAATTTGCCGGCAAGTACAGGGAGGACGCGCAACAAGATGCGTTCTGGAGTGCTCTCTACGCGCAGCTGCGGGAGATTCCCGGAGTTGTCGCCGTGGGTGGCGGGAATGTCCCGTTAGGCCAGCACTCCGTGACGCCTTTCGTTATCGAGAATCGCGAGCAGGACGGTCCGCGGCCTCCCGAAGCCCGCTACTCAGCGGCGTCGGACGACTACTTCACTGCGTTAGGCATCCCCCTCCTGCGTGGCCGAACGTTCAATGCCAGCGACCACGCTGGGGCTCCGGTCGTGGCTATCGTCAGCGCCGGGCTGGCGAAGCAGTTCTGGCCCGCGGGGGACCCGATCGGCACGCGCATAAGGCTCGGACCTAACGAGCGCGTTCAGTGGGCGACGATCGTTGGAATCGTGGGTGACGTCCACCTGGGATCCGCCGAGGCGCCACGCCCGACCATCTACACGTCACAGCGTCAGGATCACTGGCCAGGAGGGGGTGCTGTCATCGTCCGCGCGCAAGGCGACCCCCGCTCACTCCTGGCGGGGGTTAGGCAGGCCCTCAAGCGCGTGGATCCTACCTTGCCCTCGATCGGGCTGCGGTCGCTCGACGAATTCCGGCGCAGTACGCCCGCGATCGCCGAGCGTCGGATGCTGTTGCAATTGGTCCTGGTATTCGCGCTCGTGGCGCTCGCCGTTTCAGCGATCGGTGTCTACGGTGTGAGCTCGTATTCCACGCAAGCGCGCTGGCGCGAGTTCGGCATACGCCTGGCGCTCGGCGCGCCACGGCGCCGAGTCTTGTTGCTGGCGTTGCAGGATGGCGCGCAGGTAGCGGTGCTGGGTGCGCTGGTGGGGTTACCATTCGCTCTCATGCTCAGCGCACGCATACGCGACCTGCTCTACGCAGTGACACCATTCGACGCCCTCACGTTGGTGAGCGTGTTGGCGACAATGCTTGTTGTGGTGTTCGTCGCTTCACTAGTCCCCGCGCGGCGAGCGGCGCGCATTGATCCTGTCGGAATGATGCGCACGGAGTGATCGCCGCCTAACGAGGCTGCCGTTCGTGACCGGTAGCGCAGGTGCTCCGTGGTATCCGGTCAGGGCTCCTCTATGCGGACGCTGATGCCAAAGAACGCGAGAAACTTGGCGATTTCGTCGGCCGTCGCGGGACGCAACTGAGCCCTGTTCGAGCCGTCGGCGATGAAATACCCCCCGCCGCCGTGAACTAATTCGATGAACCCGAAGCGGCTCACCACGGTCGTTCCGCGACGCAGCTCCGCGAACAGTGGATTGCCCGGAAGGTTCGTTGGCGCGTTTTCCCACCCGCTCCGGCGCGTGTTGATGAAATCCATAACGATTGCCACCGAATCCTGGCGCGTAACTGCCAGCGGCGGCAGACCTACACGCGTGTCTTCCCACGCGCGGAGCACGATACTCGTTATGTCGGCGAGTCCTTCGGGCGCCGCTATCGATGACGAGTAACATCCATTGACTGCGACGGCGCCTAACACGACAAGCGTACGGACAAAGTGTTTACGGCTAAGCACTACCCATCTCCTGAAGTTGAACTGCCATTCGATCCAACCCGGGTTGCCCGGCCCAAGTAACACAGCTGGAGCCCCTACCACGTGCGCCGTTCGGCCCCCACCTTGCTGAACAATGCTCGCCCCGCTCGCCCTCCCCTGCGCGCTGGCTGTTCTCCTGGGCAGCTTCGCCCTCGTCAGCAGACAGAACACCGTACTCGTAGCGACGTTCCTCGGTGCCGCGGTCGTGCTGCTCGTGTGGGCCGCCCTTCTATATGTGTCGGCGCAGCGGCACAAACGCACGCTGTCGATCGTGTTCGAGCCGCGGCGCCAGCACTGGCTGCAGGCGTGCGCGCAGACGACGGTGCTCCTCTGGTGGGGCTGGCACGCGCGCATCGTCTTTGCCTTCCTGCCGTTCATCCTCGCACAGCTGTTATTCGCGTACGCGTTCGATGCGCTCCTCTCCTGGAGTCGGCGCGACAAGTACACGTTAGGCTTCGGCGCGTTTCCGATCATCCTGAGCATCAACCTGTTCCTGTGGTTCCGGCTCGACTGGTTCTACTGGCAGTTCGCGATGATCGCCGTGGGCTACCTCGCGAAGGAGCTCATCCGCTGGAAGCGCGACGGCCGCTCCGCGCACATCTTCAATCCCTCGTCATTCCCGTTAGGCGTCGCGGCGATCCTCCTGTTGCTCAGCGGGACGTCGGACATCACGTTCGGCTATATCATCGCCAATACGCAGTTCGATACGCCATTGATGTACCTGGTGATTTTCCTGGTGGCGTTGCCGGGGCAGATCTTCTTTGGCGTCGCGCGGATGACGCTGGCCGCTGTGGTCACGTTGTATGCGATCAGTCTCGTATACTTCGCGTCGACCGGGACTTACTTGTTTTACGACACACACATCCCCGTCCCTGTTTTTCTGGGGATGCATTTGCTGTTCACGGATCCGTCCACATCGCCGCGCACTGAGCTCGGTCGGATCGTTTTCGGAATGCTCTATGCAATCGGCACAGCGATTTGTTTTGTCCTTCTGAGCTCGGCGGGGCTGCCGACGTTCTACGACAAGCTGCTGCCGGTGCCGTTCATGAACCTCCTCGTACGGCGGATCGACCACCTAACGAGCACTTCCCTGGCGGTACTGGATCCGTCGCGGCTCGGGCGCGCGCTCTCGCCGCGCTGGCGCAACGCCGCGTTTACGGGGTTGTGGGCCGCGATCTTTGCCGGGTTGTACTCGGTTCAGGGTGTGGGCGATACACATCCGGGCCAGTATCTCCCGTTCTGGCAGAATGCGTGTGAGACGGGGAATGCGCGCGCGTGCAGGTACGAGGCCAATCTGCTCGTCGTGTACTGCAACAGCGGATCGGGTTGGGCGTGCAATGAGGTCGGCATCAAGCGCGTGGAGCTCAATCAGCGCGCCGAGGAGGATTTCAGGCGCGGGTGCGAGCTCGGCTTCTCGCCGGCATGCACCAATCTGCAGCGGCCGCCTAACGCGACAACGCCACCGGTGCGCGACCGGCCACCGCTCACGGAGCTGCCTAACGTGCTGCGCGGGACGAAGCCGCCCTTGCGCGAGCGCGATCCCGCGCGGCTGTACGCGATCGCGTGTGAGCAGGGATGGGTGGATTTGTGTGATCAGCGGACAGGAGGAGATCGGTGAAGCGCGCGAAAGAGCGCCGTGAAAAAGTGTAGAGTGCTGAGTTCCGAGTTCCGAGTGTTGAGGATGCTGGAGAGGAAAACCAGCTCAGCACTTCACACAATACGTGTCGCTGACTGGTGCATTTGTAGTCAGCGGACAGGCAGAGATCCGTAAAAGACAAGAAAGCGCGCGCGACACTAAGATTCCGATGGCAAGAATTCGATGATACGATGTTGCCGTTGGCGACCATCATGCACGAATGCAGAATCATCGCAACCTGGCCGTCTGGCAAAAGGCGCACGCGCTTGCAGTGGCCGTAAACGATCTCGTACGACCAATCGAGCGCCGCGATCGCTCTGGGTTTAGTTCGCAGGCACGACGTGCCGCGCTTTCAATTCCTTCCAACATCGCCGAGGGTTGCGGTCGCCAGAGTAACCGGGACTTGGCGAAGTTCCTGCAAATCGCGATCGCGTCAGCGACTGAACTTGAGTACCAACTCGAGTTTGCGGCTGCCACTAAGCTCGTCGCTGAAAGTACAACCGACCCGCTACGAACCCAGACGATAGAGGTTCGAAGGATGTTGTTTGGATTGCTCAAGCGCGTGAAAGAGCGCCGCGAAAAGGTGTGAAGGGCTGAGTCTCAAGTCCTGAGTCTTGAGGATGCTGGGCGACGTGAGCCTGCTGTCCTCACCACTCAGCACTGTTTACTCAGCACTGCACACTTTACGCTTGCTTAATGACCGCGATACTGATTGACCGGCGGCTCCCCCGGCTCCGGTGACGGCGCCTTTCCGCCAATTCCACCGCCGATCAGAAACGCGGCAACGATCGCAACCGCGCCGCCGACGACCATCCAGGTGCGCGTCCGCGACAAGCGCCGCTCGTCCATACGGTCGATGTGCCCCTGACTAACTCGCACGCGCACGCTGTCGACTGGTGTCGCTCGGCCGCCAATCTGGGTAACGCTGCTCGCGCGTACGACCACCGCGTCGCCGGCCATTTCGGCCACGCGCCCTTCGAGCCTAACGATGCCCGGGCCGAGCTGCTCGCGCAGCGCGACCCGGCCGTCATCGTTGATGTCGAGCCCGACCTGTGACCCCACCGGCGCCGACTGCACCGGTACGTATTGGTAGCATGCGGTGCACAATTGCAGCGTACCAATCAAGACGGCCAGCGGTCGCCGCGCCCGGCTGAGCATGCAGCCTATCCGCGCAGATTCGGATTCGAGAGCATTTCGTTCTCGCTGATCGGAATGCACTTGTCTCGCCCATCCAGGAACGTGTGCTTGATCGGTGGCGGCTCCGCGTTCCAGCGTCGCAAATCCCACAAACGACGATTCTCCAGCCAGAGCACCGCACCGCGTTCTTTCTGGAGGATCGGCCACGCCTCCGCCGCCGTGCTCGCGCTCAAGGGCGGTAATGGATTGGCCGTCGTGCTGTAGAACGCGCGCTGCTGATTGATGAGTGCCATCGCTCCGGCGACATCATTCGCCCGCAGTGCGGCTTCGGCGCGCAGCATGAGCATCTCGGTGCCTTTTACGAGCGGAATGTCGGCACCAAGCCCATTGAACTTGCGCTGACGGAACATCGGCGTGCGCCCGTTCTGACCATTCTGTATCGCACCACCGGTTGTCTTGACGGTGTCCCACGGAACGCGCGGGTCTCTGAACACCTGCGCCCACTGCGTGCTGAACACCGTGTACTCCAATCTGTTGTTCGTTTCAAAAACAAGGTCGTTGTTTTCCGCCCCGGTATTCGTCGAGAAAAACGCGCTGAACACGTAGGCTGTCGGTACGAGCTGCGCGTCGGCGACAGCCTCCGCCCACTTGCCTTGCCACGCGCGTACGGACGCGCGCCCCCCGTGCGCAACGCGCAAGAGCGAATCACGGATCGCACCCGTTAGGCCTCCCGCAATCCGTATAGCTTCGGTGAAGTGCCCTTCTGCCCTCGCGAAATGCACCTTGTGATCCTCTGACGGCCCGCCATCGATGACGGCATTGCACGTGAGCTCACCGAGTATTCGGTTCGCCAGTCCGGCGTAGATATACGCGCGCGCCGATAACGGATTCGTGTTGAAGCCTTCCTCGAGCACAGTTTTCATGCGCTCGATCCCGGCCTCAGCCACCCACCGCGCTCGATGCATCGAGCCCCACATCCCGTTGACGAGATCGGGTCGGATGATGCCCTGATTGAAGAAAATCTCATTGGCGTAGCTTCCGCCATGGAACAGCTCGTCCGCCATGATCGCGGTTTCCTGCGTCGCTGCATCCATCGAACGCGATAGATCGAAGGACATGCCAGTGACGAGTCCGGCCATCGCGGTCGCTGTGTTCAATGATTCGTCGGACTGCGGTCCCGGATTGGACACTTCCAGCATGCCGCATCCGGTGAGCGCGCCAAACGTCGCCACGAGGATCGCGCGCTGAGTGACTCGAAGAAGTCTCATGAGAGTCGTCTCCACGCGGTTACCAGTTGAGCCTGAAAGCGACCGAGAACGAACGAAGTTGCGGCAGTTGGTAATACTCGCGCCGCGCGAACTCGCTGTCCGTCTGGTCTGCCGATTCGGGATCCAATCCCGAGTAGTCTGTATTGAGCCACAAGTTACGGCCGGAGAGTGTGACCGAGCCGCCATTGGTTCGCGGCAGCCAACGCTGCGGGATCTGATAAGTCAGTGTCACGTGTCGCAGCCTGAAGAAGTCGGTCGCCTCGGCGAACCACGCCGCGTTTTGAACCGTACGATCGATCGCGCACCGCGCGCGCTCCAGCGCGGTGAGATCGTTCGCCGCGCTAGGATCCGTGCCACGGATGACGGCGGCGAGTTTCTTCTGTGCGTCGTAACACGGCCGCCAGACGCCGCGATTGGCGTTCTGGAAACCGATGTAATTGATGTTGTAGCCACCATACTGGAACTCGCCTAACGCGTCGAGCATGAGGTTCCCCCACAGCGTCAGCGTCGTTCCGATACCCGTAATCTTGTCAGGGAACGTTGGTCCGATGAACTCGTTCAGCGTGGCGTCGAATTGCGGAGCCGCCTTCTCGTTCGGGTTCTTGATGATCGGCGCGAACAGAGCAGGGACTGGATATCCTTCGCGAACCTCGGTCAAAGCTCCGATGGCGATGAGCGGCTCACCGCCAAGGTCCACGGCCTTGCTGTTGATCTGGGTGTAGTTGATGCGGCCGCGCCAATCGACTTTCTCGCTGCGGATGATGCCGGCATCGAGCTTGAGCTCGAGACCCTTGTTGTTCACCTCACCCACGTTTTGCAGCTGCGTATTCAGAAATCCTTGCGACGGCGGAGAGCGTACGCCGATCAACGCGTCGCTCGTCGTCGTGTTGAAATAGGTCGCGTCGACGGCAAACCGCCCGCCGTACGCGCTGGCCTCGAAGCCAAGCTCCATCTCGCGCGTGCGCTCAGGGCCGAGGGTCGCGTTCCCTTCCTGGTTCGGCGTAAAACCCGGCTTTGCTTCGTCGCCAGCGATTGGAGACCACGTCCGCACGGCGTCAAACGCACCCGGCGCCTTTCCGGACTCGCCGATTGCGCCGCGCACCTTGAACGTTTCGATCGCTTTGGGCCAGAAGTCGTGATCGGACAGAACGTACGCCAGACCGATCTTGGGATACGTCTGCAGGCCGAAGTCCTCACCGAACGCGCTGTTCCCGTCGATGCGGACGCCTAACGTGACGAACGCGCGGTCGCGCCAGGAGATCTGCTCCTGCGCGAAGAGGCCGGCGTTGACTACCTTCTGTCGCGAATCGGTGCCAACGGTCCTGATCGCGGCGCTCGTGATCGTCGGCTCGCCAGGCCCGGCGAAGTCATTCGCGTTGACTGACTTGTTGAAGAGCGCGTTTTGAAAGACCTGGCCACCGAAGGACGTGTTGGATACCCACGCTGCGCCGAACGGCTTTCGATACGTCGACGCGTAGTCCATCGAAAGAAACCGGCGGATATAGTCAGTGTGACTGAGCTGGCCTAACGGGCTACGCTGATGCCCGTAGGGAATGAGCGAGCGGTTCTCCTGGCCGACGTAGTCGAGACCCACGGAAAGCCGATTGGTCCACGCTTCGATCGGCGTGTAATTGAGGGAGAGACCGGAGATATAGTGGTCACCGCGCGTGAACGTCTGGATGCGCAAGGCATCAGCATTCGCCATGCAGTTCGTGATTCCGGTCGCACAGCCTGGACCGCGATAGTTGCCAGCCAGCCCGCGCATAACATTGAGAGAGAATCCGTTGGCCAGGTTGCCGTCCGGGACCCACGCAACCTTGTTGCGTTGATATGACGAGTTGAGGCCAATCTCCAGGTTGGGGCGTGGGCGGAAGCTGAAGTTCCCGCGGAAACCGCCGGTGATGTTTCTTCCGGTCTCAATGGCGCCCTCTTCGTCGCTCAGGTTTCCGCCGAAGTAGTACTGCATCGCCTCGGTACCGCCGGCAACCGACGTGTTATAGCGCTGAATGATGCCGGTACGGATCCACTTGTTGCTGGGCGGGCAAGTCGGATCCTCGAAACGGATCTCGTCGCCTAACGTTGCCGCGCGTGTGATGTCGATACCGAACATGAGGGGGCCACGGCACTGCTTGAGCCAGACGGCCGCCGGATCGCCGTGCACTTCTGCCGACTCGAGGTCATTCGTTCCGCCGGTGATTTCAACTGTCCAGCGCGGCGCTCCTGATTGGCCGCGCTTGGTGAAGATCTGAATGACGCCGCCGGAGGCCTCGGTGCCGTAGAGCGTTGTCGCCGCGGCTCCCTTCACGATTTCGACGCGGTCTATATCCTCGGCTCTGATGTCGTTCAACGGAAGGGTGTTCTGGCGCGCGTTAGGCACGTTTGGCGTGTTGCCGCTGAAGATGCGCACGCCGTCGACGTAAATGATCGGGTTGTTGCCCTGCGAGATGCTGTTGTTGCCGCGGAGCTTGATGACGCCTCCCGCGCCCGGCTGACCGGAGTTCGCCAGCACTGTCACGCCCGGTGACTGCGCCGTCAGCATCTGCTGGGTGCTCACCACCGGCGCATTCTCCAGCTGCGCCGCGGAAATCGTCGACATGGAGTTGGAGATCTCTTTCTTGCGCGTCTCGCCCGTCGCAGTGACGACGACCTGCTCCAGAGAAACCGGCGCTTCACGGATCGAGAGGTTGAGCGTTACGGTTTGTCCGGCGACAACGGTCACCGCCTGCGTTGCCGGGGCGAAGCCGAGTCGTTGCACGCGCACCTGGCGCGGCCCCGCGGGAACTCCCGTTAGGCGGAAATCCCCGGCTTCGTTGGTTTGCGTGCCGATGGGAAGACCCACGACCCCGACCTGCGCATTTGGCAAAGGCCGGCCAATTCCCTCGACCGTGACCTTGCCTTGAATCATGCCGGTGTTCTGCGCGAGGAGAGGCAAAGGTGCCGCGAGCAGGATCAATACAGAGAGGAGCCGACGAGGCATAGGGTGCATAGAGCGCTCCGTCTTGGGTGTTGCAGCTGTGGTGGGCCCCGCCCGGTGGGCGGCCTGGAAGGGTGGTACTGCTAGCCTACGATATGTATACAAATCATGCAATGCTCAGCTGGGTCGGGTGACGCGAGTCGTCACCTCTGGAACGAGGGGGTGCCTTGACGACCCCGGCGACCACCGGCCTTAGTTAGCCTGCACCGTAAGCTGCTCTAACCCCCGCTCCATTGCCGGCGTACCGCGTGAAGCCACCATCCCTCACAATCGGCGTCGAGGAAGAGTACCAGATCATCGATCCGGAGACGCGTGAGCTACAGTCCTACATCACGCAAATCCTGGAAGCCGACCACATCATCATGGGGCAGGTGAAGCCTGAGCTGCATCAGTCGATCGTGGAGGTCGGCACCACAGTGTGCCACACGCCGGCGGAAGTGCGCGATCAACTCATTGCCCTTCGGCGTGGCGTGATGGAGCTGGCGGGAAAGAAGGGGCTCAAGATCGCGGCAGCAGGAACTCATCCATTCTCACACTGGGCGAATCAGGAGATCACGCCGCTCGAGCGCTACATCGGTACGCGTCAGGCAATGGCGCAACTGGCGCAGCAGCTGTTGATCTTCGGCACGCACGTGCACATCGGCATCGAGGATCGCGAGTTTCTCGTCGACGCGTGTAACGTCTCTCGTTATGTGCTGCCACACATCCTGTGTCTCTCGACGAGCTCACCGTTTTGGATAGGACGTGATACCGGACTCAAGTCGTACCGCAGCGCAGTGTTTCGGGCGTTTCCGCGCACCGGTGTGCCGCCGTACATCCACTCGTGGGCAGCGTTCGAGCATTATATCGAAACATTGATTGAAACCGGATGCATCGTCGACGGCTCCAAGGTTTGGTGGGATGCGCGGCCGCACATGAAGTATCCGACACTCGAGTTCCGCATCTGCGACGTGTGTACCCGTGTCGAAGAGGCGGTGTGCATCGCGGCGATCTTGCAGGCGCTCGTCTTCAAGCTGTGGAAGATGCGGCGCGACAACATCACGTTCCGCATTTATCCAGCGGAGCTCATCGAAGAGAACAAGTGGCGCGCGGTGCGCTACGGCCTCGATGGGAAGCTGATCGACTTCGGAAAAGAGGTCGAGCTGCCGGCGCCCGATTTGATCCGCGAGTTCATCGAGTGGTTCATCGGGGACGTGCTCGACGAGTTAGGCAGCCGCAAGGAAGTGGAGTACGCGATCAAGATCCTGGAGGGAGGGACGAGCGCCGATCGCCAGCTGGCGACGTACCGCAAGACGGGCAACCTAACGAGCGTGGTGGATCAGCTCGTACGTGAAACCGAAGAGGGAGTCTTTCCTCAACCCGCCATGCCGGTAGCAGATTCGGCACAATTGAGGGCGCCGGTTTCGCATTATCCGGTACCGCAACAGGCTAGTCTTTAGCTCTTAGCGCCTAGGTCTTAGCGGGCGCTAAGGGGCTTGCTAAGAGCTAACGCCTAAGCGCTAACGACTTGGTAAATTACGTCCTGCCCGGGTATCAGTCAGAGAGAATATGCGACCAGTAATCGGCGTAACCACGCAAACTTTGCAGGCCATAGACGGCATCCCACCGCTGCTGCCGCACTCGGTGGTTATGAACGAGCGCTATTACGTGGCGGTCGCGCAGGCCGGCGGAACCCCGGTATTGGTCCCGCTGCTCGACGAGGACACCGAGGCGCTGCGCTCGGTCTACGAAATTCTGGATGGCGTCCTGATCCCGGGCGGCGTGGACATGGATCCGGCACTCTTTGGCGAAGAGCCACACCCGAAGCTGGGTCGCGTGGACGAGGCGCGCGACGCTGTGGAAATGCAACTGACGCGCTGGGCGATTGAAGACGGCAAGCCGCTCCTGGGTCTCTGCCGCGGGCTGCAGGTCATCAATGTCACGTTAGGCGGAACGTTGTATCAGGACCTCGAAGCGCAATATCCCGACGCCATCAAGCACGACTACTTCCCGACGTACGGCTTCAAGCGCGATCACCTCGCCCATGACGTGATGGTGACCGCGGGATCGCGCTTGCGTGATGTGCTTGCGCGCGAGCGGATCACCGTGAACTCCATGCATCATCAGGGGATCAAGACGCTCGCTCCTGCGCTCGTTGCCAGCGCCGTCGCGCCTGATGGATTGGTGGAAGCCGTGGAGCTCCCGAGCTCATCGTTCTGTGTAGG
>DATFBW010000352.1:0-2997 GCA_035253645.1 Gemmatimonadaceae bacterium | reverse complement strand
TCGGCCACACGTTAGGCTCGGCGGGCGAGCCCACAATCGAGGAGTTGGACCTGCTCCGCAACGTCCTTGATCCACGCGGTCTTTTCCTGCGCGGAGCCTAGCGGACGTGCGACGACGACTGCTCGCTATCGCGCTTACACTTCTGCTGCCGCAAGGGAGTGGCGCGCAGCGCGAAACAGTTCTGCGCCAGATCCGCGTCCCGCACAACTATTACTATCGCGAGATGTATCTGCCGCAGGTTACGAGCGGACCCGCTGCAGTCACGTGGTCCCCTGATGGGCGCGAGGTAATCTACAGCATGCAGGGGACGCTGTGGCGGCAGAGCATCGAGAGCGAGGAGGCCCGGCAGCTCACGGACGGCCCGGGATACGATCACCAGCCCGACTGGTCGCCCGATGGACGCTTTGTGCTGTACACGTCGTACGAGCGCGACGCCATGTCGTTACGACTGCTGGACCTAACGAGCGGAGAGTCGCGGATTGCGCTCGATAACGGCGCCGTCAACCTCGAGCCGCGCTGGTCGCCGGACGGTCGTCGGCTTGCGTTCGTGTCGACGGCATTCGAAGGGCGCTTCCATGTGTTTGTCGCATCTTTCGCGAATGGCGCGATAGGCATGCCTCAGCGCATCAGTGAGGACCGCGACAGTAAGCTGCCGCGCTACTACTACAGCGTCTACGACCATTACCTCTCGCCGACCTGGTCGCCTGACGGGCGGGAGCTCATTGTCGTTTCGAATCGTGGGCATATCTGGGGCAGCGGCGGCATCTGGCGCATGGACGCCGGCGACGGCACTCGGCTCCGCGAGATCCGAAACGAAGAGACGACATGGCGCGCGCGCCCGGACTGGGCGCGTGACGGCAGACGCGTCGTGTACGCGTCATACCTCGGCCGCCAATGGCACCAGCTCTGGCTCATGACAAGCGATGGCGGCGATCCTTTTCAAGTCACATACGGAGAGTTTGACGCTACTGGCCCTCGCTGGTCGCCGGACGGTAGTCGCATCGCGTACATCTCGAACGAAAGCGGGAACACTTCGCTTCGGATCCTGGCTGTGCCGGGAGGAGCAAGGAGCGAGTTACGAGCTTCGAATCGCCGGTATGTACGGCCGCACGGGACGCTCAACCTAACGATTACGGATGCGGCGGGACTGCCTATTCCGGCACGCGTCTCTGTGACAGGAACTGATGGCCGGGGGTACGCACCTGACGATGCGTGGCGCCACGCCGACGATGGTTTCGACCGCCGGGAGCGGCCCTACGAGCCCACGTACTTCCATACGCAGGGCCTAACGACGCTCGGTGTCCCGGCCGGCCAGTACACAGTGGAGGTATCGCGCGGTCTCGAGTACGCGCTGCAGCACCAAACCATCACGGTAGCGGCCAATGTGGCTCGCACCGTGCGCATCCCGCTGCGCCGCATCGATAATCTGGCCGCACGTGGCTGGTACAACGGTGACCTGCATGTGCACATGAACTACGGAGGGAGCTACCGCAACACGCCGCAGCGTCTGCGCGTGCAGGCGCGCGCCGAGGCAGTGGACCTGGTCGAAAACCTGATCGTGAACAAGGAAGGGCGCATCCCGGACATCGCGTATTTCGACAGCGGCGAGGCGAGTGGACAACGCGCGCCGCTCATCTTCCATGATGAAGAGTATCATACCTCCTATTGGGGACATACCGCACTGCTGGGCCTAACGAGCCATGTGGTGTTGCCGAATTACGCCGCGTACACGAATACGGCGGCATCGTCGCTCGTCCCGACGAACGTGGACGTCGCCGCGCTCGCGCGCGCACAGGGTGCTATCGTCGGTTACGTCCATCCGTTCGACGTCTATCCGGATCCGAACGACCGCACGCGCAACCTGACGCACGAGATTCCAGTCAGCGCCGCGTTGGGCGCCCTCGATTATTACGAGAGTGTCGGATTCAACGAAGATGCGATGGCGACGCAACGCGTGTGGTATTCGCTATTGAATAATGGGTTTCGCATCCCTGCCGGGGCTGGAACCGATGCGATGATGAACTACGCTTCGCTCCGCGGCCCGCTGGGCGTCAACCGCGTATATGTCCAGGTCCAGGGTCCACTCACACAGCGCTCGTTTCTGGATGGGCTCAAAGCGGGCCGCACATTCGCGACGAACAGCGCGCTGCTGGAGCTGAGTGTGAACGGCCGCGGCATCGGCAGTGAGATCGCGCTGCCTAACGGGCGCCACAGGTTGCGCGTGCGCGCGCGCATGCGATCCATCATCCCGATGCAACATGTCGAGGTCATTCGCAACGGCGACGTCGCGGCCACGATACCGTTATCGGCCGACAGTATGAGCGCGGCGGGAGATATCAGCATTGATGTGGACAGGAGCTCGTGGATCCTGCTGCGCGCGTGGAGCAGTGGGATGCGGCATCCGATCTTCGATTATGCCCCTATCGCAACCACGAGCCCGATCTATGTGGCTGTCGGCGGTGCTCCCGTGAGGTCACGCCAGGATGCGGAGTACTTCGTAGCATGGATCGATCGGCTGATTGAAAATGCCGAGCGATATCAGGAGTACAACACGCCGGCCGAGAAGGAACGCGTGTTAGGCAGGCTCGCCGAGGCGCGCGCGGAATATGTGCGGCGTTCCGTGCAGCCTTAACTACTCCACCGCGGACAGACGCGAACCGAAACAGCGACGACCGCGGAGACTTCTAAAAACAAAAAGACCGTGTTTGTTGCTTTGGCGTCAGTGTACGTCCGTGGTGCCGCTTTTGATCTTACTCAACCTGAACTACTCCACCGCGGACAGACGCGAACTGGAACAGCGACGACCACGGAGACTGCATCAAAGAAAAAAGTCTGCGTGTTGTCTTTGTTTGTTCGCGATAATCCTGTTTTAAGGGTTTACACGCCGGTAACGATGCCTCCAGGTTGGGCATTGCCTAACGCAGCGCCTCGATGCTGCAACGCTGCCCCGTGTCCACCACACGCAATGCAAACTGTCGCCTCCGGCACGACAGCCAG
>DATFBW010000351.1:0-6951 GCA_035253645.1 Gemmatimonadaceae bacterium | reverse complement strand
TTCACATGGCCGAGCGACAGTCGTGTGCGGCCGGCTCGCAGCGTGATCAGATAGTCTGCGAGATCGACTTTCGGCGCGTCGGTTCCGCGCTGCGCGAAGCGGAGGGCCTGTTCCTGCTTACTGGAGCCGACGACGTTGGTTTGCGTCTCGATACTCCAGCCGATGCCCTCGTGCGCGCTGCGCCATCCAGAGGAGAGCGTAAAGTCCTGAAACGTGCTTCGTGGCTGCGCGGGCATCCCCGACGAACGCCCCTCGGCGAGTTGGCCATTGTTTCCCAAAGTGGCCGACGGCGTCAGCGAAACCCTAACGAGGCCGCCCCGACGCAGCACCTTGAGCGTGAAGCGCCGGAGCTCCACCCATGCACTTCCGTTGCGCCGATACACGACGACCTCACGCTCGCCTGCCGGGAGCGCTGTCAACCGCGGTCGATATAGGGCCGAAGTGGCTCCCCGCTCCAGCACGTCAGTGACATCGACCGATCCGATGAGCACCGCCAATTCGCCTTCGTTAGGGTGCAGCGGCCGGTTCAGGGTGAACTCCAACGGTGTATGCCTGTCGATGAAGCGGTCCGGCACACTGGCAGTAACCAGGAGCGATTCCGCCACCGGCACTGGCGGCGCTTGCTGTCCAATCGCCAGCCGCGATATCAGGCATGCGGCGGCAGTCACAGGACGCAGATCCATGATGCGCCGACTACGCAATTACGGCTCGTCACAAGTGACGCCTAACGCATCCACGATCGTCCCGGCGCGTCCACGAAACTGAATGGCGGGTTGCGTTTGATGCGAACAGTCCACGCTCTCTCGCAGTGCTTGCGCTTGCGACGCGACCACGACAGTTGGATTCGCGCCGGCCAGCAGCTGAATCAGTGCCGTCGTCGCCCCTCCCCATGAGCGCGTGGCCGCATCCCAGGCGCGGCAACGCAGGACGAATTGCGCGATGCCGGATGGTGTTGCTGAGCCGGCCTGCCCGACAATGACACTACCTGCCGGACACGAGCCGGCGGCGAGCAGCCCGCTTGTGCCCCCAATCAACGAGCCCACGTCGCTCTCGGCGCCTAACGAGCCGCTCGTGAGCACCGCGCGGCATTTGATACCGATGGCATCGATCACGCGTCCCAGGCGCACCCGCGCGCCGGTCAACACCTGATCGGGCGGACACTGGCGAGTGAACGTCGCTCCGCCGTTCTGCGCGGAGCCGATGAGCGGAAGATACTGTGCGACGTTCTGCGAGAGTGTCGCCCTGGCCGGCGTTAGGCCCGCGAGAGCAATGAGCGTCGCCATTCCTGCTACAAGCATGCGCATCGCACCGGACACTCGGCGGTCGACTAGCCCGGCACCGGCAACACCGTGAGCAGCTTCCGACCCGTGACGCCGTTCAAGGTGGCAGAGATCACGGGGCACGTCGGATTCGAAGCGTTGGTGCTGATAGGGAAGGTCGCCGAGCCGGCGTACACGCCTTCGTTGAACGTCGTTGTGATGCTCACCGACAGGGGCACTGTTGCCGCCGGACTATTGCTCGCCAGTGAAACCTTGAAGGGCCCGGCTTGTCCGCCGGCCACACTGATAGTTCCAGTAACTGAGGCTCCCGAGAGTGTTGTGTTGCTCGAAAAAGACACGCTCGGAGCGCCGGGCTGATTAGCAGGCGGTTCCACCTTGAAGAGCGCCCGTTTGGTCGCGCCGCTCAGCACCGCTTTGATCTCAGAGCAGCCCATAGCGAGCGGATTGATTGTGAAGGAGCGGCTCGTCTGGTTCGTTAGGCTCGAGAACGAGACGGACGAGGGGACGGTCGCGATCGCGGGGTTGTGACTGGACAATTGCACGCTAATGGTCCCCTTGCTCGGCGCCGCGTCCAGAGTGACGGTGCCGTTCGCGGCGCCGCCTACACCAACCTGAGACGGTGAGAGCGTGAGTCCCGTGAGTGTGATCGCGAAACCGGTCCAGGCGAGGAGCGGCGCGACGAGCAGCGCCGAGAGCGCGCGACGCACAAGGCGGCGGCTCGTTAGGTTCCGTTGACGTGGCATGTACGACTCCGTAGTGAAGATGATGAGCTCTGAGCGGATGATTGCGGCGTGTTACTGCCGTCGCATCGAGAAGCTCACGCTCTTGGAGGGTGCGCTTTGTCCGCAGTTGGCTGGTCTCAGTGTTATCGTATAATCGCCCGGCAGTACGAAGGTGTAAGTCTTCGAGGTTCCGATCACCGTCGTCGATACCGTGCCTTTTATCAGCGTGCCCGAGTGGGAAACGATCCACTCATTGTTAGGCACCGGCTCGTTGTTCGACGTGTTGGCACTCCACGTGACCGTGACGGGCGCTGGTGACGCTTGGCCCGCGGCGAATTGGATCACCTGCTGATTCTGCGGACTCGTTATCTCTGGAAATCCAATCGTTGGATCGGATGTACACGCCACGCCGCTCGGCGGTGGCGGCACGTAGGCGAATCCGAAATTCGATGAGCTGCCCGAGGCCGTCGCCCAGCTTGGCGGATCGTTCGTCGCGCTCCCTTTCAACCTGAAGTTGAAACTGGTTGTGCTGCATGTCGCGTTGCGTTGGAGCGTGAACTGAACCGACGTGTTTGTGCGATTCGAGACCGCGACGCTGTGGCAAATCGGCCCGTCCAGCACAGGAACGCCGAGGTCTGTGCCTGCAACGGCAGCCACCCACGCAGTGCCTCCCTGGAGAGTGGCGGGATCTGGCGTCTTCGTGACGGCGCCCGACAGGAGACCGCGGTTGACTACTCGGAACGTGAAATGGTCGGTAAGCCCGACGTTGAGCGTGATTTGTCCGCCAAGGGCCGCTGCTCCCGGGACCGTAACGTCCAGGGCGAGAAATCCAGTACCACCGCTATTCCCGTTTGCCAGGTTGCTGATGCTGGCCCCCTGACCAGAGACGTTTACCATGTTGAAGGGCACCAGATCGATGAAGTTCTTCTTGATGACGATGTGCGACGTGACACCGCGCCGAATCGGCGGGGTGGCGGTCAGGTTGTACGTCAGGTTTCCTGCGAAGTCGCCCACACTGATGTTCTCGACGACATGTCGCCGCGGCCCAAAGAACGGCGGCATGAGCGCGAGAGCACCAAGAAGCAGAGCACTGCGTACCGGAAGCATTGCGATTCCTCCTCTGTTTCTGTTCGCCCAGTCAGGACCCGTTGCGCCGTCACAATGGAAGGCCGAGGAGGGGTGCGCATGACGCGTTCGCGTCGTTCCGCGTAAGTTTGCGGTGCTACGTTGCCCTCCGATGCGACGCCTGCCTGTTCCGGTCTTGGCAACCTTACGGTTGATCACGCGGCTTCCTCTCGCGCTTGGCCTGGCTGTTTCGTTAGGCGCGCAGGACCGGCCGCTGCAGGTGCGCCGCTTCACTGTAGAAGATGGGCTGGCGCAGAACGCGGTGTATCGTGTTGTCCAGGACCGCGCCGGCTTCTTGTGGGTGGGCACACGCCGTGGGCTGCAGCGCTTCGACGGCTATTCCTTTGTGCCTTACGCGTTGCTCGATCCGCAAGCGCCCGGCGCTTTAGGGTCGCTGATCGCGGACCTGTATTTTGACGCGCACGGCCGCATGTGGATCATGACGGAGACCGGCGTATTCCGGACCGACTCGACGCTCCGGCGCGCTGTCCGCATAACAAGTCGTGCAGGGTTATGGAGCTGGACGCCGGGGGGCGAGCTCTGGCTGCTGCATGGCGACACGCTGCTATCCGGCACTGGGGACGATTCAATGCGCGTGCGGCATGTGCTGCGGAGCAAAGGCGTGTCGGTACTCACAGTAAGCGGCCAACACGCGTGGTTAGGCATCCCTAACGAACCGACAGCCACAATTCTACGGTTACACACAGGGACGGGAGACATCCGGACATTTCGCGCCGAGCGCGTAACCTTTCCGACCGACGTAACGGTCGACTCGACCGGCCGTGTGTTGGTTGCTTCCGTCGATGGCCTGGAAATTCTGCCCAGCGGCACAGCTCACTTTCGCACTCTGACTCCGTTTTCGGGCCAACGCCCGAGCCTCGTGGCGGATGGCCGCGGGGGGTTCGTGGTCGCCACCGACGCGTGGCTCGCGCGTATCGACGAAAGAGGAGAGATCACGGAGCGCTGGAGCTCTCCCGAAGTATTCGGTATCGGTGCGTATCCCCAGTCCATCTCCCTGGACCGCGAGGGCGCCATCTGGTTGGCGAGCCTAACGAGTGGGCTCTTCCGCCTCGAGCTGCAACGGCCGCCGTTCGATTATCGTGCGAGCCGGTCCGTTCCGAGGCTTCCGTTGGCGAACGACTTTATCACCGCACTGCTCGAGCGGCAGGACGGCGCGTTATGGGTTGGGACGTTTCGAGGTGGCGTCTATCAAATCTCTGCGGACTGGACCGACGTACGCGGCTATCGCCACGATGCACGAAACCCGGCTTCGATCGGCGGAGATGAGATCTGGGATATTGCGGAAGACAAATTCGGCAACGTCTGGGTGGCCACGGCGCATTCGATTTGCAAATTCGTGGAACCGGGCTTTCGATGTCAACGCGTGGCCGGCATTGGTCTCGGCGGTGCGACCTTACTGGAACGCGATGCGGACGGATTTTTTTGGATGTCGGACGGTTCATCCAGAGTCACGAGCTTCAATCCCGTTGCGGGGCGTCTGTCCGACAGCATACGTGGGTTGCAGACCGTCAGTGGACGATCTGTAATCTCACTGTTTCACGATGCGGGTTATTTGTGGATCGGGAAGGGCGGGCTGTTTCGAACGCGCGTTGCAAATGGTATCGCCAGCGCGGCCCTGGACACGGTCCATTCGCCGACGAGCCCTCTGGATATTTATCACTTTCTGCGTGACCGGCGCGGACGCATCTGGGTAGGATCGGACCAGGGTCTCTTCCGTCTTTCAGCCGATTCCGCGCCTAACGCCCTGACGCCCATCGATGTTCCCGACGTGCGCGGCACGTCGGTATTTTCCATCGCTGAAGATCGAAAGGGACGGCTCTGGTTAGGCACCGCGCACGGTCTCGTTCAATATTCGCCGGAAGCAGGCACCGCTCGCCGCTACGGGCGTCGCGACGGATTCATGAGTGGGGAGCTGAATCGCCGAGCAGCGCTGTTACGCCGCAACGGCGAGCTGCTGTTTGGGGGCATCGAAGGCCTGACGCAATTCGATCCCGAGTTCGTTGCCGGGCCGCATGGATCCGTACCGGTGACCCTAACACGCTGGCGTAAGGTTACGTCGAAGGGTCCTACCGAGGAGTGGATCGACCAGGCAACGGCTCTCCGCGTGGAGCCGCGCGACCGCGCGTTTACAATCGAATTCGCTGCCATGTCGTACGCGCCCACCGTCGCGCGCCGCTATCGATATAGACTGGAGCCGCTGAATCCGGATTGGATTGAAAGCACGGATCACCTGGCGACATTCAGCGCACCAAAGCCCGGTCGCTACGTATTTCGCGTGCAAACGGCAGCCAGCCCCGAAGGTGAATGGTCCACCCCAGGGTCCAGCGTCGTCGTCCATGTGATTCCACCGTTTTATGCGACGCTCTGGTTCAAAACACTGCTTGCGTTCACCTTCATGGGGCTCTTGTTAGGCGCTCACCGACTGCGTTTGCGGCAGGCGCTCGCCACAGAGCGGTTGCGGCTGCGCATCTCGCGGGATTTGCACGACGAGATTGGTGCGGGGTTGAGCAGTATCGCCCTGCTCACCGACTCCGTCGGCAACAACGGTCGAGTATCGGATCGGGAACGCACGCAGCTTCAACGCATCGCTCGCTCGGCGCGTGAGATGGTCGCCGACCTGCGCGACATCGTGTGGGCCATCGATCCGGATTCCGATAAGCTGGAAGACGTCATCGCACGGATGAAAGACGTCGCGAGCGTTTTGTTGCCGAATGCACAGGTCACATTCCATGCACCGGCAGCTGCCGAGCTGCGTGCCAAGGTTGGAATGGCCGCGAGACGAGATCTCCTGCTCTTGTTCAAGGAGTTGCTGCATAACGTGGCACGCCACTCGCGGGCCGCTTCCACCACGATCGAAATCGCTGTGCATCGCGATCACCTCGAGCTGATCGTTTCGGACGATGGCGTGGGATTCGAGCCGGAGAGCGTCAAGTCCGGAACGGGGATCAAGAGCCTGCACGAGCGGGCGGCTCGCCTGGGCGGGACCTTGGTGCTATCCAGTGAACCGGGGCGGGGAACAACCGCGCGTCTCAAGCTCAAAAAGACGTGAACGCGTGGTGTGCGCCGGGTGATAAGCTATTACAATCGCAGCCATGACGGCCGCCGCACGTTATGATCAGCGCGCTCCTGTCTGGGTGGTTGAAGACAGCGCGCTCTTTCGCGAAACGTTAGGCGAGTTGTTGCAGAAGAGTCCGCGCGTACGCTGTTCGCGCGTCTTCGCTGACGGGGAGAGCGCGCTTGCCGCGCTCGGCGAGGGGAGGGAGCTACCGCGCGTGATCCTCATGGACCTCGGGCTCCCGGGCATGAGCGGAATCGACTGCACGCGCGCGATCCGAAAGAAGAGCCCAGCGATTCCGATCATCATGCTCACCGTGCATCAGAGTAATGATCGGATCTTCCAGGCGATTTGCGCAGGCGCGACCGGATACCTCCTGAAGTCGGAGACAGGGGAGGAAATTCTGCGCGGGATAGAAATCGCGCTGGATGGTGGCGGGGCGATCGACGGGCAGATCGCGCGCCGTGTGCTCGAGATGTTCAGCAAGATGGTCACGCCGCAGGCCGATTACGGTCTGTCAGACCGTGAGCGCGAGATCCTCGAGCTCCTTGTTGCCGGACACACGAAGAGCCAGATCGCGAGCCGGCTGAATTTGAGTCCGCACACGATCGATGGTCACGTGCGCAACATCTACACGAAGCTGCACGTGAATAACCGGAGCGGTGCGGTCGCGAAAGCGTTGAAGGAGCATTTGCTCTAGTCGAAAACAACGCGAACGCGTCATGCGTCCGTGGGTCGTTCAATGCAT
>DATFBW010000350.1:0-16813 GCA_035253645.1 Gemmatimonadaceae bacterium | reverse complement strand
GATCACCTCAGCATCCCCCACGGTGACAGTCGGGGCGGCATGTACCGCGGGACCCGTATCCCTAACGACAACTGAGCTCACGATCAACGACACGACTGTCGCTCAGAATCCTGTTGCGGCACTCACGCTCCCATCGGGCGTGACAACTACATTGACTCTACGCGTTAGGGACGCAGACGGGTGTCCCGTCACGCAGCCACACCGCGTCGCGTTTTCTGTCGCAGGTGGCGGGAGTACTGGTGTGCTTGGCGCGACAGCGGATCTATTGGATGGCCGGTACATCGCGACCTTCACGGGCGAGCGCGCCGGCAGTGCGGCGACAATCAGCGCAACGATCGACGACGTACCTATCACATCACGCGCGGTTGCAGTGACTGTCGTTCCAGGCGACGTGTCGACGCGCACGTCGCTCGTGAGTGCTTCGCAGACGAACGCGGCACCAGGTGACACCGTGGTGCTGACTCTTCGCACTCGCGACGCGGCCGGCAACGCTCTCCTGCGAGGTGGCAGAATGGTTTCGTTCGTGGTCGTCGGCAGCAACCCCAAGGGAGTCACTACCGTGGCCGTCGACAATCGGGATGGCACCTACACCGCGAAGTACGTTAGCCCCACTGCTGGCAGCGAGAGTATCGTCGCGTTGATAGAAGGGACAAAAGTGGCGCAAGGCGTGATCGTCACGGTGATCGGGCAGTAGCTGGTGCGCGGTGCGCTTTCGCGTGCCCCTAATGATTTCGCTGTGAACCGCACCTCGATATCGCCAACGATGATGCCGATCTCCTTGGTTTCGCCGTGCGTGACCAACGCGTTAGGCTCGTTCGATCCGGAAACACCAAACTGGAGCCACATTACTTCGCGTCGCTGAAGTCGTCAGCACAGTGAACAAACCCGCGCCTAACGTCGCACGAAGGCCGGGCATTGTCGCGTGGTGCACCCGGTTCTGTGCACCACGCGACACTGCTGCGCTCTCTTCAACCGTCGCTAGTTGAACTGGAAGAGCGCGATGTATTCGCGCCCATCGGCGAGCCTGACCGTTAGGCGCCGGCATGTGCCACTCCATGCCCTGTCAGTCTTCCAGACGTACGTGTAAAGGCTGGAGTTGGGATCGTAGGAGAGACTGCTCTGCCCGGCCGTCACCGTCTGTTCGATCGGATCAGTCGACGACGACGCACTGCATCCGATCTGCTGTGACACAGGATATCCGGCAGCAAGAATCGCCAAGCCCTGATTCCCACCGAGACTGAACTTGACGGGAATGCCGCTTCCTGCCTTGCCAAGGTTAACCATAGGCGGCGCATCGACAGGGCCGCTGAAACCGCCGAACGCGAAGACGACCGACACCGAACCGGTGTACTCACGCTGATCGCCGTCCTGATCGCGCACGATTCCCTTTACGTTACGCGTGCCAACGGTGCTCGTTAGGCAGGACGCTGTATTGCCTGGGCCGAACGCGCCATAACCGTTGCCATCGCCGCAGTCGAACGCATAGCTGAAGGTGACGGCGCCGGAGTAGCCGGGCACCTGCGCGTTGTTGAGCGCGAGAGTAAAGCCTTGGCCAACGGTGACCGATGCAGGCGCGCTAAACGTCGCGGTCGGGAGCAAGTGCACAGTCGCAATGCCACTTGCAACCTTGGTCGCGGGAGCTTGGCCTTGTCCATCGTAGCCCCAACACTCTACTACGCCGTCGCTGCGAAGCGCGCACGTATGAACGTTGGCCGCTTCGACATACGTGAACGTACCGGTCGCCGCCGCGCGTGTCGCTGGTGCTTCCCCGCTGGCGTTGTACCCCCAGCACTCGACAACGCCATCGTTTCTTAGGCCGCACGAATGCCCTGCGCCAGCACTGACCTGCGTGAAGGTACCAGCGGTTGCCGCCCTGCTGACGGGTGCCTGACCAAAGCCACTGTACCCCCAGCATTCCACCACGCCGTCGTCGCGCAACGCGCACGTGTGATCTTGCGCCACGCTGACTTCAACGAAGATCCCGCCGGCGGCGACCTTGGTGGGTGGTGCATTGCCGCCGCTGCCAGAACCCCAACACTCCACGACGCCGTCATTGCGAACGGCGCAAGAGGCATACTTCCCTGCATCGACCTGCGTGAAGGTGCCCGATGCCGCCGCTTTCGTCGCCGGGTATTGGCCGTAATCGAGGTACGTGCCGGCAGTTCCCCAGCACTCTGCCACTCCGTCGGTGCGAAGCGCGCAAGTGCCGTATCCGCCTCCACTGATCTGCGTGAACGTTCCGGTAGCAGCGGACTTGGTAGCTGGCGGTGGGCTTATCGTTCCAACTCCGCCCCAACATTCAACAACCCCGTCGGCGCGCAATCCGCAGCTGTCGTTCGTAGACCCAACCACTTGCGTGAAGGTGCCGACGGATGCGGACCTCGTAGGTGGAGCTTGGTCGGACAGGTTGTACCCCCAGCACTCCGCAACTCCGTCCGTGCGCAAGGCGCAATGATGATTCTCAGCCCCGCCGAGCTGCGTGAACACATTCGGCCCGGTGACAATCATCGTGTTGTGCTCTCTCGGCGGTGGCGCGGACGCATTCGGCGTCGTGGGTTCATCACCGCATGCATTGAGCGCCAACGCCGCGAGCAGCAAGAAGCCGTGCGTTGAGATCTTCGCCATCAAGTCCTCCTCTGTTGAGCCGACCGCCATGGCCGGCAGGTTTGCGCCTCGTCAGGCAGAGGAAGAGGTATTTCGTCGTCGTCAGCCGTTTGCCGCGGGCGCGTCATCGCGGCGTCAACGTGGTCAGGTAACGAGATCTTCGGTCAATTCGACGTTTGACAGCCCGTCGCCACACCGGCATGATGGGTCCGCATGTTGAGGCTCGTGACCTTCGGGGGCCTCGCCCTCGAGCGGCCCGACGGGTCGCCTCCCCCCCGGCTTCGACCCCAGCGCCTGGCAATCCTTTCCGTGCTCGCCAGCGCTGGCGATCGTGGCGTTTCGCGTGAACGGATGTCAGGGCTGTTTTGGCCCGACGCTGACGAAGAGCGCGCGCGCCACTCCCTGCGTCAGGCGTTGTACTCGCTGCGTCAGGAGATCGGGGCCGAGGTGGTGCGGTCCGACGCGATCCTCTCGCTCGACCGGTCCGCGTTAGGCTCCGATATCTCGGACTTCCGAACGGCGCTCGCTGCCGGTGACCGCGCCCGGGCCGCTTCACTGGCTGCCGGACCGTTCCTGCACGGGTTCTATCTCACGGGGAGTGCGGAATTCGAACGCTGGGTCGAAGAGGAACGCGCGGCGATTATGGCCGAAATGTCGCGTGTGCTCATTGCGCTCACGAAGGACGCCGACGCAGACCACGACCACGACGCCCGCGCCGAGTGGTGGCGCCGTCTGACCGTGTTGGATCCGTTGAGCGGACGCTACGCGTTAGGCTACCTCAAAGCTCTCGCCGCGCGCGGGGATAGGGTGGGCGCGCTCGCCTTCGCCCGTGCTCATGAGAGCATCGTGCGCCGCGAGCTCGAAGCCGATCCGGATCCGGAGATCCGCCGCCTCGAAGCAGAGCTGCGCGCCTTGCCCTCGCCGATTGTGGTGCGCGACGCTCCGTCCAGAGCGGCACCACCCGTTACAGTTGTGGGCGCACCTAACGACTCTTCCGCGCTGCTCGCATCTCAAATACAGCGGCTGAGCGAGAAAGAGACGGCGCCACGCGACTTCTCTTCGGTGACCACGTCGCAACCGCGCGTGCCGCGCCGTCGGCGGTGGACGCTCGTCGCCGCCGCCGGACTGTTCGTGGCTGGCAGTATGACCATCCTCGCCGCGAGCGAATGGAGTCCGCTGCGGCGCGGATCCGCCGTTAGGCCGGCGACCTTCGCGGTTGGAATGATCCATGAAGAGGGAGTTCCCGACACTCTGCGCATAGGTGGGGTGTTAACTGACATGCTGGCCACGAACCTGGCTCGCGTCGCTGGGCTCTCTGTGCTGGCGAATACACGGCTCTTCGAATTGATGCGTCCGGGGCAGGACACAATCGGGGCTGGATACAGCGAGGCCGCGCGACGTGCGGGCGCCACGGAGATCTTGCAGGGACGATTACTCCCCGGGCCGCAATGGAGCCTCGCCATCGAAATCCAGCGCGTGGACCTAACGAGTGGGCTCGTGAAAGGAGCGTATCGCGTGGCCGCGAACGACCGCTATCAGTTGATCGATAGCATGACCGCAGCGATCGCACGCGACCTGCACCTCGGCTTGCCCCCAGGCCCCATCGCGGAGGCGACGACCGCGTCACCAATTGCGTATCGACTCTACGAAGAAGGACTGCGGGCGTACTACCAATACGACGAAGCCGCGGCACGCCGGCTCTGGAAAGCGGCGCTCGAGGAAGACTCGACCTTCGCCATGGCGGCCTACTATGACGCCACGGTCAGTCGCGAAGGAGAAGGAGACGAAGTCGCGCGGCGCGCACGCGCGCTGCGCCTCGCGAGTCGCGCGCCTGAACGCGAACGCCTAACGATTACCGCGAGGATGCTGGCGATGAACGAGGAGCCAGCATCGATTGCGGTTGCCGAAACGTTGGTGACCAAGTATCCAAACTACCCACGGGCGTACGAGCTCCTCTCGCAGGCGCTCGGTAACCGCGGCGAGTGGCGCAAGGCCGTCGCTGCAATCGAGCGCGCCATCGCTATCGATTCGGCATCGGAACCTGTCGAGCGGCAGCAGTGCCGGCTCTGCGAGGACCTGGACTACCTCGCCGGGATCCATTTCTGGTGGGACTCGCTCCCCGCGGCGGAGCGCGCGGCGCGCCGTTTACTCCGACTGCGCCCGAAAAGTCACGTACCCTGGAATATCCTCATCCAGTCTGCCGCCGCGCGCGGCGACACCGTCGCAATCGCCGGCTATCTGCGACGATATCAGGAAGCCACTCCCGGTCCAGTGGAGACCGGCTACATGGTGCGCCGTCTCATCCTTTCCGAGCGTTACGAGGAGGCGGCGACGCAAATACAGCCCTGGGTCGATTCGCCCCGCGCGCATGAGACAGGTGCGGGCGGATGGCTCAAAGCGATCACGCTTCGGAACCAAGGTCGGCTCGATGAAGCGCTCGAGCTTGTCCGCCTGGGAACTCCGCACCCGCTCTTGAATGGCCTTGTCACGCTCGAGCGTGGGGATGCACAGGGTGCCGCAGCCAGTTTTGCCATCTGGGTAAACCGGGATGAAACACCGTTTGCCCCCGGCCTCCGAGCGCGCCACATCACCTGGCACAAGACGCTCTATGGGATGGCGCTTGCAGCTGCGGAGGACACCGTGGCGTTGCGCTATCTCGCGGACACAGTGGAATCCTGGGGAGCGAGGAGCAACTATGGGCGGGATCGCCGAGCGCATCACTATTTGCGCGGGATGCAGCTGGTGATCCAGGGGCGCGACGAAGAGGCTGCGGCCGAGTTACGCGAGGCGATCCACTCGCGGACGCTCGGCTTCACGCGAGTAAACTACGAGTTGGGCAAGACCCTCATGCGGCTCAATCGTCCGGCCGAGGCGGTGCCAATCGTTAGGTCCGCGCTGCACGGCGACATCGACGGCTCGAACCTCTATATCACGCGGACGGAATTGCACGAGCTCCTGGCGCAAGCCTTCGATCGGGTCGGCCAGCGCGACAGCGCGGCGGTGCACTACCGTGCAGTCGTTAAAGCATGGGAGCACGCGGACCCTGTCTTCCACGCACGTCGCGAGACGGCCCGGCACTGGCTGCAGCGCAATCCCCGCACTCCTGCCAACGCTCTTGACCGAGCTGCCGTCGGCGCCAAGAAAACAACGCTGAGTCGGGGCGCGTCGCCAGTACCGTGCCGCCATCCGCAGGAAACACTATCGTTGCCTAACGCGAGCCGTGGATACTACTTGGTGAACTGGAAGTCCGCGTTGGCAACCGTGCCGTCCACGAACTGCAATGTCAGTCTCCGGCAGGTGTTCACCCAAGCCTTCTCGGTTTTCCAGATGTAGCTGTACGTGTCCGACGTAGCGTCGTAGGAGAGCCCGCTGTTGCCGGCGGTAGCTGTTTCTTCGACCGTGCCGGTGGGCGCGCCGGCGTTGCACGTGACCGTCACCGAAGACGGCGAGCCACTCGCGAAAATTGTTAGGCCGCGATCGCCGCCGAGGCTGAACTTGACCGGGATACCAGCGCCCGCTTTCGCGACGTTTATGGTCGGTAGGTTGTCAACCGGCGCGGAGAAACCGCCGAAGGAGAAAGGCGGAGTAAACGTCGTGGCGTAGACATCACTGTTGCCAGAAGCGGAGGCATCCCAGACGATCCGGATATCGCCGTTGCCAAGGACTGCTACGTCTGAGAGGATCTCGTTAGGCGGCGTATTTGTTATCTGATAGAGCTTGTTGGTAGCGATGATGTAGGCAAACACCTCGTAACTACCCCCGCCAGCATTCGGGCCCTGGAACGTGACGACGCCGCCGCTGATACTGGTACTATACTCCGGTCCCGGAATTGCGAGCTGGGTGACTGGTCCGCCGGCGACACTCTGAATATAGATGTCCGATTCCGTAGAGTTGTTCAGGTCCGACGTCCACACGATGTACGAACCGTCGGTATCTGATGAGCCCTCATTATCCGGACTGCTCGTAACGAGCTGCGGAGTACCCCACGTGCCGGCAGTGCGCACCGCCTTCATGACATCACAATTGGTTGGGAAAAACGGGGCATCGCACCGGTCCCAAACCGCAACATTCCCGTCTGGTGAGAGGTTAGGCGTACCATAGTTTTGTGGTGACGCCGTCGAGCTGAGTAGCTGCGATTGATTCGGAGCTGCGAGGTCTATGACTCTAACCTGTGACCTACCGCTTTGGAGGAAGAGCACCGTGTTGCCGGCGATGGCGGAAAGCCGGCGATCAACGACGCTTGGCTGCGGATCCAGCTCACTCAGAGTTGAAGTACTCACATCGAACAGCATTATTCCGCTCCGGCCCGCGGCAGGAAACAGGCGCGAGAACGTGACGCGGTTGCCGTCTGCGGCGCAGTCGCGGTCTTCGCCCGATCCAGGAATTGTACTGCTCACTGCGGACGAAAACCGGTAATACCGCGTCGTCGGCGCGGATCCAAAAGGGTCCTCGTCGTAGCACAAAAGGTCGCCGTCCCCGCTGATCCGTGGCTTCATTTCCCGAACGGCGCTGTTCGCGATCGTCACGACGGGTGAGCTTACGATACCGCCACTAATCGGTGTGACGGGACCGTTGACAAGCGCAAATTGCGAGATGATGTCCGGTCGGTGCGGGACAGCTGTCGGCGGCTCGTCAGTACAGGCGCCTAACGAGGTTGCCAGGGTTAGCAAAATCAAAGAGTGAGTGGGGCGCCGCATGGTAATCCTCCTCTGAGAGACGAGCCTCGGCTACACGACTGAAAACGTGTTGCAGGGGTCGACAATAGGCGGCCGCAGTCAGCCGTTCGTCTGCGTGCCGTCACTGCCGCGTCAACCAACCGCAAGCCCTTTCTGATTCGTGAGTTGCAGCCAACAAGGGGAAACGTGAATGGCTGGTGCGCAACTCGCGAACGCCCACCTAACGACGCTCGCAAAGCTGCTGTGCCCAGCGCTCGCTGATCGCGAGATGCCTCTCCATCAGCGTGTCAACGTCGCGCGGCGCGGGCGTCTGGGTCATCTGCTGCATCTTGAGCGCGCTGCCCGTTAGGTCCATGACAGCGACACGGAGACGCGGCGTGACCGGGCCGCCTGTCGCCTGGCCACTCGCGATCGACGCTCCCGCGAGAGCCACGAGCCAAGCGAGGCTTCTCCATGTGCTCCTCACGGAACGATCCGCTCGGCGTAGTTATTTCCGGGCACGGGATCCGGTGTAGCGCTATACGCGAACACGCCGATGCGCTTGGCTAGCCCCTCTGTGGGTAGAGTCGTTGTTATAGCCACTTCGCGGAATCCGTGATTCGGAATGCCGCCCAGGTCGCACGTCACCGCCGCGCGTAGCGCAGGGACGTTGGATGGTCCCGGCGACGCTATGCAGCCGGTGCCCAGCCGCTCGATTCCGACTCCAACCGGCAGGAGGAACAGGAGACGTGCATTGCGCGCTTCGTCATCGTTCTCCGTGTAGATCACGACGCGTACGCTCATCGAGCGTTTGGTCTGCGTTACTTCGAGTGTGCGGATCTGAATATCCGCTTGCCACACTGTGTTCTGTCGAGCAGTCCGTTCGCTGCTGCTGACTGCGACAAGGAGCGCCAGGCCGCACGCGGTGTGACTGATCCGGCTTTGCATGCGGTCGATCCTACGCGCATTCAGTCAGCCGTCCGTCCGTCTGCCGTCACTGCCGCGTCAACGGACTCAAGTCTTTCCTTGCAGCGGGTCTGAGAAACCCATTGCGCCGCTTCTACACTGAGCCACTTTCTAAGTGGGACTTACGGCGGCGTATCGCCGCCGGCACCCTCACCGACCGATGGGAATCATGAATCGAGGGTTCTGCTGCGCGGCGCTACTGACGCTTGCACTGGCTGGACGCGCAGGGGCTCAGCCCGGTTTTCCACCTAACGATCCAGACAGCTGGAACACCGCGGCGACGGCCAAGATCTACTGCTCCGCGCTATTTGTCTCCGGCCGCAACCCCGAAGAAGCGCGCAGTCACCTCACCAGCTATTTCGCCGGTCCACGAGTAGACTCGATTACCCGCATCGAGGTCGACCACAAACGCAAGATCGTGGCAGTCACATTGGGTAAGGTCACTCGTCAGGCGAAGTTTTACGGGGATCAAGGCTGCGTCATCCACCAACCGGGCAAGGACACTGTCTACTTCAAGCCCGTAAAAGCAGCGACCTCGCTCCCGCCGGCCGAGTCGATGGATTGGCCGATGGGTGACCGACTGCCAAAAACAGCGCTCCCCGCCGAGGTCGATACGGTGAAGCTCCGTCAGGCCGTAGACGCGGCGTTCGCGAGGCCCGAGGGGCTGACCGCGGCATTCGTTGTGGTCCACAAAGGACGGATCATCGCTGAGCGGTACGGGAACGGCGCGAACAAGGACATGCCGCTCGAGAGCTGGTCGATGGGCAAGAGCATCACGGGAACTCTGATCGGACGCCTTATTAATGATGGCGCGTTCACGCTGGAAGATCCGGCGCCGGTACCGGAATGGAGCAAGGTACCTAACGATCCGCGCGCCAAGATCCGTATCATGGATTTGATGCGCATGAGCAGCGGCCTCCGCTTCAGCCGCGGTTCCCCGGAAGACTCGGCGGGCTATCACGATCACGACCTCATTTATTCCGGCGCGATCGACGCGTTTCAGTTCTCCATCACGCGGCCGCTGCAGTTCGAGCCGAATACGTTTGGGCGGTATCGCAACGTCGATCCGCTCACGTTAGGCTATCTGATTCGCGAGGCCGTGCGGAAACGCGGCGAAGAGTATCTCACGTATCCCCGGCGGGCGCTGTTCGACAAGCTCGGAATGCGCAATCAGGTGCTCGAAACGGATCCGTACGGGAACTTCTTGTTGACGGGTTACGACTACGGGACCGCGCGGAATTGGGCGCGGTTAGGCATGCTGTACTTGCAAGACGGCATGTGGATGGGCGAGCGCCTCCTGCCCGAGGAATTCGTTAGGTTCGTTGCGACGCCGGCGCCGGGTTGGCGGCAGCCGGTGTATGGAGGCATGGTGTGGGTGAATGGGGATAGCGCCGTCGCGGTGCCACGCAGTGCGTACTCATTTCGCGGCGCAGGCGGGCAGGAAACGTGGATCATTCCAACACATGATATCGTGGTGGTGCGCATGGGGCATTTTCCCGGCTCGCGCGTCGGCACGCAGGATCTCCGAGCCGCGCTGGCGCTACTTGTACAAGCCGTTCCGAGGAATCCGGCGAAGCGGTGAGCCGGTTCGCGCGCCGCATCTCGTTAGGCGCGCAATCACGCGGCACGGCTGGTCCATCGCTAAAAGCGCCGAGCTCGCTTCCGCCGTCACCTTATCAGAAAATGTGATAGGGGAGGTCGTGACGTCGCGTGTCGGGCAGATGTAAGCTTCCGGATGCGACACGCGATCTGATGGGTGGCGTTTTTGAGGAGGAACGCCAACCCCGCGGATCGTCGCGGGCAGACGGTTCAGCGGGCCAACCTTTCTACGAACCAGACCCATGCGTCTCTTTAGAATTCCCCTCCTCGCCGCGGCAGCCCTCTGGCTCGGCTGCAGCGATACGTCCACCGAGCCTGTTCAAAGCGACCTGTCGACGCTCGACCTCCCGACATCGCTTCCCCAGAACACCATCGAGCAATTGAAGACCGCGACAGCGGCGGATCTAACCGCGCTGCGTGCTGCAATTACCGCTCTGCCCAAAAACGTCGTGCACAGCGAGGGCAACCGGACCGCGATGCTCGCGCGGCTCAGTGGGATTGAAAGCGAGATCGCGCGCGGGAACATCGCCCAGGCGATGCACCACCTGCAGAACCTGCGTAAGTGGGTGGATGGATGCAGCAGTCCGACTGGCAAGGCCCAAGGCAACGACAAGCTGCGAGATTGTGCCGCCCAGATTCAGATCCGCACGCTCATTGATTCGGTGATCGATACGCTGGTCGACAAGCTCGACACCACACCAGACGTCACGATCAATCAAGCCTCGAATCAGGCTGACCCAACGAGCGCAGAGCCGATCCGATTCACCGTCGTGTTTAGTGAGCCAGTGACAGGATTCACGGGCAGCGATGTCTCGTTCACCGGCTCCACCGCCACTGGCACGCTAGCAGCTGCCGTGAGTGGAAGCGGAGAGAATTACACCGTTTCAGTTACTGGGATGACGACAAGCGGCACGGTGCGCGCGTCAATTCCAGCGGGAGCTGCGGTTGATGCCGATAACAACCCGACGCTGGCGTCAACGAGCACTGACAACACCGTGCAGTTCAACAGTCCGCCGCCGACCGTCACGATCAATCAGACTGTCGGTCAGCCGGATCCCACGACAGGCGGGCCGATCTCGTTTACGGTGGTATTCAACAAGGCGGTAACGGGATTCACGGCATCCGACGTCTCGTTCACGGGTTCGACAGCAGGTGGAACGCTGGTCGCCGCGGTGAGCGGTACGGGTCCGACCTACACCGTTTTGGTCACGGGCATGACGAGCAATGGGACGGTTGTCGCGTCCATCCCGGCGGGTGCCGCGAACGATGCAGGCAACCAGCCTAACGCGGCATCGACGAGCACCGACAACAGCGTCACATTTACTGTAGGATCGCCGACCGTCACGATCAATCAGGCATCGGGGCAGGCAGATCCCACTGGTGCAACGACGGTGACCTTCACGGTGCAGTTCAGTGAGCCCGTGACGGGCTTCACGGCATCGGATATCTCGTTCACCGGGTCAACAGCGACAGGAACGTTAGTCGCGGCAGTCGCAGGCAGCGGGGCGTTCTACACCGTGACGGTGACGGGGATGACGGGGAGTGGAACGATCGTGGTGACGATTCCGGCGGGAGCGGCGGTTGATGCGGATAACAATCCGACGGCGGCGTCGACCAGCACGGACAACACGGTGAATTGGGTGAAGCCGTAAAAGCAGAACGGTTCCCAACGCCCCGACGGTAAATCTCGGGGCGTTGGGCGCTGGCCGAAGTCGGTCCGCGCGGAGAGTTTAGATGGTCATCTTCCGCCCTGACTGTGCGCACTTCGACACGCTTATTGCTCGTATGTACTCCAGCCTTTCTCGCGGCTGCTGATCTCACAGGCCAAGAGACGCGTTCCGGGACACAGCGAGTCGCGACCGCAGATCTCGCTCCCCCCCTAACAAGCCTCGTATCAAACTCGGAGAGTGAGCTGCGCACGATCGTCACGCGCTACAGCGCGGACCGTGCGGCCCTGCTCCGCCGCTACGACACGGACTTCGGCTCCGAACGCCGAGCGCGTCTGCGCGAATTCGAACGCGCGTGGCAATCCCGGCTCAATGAAATCGACTTCAACAGATTGGGCCCCGAAGGGCGCATCGATCACGTCCTCCTCACCAAACGCCTAACGTACGAGCTCAAGCTGCTCGACCGCGAGGACGAACAAGTCGCCGAGATGAAGCGCTTCGCGCCCTTCCTCGAACGCCTAACGGGGCTCCCCGAGGAACGGCGGCGTCTCGGCCCGCCCGACGCCGCGGCATTGGCACGCTCACTCGCGCAAGTGGCCACGGTTATCGATAGCACGCGCACGCGCATCGACAGCGCCTGGCGCACACCTCCCAAAGGCGACACGGTTGCGCTGCGCAAGAATCGCGTGATCGCCTATCGCACCGCCAACGCGCTCGACAACCTGCGGCGCAACGCCCTCGCGCGATGGTACGGCTACTTCGCCGGCTACGACCCTACTTTTACGTGGTGGGTCAAGGACCCGTACAGCCGTGTCGACACGGCGCTCACTCGTTATGTGCGCACGTTGCGTGAGCGTGTCGTCGGATATCGCCAGGGCGAGGATGAACCGATTATCGGCGATCCGATCGGCGCCGAAGGCCTCAAAGCGGACCTCGAAGTCGAGTTCATCCCATACACACCACAAGAGCTGATCGCGATCGCCGAGAAGGAATACGCGTGGTGCGAAGCCGAGATGAAGAAGGCGGCGCAACAGATGGGCTTCAGCGATTGGCGCGCCGCGCTCGAGAAAGTGAAAAATCTGTACGTCGAGCCCGGAAAGCAGACGCAGGTCATCCGCGATCTCGCGTTCGAAGCGATCGAATACGTGGAGAGTAGAAAGCTGCTCACTGTTCCCGCGCTCGCCAAAGAAATCTGGCGTATGGAGATGCTGAGTCCCGAGCGCCAAAAAGTCAGCCCGTTCTTCCTTGGCGGCGAAGTGATTCAGGTGTCGTATCCGACCGACGCGATGGAGCACGACGACAAGATGATGAGCATGCGCGGGAACAATCCGCATTTCTCCCGCGCAACGGTGCATCACGAGCTCATTCCCGGGCATCACCTGCAAGGCTTCATGACGTCTCGGTTCAACCAGCACCGGCAGGAGTTCTCCACGCCGTTCTGGGGCGAAGGGTGGGCGCTCTACTGGGAGATGGTGCTCTGGGACATGGGCTTCGCGCAGAAGCCGGAAGACAAGGTCGGGATGTTGTTCTGGCGCATGCACCGCGCCGCGCGCATCATGTTCTCGTTAGGTGTGCACCTCGGCACGATGACACCTAACGAAGCGGTCGAGCTGCTCGTCAACAAGGTGGGGCACGAACGCGCCAATGCCGAGGCGGAAGTGCGCCGGTCGTTCATCGGGACGTACCCGCCGGTGTATCAGGCGGCGTACATGTTAGGCGCGCTCCAGTTCCGCGCACTGCGTAAGGAGCTCGTTGAAAGCGGGAAGATGCGCGAGATGGAGTTTCATGATCGCATCCTGCAGGGTGGCCGCATGCCGATCGAGATGGTGCGCGCGATGCTGCTCAAGCAGCCGCTTCCCAAGGATTTCCGCACGCAGTGGCGGTTCTACGGGAACCCGATCATTCAAAGCGACGACCGGTAGGTGCTAGGCGAACCCACCGAGTGGCTCGATACATCCCGAGCTCACTCATTGTGACGGCCGCCGGATCCGGGCCGGGGAAACGGGAGGCGCTATGGCTTTGGATGCGGTAATCAGTATCGGCGGTCAGTCATTCATTGATGGCGTAATGCGGTTGCTTGGCCCGGCGCTGCAAGCGCTGCGAACGCCGATGCCAATCGCCGTGCCTGGGCTCACGAATTCGCTGCTCACCATTAAGAACATCCGGCCCGTGCTGCCTGGCGCCAACCGCGGGCAGATCGAATTAAACGTTGAGGTCGAGATCACGGGCGAGGTCTTGCTCGTCGCGAGCGTTGCTGCGGGGACATTGAACCTCTCGCTCGTCAATGCAGCCATCAACCTGGATGCTGCCACGGGGTCGGTTACGCAACGTACGGGACAAGACGGCTCGTTAGGCATCCCCTCGCTGAGTGCGACCGGTACATGGCGGCTGCCGGCGCAGGGGTTGCCGCTCGACCTGAACCCGATGACTGGGAGGATCTCGCTCCCAGCGGTTGGCAACCTGGCGCTCCCACTTCCCGCAGTGGTTTCAGTGCCGGTTGACTTGACCCGTAATGCTTCCCTCACAACCACGGTTTTTCTTGCACTCGGCGTCAATGGAGTCGCGCTGAATACAGAAGCGACGATCGATGACACCACCGGCTTCGGTCTGCTTTTCGGTTGCCGTCCAGCAAACGTGCTTCCGCCAGTTAGTGCCGCGCTTGCGCAAGGCATTGAGTCGGCTCTCACGCCGGCCGTCCCGAGCGTCATCAATCAATTGCTGCGCGGTCTTCCGCCTGGTGTCCTGACAGGTATTACACAGCCGCTGCGCGACTTACCTGGGGTAGCCCTGCAACTCGCGAATGCCGTGCCGGCCGCCGTCGCAGCAACATTGTCGGGCGCATTCAATGGCCTGATGGGAAGGACGGGTCGTCTTGTGTACACGACGCCGAGTGCAGGTTCATCCTGCGAAGTTCGCGCGCTTCCGACCGCCGCCAAGGCAAGGCTTAGCGCAGCTGCCGACGGCTCGCTTTTTCTGCAGATCGGCTTTAAGCGGTCACCGCTCGACGCGAGCGATGTGTTTCCACCTTTCGCGCCTCAAGCGGGTGTCGATACTGCCGTCACGATCGGCAATCCATTTCTCATCGATTTACTGAGCTGCCTGCTCGAGCAACTGCCAAACCTCTCCCTTCCTACTACAACGCCCACAACGATTGGCGTACCGTCTATTCTGGGATTTCCGCCTGCCACTATTCGCACGTGGTCGGGAATTACACTCACATTGGGAGTCCTCACTCTTAAGGGTGAGCTCTCACTGGCCATCATAGGTCCGCCGGGTGGGGGGAAGAGCGTGACGCTCAATTTCAAGCTGAACGCCGACGTCAGCGGCGCCCCAGGAGTGGCAGGTCAAGTACTGCTCGCCGACGTCAATTTCATGCTCATTATCGTGTTCGATCTTAGCAATGTTGCGGCGATTACATCCCTTCGCCTCTCGGCGGCTCCGATTATCAATAGCTGTAAGGTGGAGCCGGGCCCGGGTTTAATGGCGATGTTATGGGTAGCGGCGGCCGGAATGTTCATGCTGCCGGGTTTGCGGGCCATTACCACTTGGGGCCCTCCGACGGTTTTCCATATGGGAAGTCAGCTTCTCAAAAACACTATCGAACAAGTGCTCAGTGTCGCGCGCCTCTTACAGTCACCGGCGGCAATACCGGCCGGTGTTTTCGAAGCGTTCGGCAAGCTGGTTCCCGCGTCAATCAGAATCGATGACACCGACGCGCGCGGTGTGCTTGACACCCCGACCTCGCCTTGGTCGTTGCTGCCGATTGGCAATCTGTCACCGCTCCCCCCACTGCCTGCGCCGATCCCGAAACCGCCGGGGTCTGATCGGACCCCACGATCGCGAAGAACAAGTCGCGCAACCGGACGCCCGAAAGCCTAATCTCGTTAGGCCGATCTTTTGCGAGGCGATCTCGACCGATCGAAACTGGGTCGGTCCGTAGTGTGCGCCCCTTGCTGGAGACGGTTTTTGAGGGTGACTTAGATGTGCGATCGCCTGGAGAACTGATGCCGACGAAACTCGCTTGGGCGCTATTATGGCTTGCCGGCGCGTCTGTCGCGCGAGCACAGAACGTTCGTATCGATCCAAACGACATCGGCGGTGTGGTCACCGGTGCGCGTGGCCCGGAAGCTGGTGTCTGGGTCATCGCGGAAACCACTGCGCTCCCGACCAAGTTCGTGCGCATCGTCGTCACCGACGACCAGGGCCGCTACCTCATCCCGGACCTGCCTAACGCGCAGTACAGCGTGTGGGTACGCGGCTACGGGCTGACTGACTCACCGAAATCGCAAGCATCGCCGGGCAAGCTGCTCAACCTCACCGCCGTCGCCGCACCGAATCCCCAAGCGGCGGCGCATTATTACCCGGCCGGCTACTGGTATTCCCTGCTGCGCATCCCAGACAAGAGCGAGTTCCCCGGCACGGGCCCCGATGGTAACGGGATCTCGCCTAACGTGCGAACGCAGGCACAGTGGATCCGCAGCATGAAGTCCGGCGGTTGCACGGGTTGCCACGCCATGGGCAACAAAGCCACGCGCGAGATCCCTCCCTCGCTGGGCAAGTTCGAATCGATGGTGGCCGCGTGGGACCGGCGGATCCAATCAGGTCAGGCTGGGGCGGGCATGAGCAACGCGCTCAATCAAATCGGCAGGCAACGCGCGCTTGCCATGTTTGCCGATTGGACCGAGCGCATCGGCAAAGGCGAGGTACCGCCGGCACCGCCCCGTCCCCAAGGCATCGAGCGGAACATCGTGATTACACAGTGGGACTGGGCGGACCCCAAAGCCTATTTGCACGATGTCGTTTCGACGGACCGCCGCAAGCCCACAGTCAATGCCAATGGACTGTTGTATGGCGCGCTCGAGCTGAGTGCCGATTACCTGCCGGTGCTCGATCCCGTTAGGCATGCCGCCACTCAGGTTCCACTCACCGTGCGTGACCCAGCGACGACGCCGACCAACCCGGCCATGCCACAGCCGTCTCCGTATTGGGGAAGCGAAGTGCTGTGGACGAGCAAGAACAACGTGCACAACCCCATGCTCGATGAGCTCGGCCGCGTCTGGATCACGTCGGCCGTGCGGCCTCCGGACAATCCACCGTTTTGCAAACAGGGTTCGTCTCATCCGTCCGCAAAGGTCTTTCCAGTTGAGCGATCCGGGCGGCACTTGGCGATGTACGACCCGAAGACGAGGAAGCTCACGCACATCAGTACGTGCTTCAGCACCCATCATTTGATGTTCGCCGAAGATGCGAATCAAACGCTGTGGACGAGCGGCGGGGGTCCGGTGATCGGGTGGCTCAACCGCAAGATGTTCGAGGAAACCG